>JAUNMP010000167.1 GCA_030537465.1 bacterium
CCCACGCTGCCGAGATCGGAGAACGCGGCGAGGCGGAGCATCTTGACGACGGGCACGGAGTATTCCATGTTCATGCACCAGGAGGTCTGCCCGCCCCAGGCCGTGTAGTGGCCCTTCTTGTTCTCGCGGGCATAGATGCGCGGCGCGATTTCGCGGAAGTCGACACCACGGATGGACTTGGAACCACCGAGGAACAGACGATCGTACAGGGCGAGGTCGTCGCCGCTGAAGGCGTCCAGCGTCTCGCCGCGCAGACCGATCTGGAACACGTGGCCGTACTTCTTCCACACGGGGAAATACTTGCGGAAGTTGAAGCCGGCGCGCCAGTACTCATGGTCGCCGCCCACGATGTCGCCATAGAGCTTGACCGTGTGGCCCTGCGTCGGGAACATGAAGCGGTCACGCGTGTCGAGACGCCAGAAGAGTTCGAGCGGGATCTCGATCTTATCGCCGTTGCGATGCTCTTCCTCCTTCAGCATGCGGAACTGGTCATCACGCTTTGGATCGTAGTAGTAGCGCTTGTCGACGTCGTCGTATTCGATGTACTCGGCCGCGAGCGACAGACCGAGACGGCCAAACGCCTCCCACGAGTGCCAGAACTTGACCGGATAGCTGAGCGTCACCGCAAAGCCGTTGCGGATCACGTCGTAGTCGTCGAACCAGCGCTGACGGCGGTAGGCCTCGACGGTGAGCTCGAGCTGGCGGGTAAGGAACCACGGCTCCGTGATCGACGCCTCATAGGTCTGGACACGGGGACCGGCCTGCACGCAGATGCGCCCCTTCTGTCCGGCGCCGCGGAAGCGCCACGGGCTGAAGAGGTCGAAGTTGGCCTCGCTCAACTCGATCTGACCAAACACCGAGCTTTCGGTACCGGCGCCGATGCCGACGAGGAAGTTGCCCGTGTTCTTCTCGGCAAGCTCATACACGATGTCGCGCTTCTCCGGCTCGCCATCCTTCGCCTCACCGCCGTCGACCTTCTCGAGGTAGTAGCGCACACGCTCGAAGTAGCGGAGGTTCTCAAGGCGCTTCTTGGAGCGCTCGGCCTTGTCCGCCAGCATGGGGTCGCCGGGTGAAAGGGCGATCTCACGGCGAATGACCTTGTCCATCGTGTAGTCGTTTCCACGGATCACCACGTCGCGGATGGTCACGGGCACGCCCTCCTCGACGACGAAGACGAGGTTGAGCGTCTCGGGATCCTCGGCGGATGGAATGCGACGGACAGTCGCGTGCGTGTCGGCGAGGGCCGCACGACCGGATCCGCAGAACACCTCAATCTCATGCGCGGCCTCATCCAACGCAGTGGCACCGGCCACATCCCCAGGGGCGATGCGCTTCACGGCGCCAGCCACGACATCCGCCGGATAGGCCTTTACGCCCGTCACGGAGATTTCGCCGACCTTGTAGCAGGGACCTTCGACCACCTGGAACACGCGGATGTTCTTGCCCTCCTCGTTCTTCTTGATCTCAGGCTGGGAGACGTCCACGTCGAGGTAGCCACGGTCGCGGTAGAGCGCAACGACCTTGTCCCGGGCCTCCGCCAGATCCTGCGGCGTGGCGGGCACGTCGCTGAACCAGCCGAGCGGATTCCACCAGGGGTACTGGTTGAAGGACGCGCGCAGGTCGTAGGCGTCAATGGACTCATTGCCGTCGAAATCGAAATTCGTGATCTCGACGCGCTCGCCCTCCTCGATCTCCATCGTGATCTTCACCGCGCCGGAGATGCCCTCCACGGGCTCGACGACGGGCTTCACCTTGACGTCCGAGAAGAACTTCTTCTGGTACTCGCGGCGGATGCGTCCCGCGGCGGCGGCGATTTCCGATTCGCCGTACGCATAGCCGTCCTTCAGTTCGGAGAGCTTGGCGATCTTACCCTCATTCCAGTACTCGCAGCCCTTGACGACGAGCGGCCCCTGGAAGCGCATCTTGCGCTTCACCCAGTAGGTCACCTCGATGCCCTCGAGGCCCTGCTCGGCCTTGACGGTAATGTCATCGAACTCGCCTGCGTCGCGGAGCGCACGCACGTCGCGAGCGCACTGGGCGGGATCGTACTCGTCGCCCACGCGAACCTGGCAACGCGCGGCGACGTCGCCGACATCGCCAGCGTCGCCATCGGCAGCCTTCACCTGGACGGACGAAACCTTCGCCGCCTGCGCCGCGAACACCGTCGCGGCAACCGTCATCGCAAGGATCAGTCGCTTCATTGCATTTACCCTCTCAACCTTCTCAACCTTCTCACCCTTCTCACCCTTCTCAACCCACTCAACTTCATTTCGTGAAATCAACTGGCGTCATGTGCCAGATGTCGCGCGCGTACTCCGCCACGGCGCGGTCGCTGGAGAAGCGGCCCGAGCGGGCAATGTTGACGAGCGACATGCGGTTCCAGGCGCCCCTGTCGCGGTACGTGGCGTCCACGCGGTCCTGCGCGTCGCAGTAGGAACGCAGGTCTGCGAGGAGCATGTAGTAGTCGTTGTAATCCAGCAGCGCGCGGATGATCGGATCGAAGAGCCCCGGATTCAGCAACGAGAACACGTTGCGGCGGATCATGTCCACCGCCTGGCGGATCTCGGGGTCCTTCTGGTAGTAGTCACGCGAGACATAGGTCGGGCGCAGACGCGCCACGTCGTCCGTGCGGAGGCCGAAGAGGAACATGTTGTCGTCCCCGACCTCCTGGTTGATCTCGACGTTCGCGCCGTCGTACGTGCCGAGCGTGAGCGCGCCGTTCATCATGAACTTCATGTTGCCCGTGCCGGAGGCCTCGGTGCCCGCGAGCGAGATCTGCTCGCTGAGCTCGGCGGCCGGCATGATCTTCTCCGCGAGCGAGACGCGGTAGTCGGGCAGGAACGCGACCGTGAGCTTGCCGCGCGTGCGCGGGTTCGCGTTGACGACGTTCGCGATGCCGTGGATCAGGCGGATGATGAGCTTCGCCATGTGGTAGCCCGGCGCGGCCTTGGCCGCGAAGATGAACGCGCGCGGCACGGGGTCGTAGTTCGGATCCGCCAGCAGACGGTTGTAGAAGATGATGATGTAGAGCGCGAGCAGCAGCTGGCGCTTGTATTCGTGCAGTCGCTTCACCTGAACGTCGAAGATCGCGTCGGGATCAAGCGACACGCCGAGGTTGGTGCCCACCCAGTTTGAAAGGATGCGCTTGTTGGAGCGCTTGATCTTCGCGAGGCAGTCGAGGAAAGCCTTGTCCCCGGCGAAGCCCTCGAGCTTCTTGAGTTCATCGAGGTGGGTGATCCACTTGTCGCCGATCTTCTCGGTGATCAGCTGCGCAAGCGGCGGATTCGCCTTCAGGAGCCAACGACGGGGTGTGATGCCGTTCGTGACGTTGTGGAAGTGGTCCGGCATGAGCTCGTAGAAGTCCTTGAAGAGCGACTTCTTGAGGATGTCGGTGTGAAGCTCGGCAACACCGTTGACGCTCGAGGAGCCGATGATCGCGAGGTTGGCCATGCGCACGTAGCGCTCACCGTTCTCGTCGATCAGCGACATGCGGGTGAGACGGTCCTGATCGCCGGGGTAGATGCCGGAAATCTGGCTGAGGAAGCGCCCGTTGATCTCGTAGATGATCTGGAGATGACGCGGGAGCAGGCGCTCCATCATCGGCACGGGCCACTTCTCGAGCGCCTCGGGGAGGATCGTGTGGTTCGTGTAGCCCGTCGTGCGGCGCGTGAGGTCCCAGGCCGTATCCCAGTCGATGCCCTCCTCGTCGACGAGGATGCGCATGAGTTCGGGGATGACGAGCGCGGGGTGCGTCTCGTTCAGGTGGATGAAGGCCTTCTCGGGCAGCTGCGACCAGTCATTGCCGTCCTCGCGGAAACGACGGAGGATATCCGCCAGCGAGCAGCACACGAAGAAATACTGCTGGCGGAGGCGGAGCTCCTTGCCGGCCATCGTGTTGTCATTCGGGTAGAGGACCTTCGTGAGGTTTTCGGCGAGTACCTTGCGCTCGACGGCCTCAACGTAGGAACCCTTGTTGAACTCCGCAAGCGAGAACTCGTCCGTCGCCTTCGCGCTCCAGAGACGCAGCGTGTTGACGGCGTTGTTGTAGCCGACGACCGGAAGATCGTAGGGGATGCCCTGCACGGTCTCGGCACCGACCCAGCGCCACTTGAGGGCTCCATGCTCCTCGATGCAGTTGACATAGCCGCCGAACTGGACGATGCGTGAGTACTCGGGACGCGCCATCTCCCAGGGATAGCCATCCTTGAGCCAGCTGTCGGGCTCCTCGACCTGCTGTCCATCGACGATGCGTTGGCGGAAGATGCCATAGTCGTAGCGAAGACCATAGCCCATGCCCGCGAGATCCAGCGTGCTCAGCGAGTCGAGGAAGCAGGCGGCCAGGCGGCCAAGGCCGCCATTGCCGAGACCGGCGTCGACTTCGAAGTCACGCAGGGAGTTCCAGTCGAGACCATATTCCTTGAGGGCCTCGGAGCACTCCTTGTCGAGCTTGAGGTTGATGACGTTGTTGCCGAGGAGACGTCCGATAAGGAACTCCAGCGAGAGATAGGAGACGCGACGCTCATTCTGGGCGTGATAGCGCTCCTGGGTGTCCATCCACCGCTCGACGATCCGATCGCGAATCGCGTACGCGAAGGCCGTGTACTGGTCGCGCGGCGTCGCCTTGCCGTCGTACTTGGCCAGCGTGTAGCGGAGGTGCCAGGCAAAGTCCTCTTTCAGACCCTGCACCGTGTTTTCAACCCTGCGGTCTCTCGTCTTCTTCGTCATTTTCGTCTCTTCTGCCTTACTTTCCGTCAAAACGGCAACTAGTCTATCAAAATTCTTCAATCAACATCGTCACTTCTTCATCGTGACTTCAACCTGCGGGAACGGTACGTCAAAGCCATTCTTCTCAAATGCCTCAAGCACCGCGACCTGGGCGGCCGAGTAGACGGCCCAGTAGTCCTCACACTTCGCCCACGGACGCACGTTGAACGTCACCTCGGAATCATCGAGGCACGCAACGGCGACTGCCGGCGCGGGATCCTGCAGCACGCCGGGGACCTTCTTGAGTGCTTCAAGGGCAACCTGCGTAGCTTTAGCCAGGTCGCTTCCGTAGGCCACGCCGACCTGGGTGTCGACACGGCGCTTGCCGAGTGCGCTGAAGTTCGTAATCGCGCTGCCCCACACGGAGTTGTTCGGCACCGTCACCTTCTTGTTGTCGGCCGTCGCGATCACCGTCGCCATCATATTCAGCTCGGTCACCACACCCTCGGAGCCGCCCGCGATGACGTAGTCACCCACCTTGAAGGGATGGTTCAAAGCAATCATCAGGCCAGCCGCGAGACTGCCGAGGGATTCCTTGAACGCGAAGCCGAGCACAACGCCCGTCACGCCCAGGCTCGCCACCAGCGGGCCGACATCCACACCCAGACGGCCCAGGGCGACCACGATGAGAATCGCCCAGCCGACCTTGGAGGCCACGCTGCAGAGGAACGTGCGCAGAAGCTCGTCCACGCGCTTCGTCTTCAGAAGCGCACGGCTGAGCGCCTTCACGAGCAGCTTCACGACGAGACCGCCGAAGAACAGAATCAGAATCGCGCCAATCGCGTTCAGCGCAAAAGACACGCCATTCTGGGCAATCCACGTCGTGATCTGCTGAACGAATTCCCGTCCCTGGTCGGCCTGCTGTCCAAAGGCCCCCGTCACCTGATCAACGACACCCGTCGTCGCAACAACCGCATTCGTCGCCTGTGCGAACATCATTTCTGATTCTCCTTCTTGCTATTTGACTTTTCCGATTTAAAGACACCTGTGCGCCACACGGCCACCGCCGCGGCAAGCACCAACACCGCCAGAACCTCTGCCAGACGATCCTCCACCGACTCGAGCACGCGACGAACCGTCGACTCCGCGTCAAGCTGGATCATCACCGTATGGCCGAAGATGTTCCAGAGCACCACGAATCCTGCCAGCGCGCCCAACACGAGCACAACCCACTTCCACCGCTCCGGCGACAGCGTCCGCCGCACGCCCGCCACGGCCTTTCCAAGGACTGGACCGACCACCGCCGCCACGCGCTCGTATTCTCGCAAGACAAGATTGGGATCCTCGTCCTCAATCGTCTTCGGGACCTCTTGGGCATTCGACGGCGCCTGGGGACGCCCCACCTTGATTTTACCGCTCGCCGTGCGGGGGAACGGCTCCGTGCGCACCACAATCTTGCGGATGCGCTTGTGGAGCGGCTGCTTCTGGTTGAAGATCGCAATCTGCTCCCGCACCGTCTCCTCCGGCACGGAGGCATAGACCTCGGCCTGGACCTCGCGCGTCTCGAAATCGCCCGAGACGACGACCTCGAGGAAGCCCGGCACCGAGAGCAGCTTCTCCTCGAGTTCCTCGGGGGCGACCTTCTTGCCGCTTGAAAGGATGATTGTGCGCGAGGCGCGTCCCGTGATCCACACGGAACCGTCCTCGTCGATGCGCCCGTAGTCGCCCGTGGAGAACCAACCGTCCTTGTCCAAGATCGCCGCGGTCTTCTCGGGCTCCTTGTAATAGCCCTTCAGCACGGAGGGTCCACGGATCTGCAGGATGCCCTCCGGCGAAACACGCGTCTCCATACCGCCGAAACCATGGCAGCTCTTGCCGGCGCTGCCAGGATGGGGATTCTCGATCTCCGCGACGGAATAGAGTGCCGTCGTCTCGGTGAGACCATAGCCGATGAGCGGCTGGATGCCAAGGCTCTTCAATTTGAGGTAGGTACGGCTGGGCAGCGGCGCACCGCCCGCGACCAGCCAGCGGAGGGAGAGCCCCGCCTCTTCAACCGTGCGCCCCTTCTGGGCGATCTTGTCCGCCAGCATCTCCGCGAGCGCAGGCACAAGAAAGAGGAAGTCGGCACGGAACCGCTCCACGGCCTCGTAGATGCGTCTGAAGTCCGGGCACACGCCCAGCGCCACACCGTGTGCCAGCATCGCGTAGGTGACGGCGATGCCGAAGATGTGGTTGAGCGGCAGCAGCATCAGCGTATTCTGGCCGGCCGTGAAATGGAGGTTGGCGTGCCAGTAGTCCGAGAACGTGCGCAGCCCGTGAATCGTGAGCTCGGCGCCGCGCGGCTTCGACGTCGTGCCGCTCGTGAAGACGAGCATTGCCGTCTCGTCTTCGTCCCGCTCGGGCAGATCGAAAATCCCGGGGTCACCTGCGTCGAGGGCCTTGTGCGCCGCCGCAAGCACACGGTCCGTGAGGCGCGTGCCGAAACCACCGGTGATGAGCTTCGGCAGCATTTTCTTCACTTCGTGCGCACGGTCCGCCAAAGCGGCGGAATGAATCAAAGCACGGGCACCGGTGAAGGCGAGTCGTTCGGCGATGTCCTCTGCGGGGAGGTTCGCCTCGAGGGGAAGCGCGACGGCGCCGGAGAAGATGCACGCCGCGTGCACGGTCATCCATTCGTAGGAGTTCGCGCCGAGCAGCGCAATCGTCGCGCCCGGCGTGTACTTGCGGATGATCCAGGCGATCGTCTCGATGTCGCGTGCGAACTCGCGCCACGTAATCGGTACAGACCGATCGCCTGCCGCGATGAGAAACGCGGCGGCGTCCGGATGTTCATCCCGATTGCGCTTGAATTGCTCGAACAGCGACATACAGCTTTCTCTACCCTCTCAACCTTCTCTACACCCTTCAGCGCACCCGCTTGATCGCGCCGAACTTGCAGACCTGGCCGCACTGCTTGCAGCCAGCGCACTGCGTGGGATCGATCTTCATCTGGAAACGTCCGGGGGCGACCTCCTTGCCGCGCGTCATCGCAGGGCAACCCATCTTGAAGCACATGCCGCAGGCCTTGCACTTCTTCTCGTCGACCTCGCAGAGTCCTTCCTTCGTCAGCTTCGCCGCGATTCGGCAAGGCGCGTAGGCCACGATGAGCGCACCTTCGTCGCCGTCCATCGCATCCTTGAGGACCTTCTCGAGTTCACCGAGGTCGTCCGCCGAGACCTTCACGACCTTCTTGTAGCCGCAGGCCTTCGCGATGTCCAGAATCTCGGTCACCGGCGCCGGATCGCCCGCGAGCGTCTTGCCCGTGCCGGGATTGTCCTGGTGGCCCGTCATGGCCGTGATGCGGTTGTCGAGAACGACCGTCGTCACAGGCGTGCCGTTGTAGTGCGCGCTCAGGATGCCGGTGATGCCGCTGTGGAAGAACGTGGAGTCGCCGAGCACCGCGCAGATGCGGCCCTTCTGCCCGGCCTTCTTCATACCGGCGGCATTGCCGATGGAGGCGCCCATGCAGATCGTCGTGTCCATCGCGTTGAGGGGCGGGAATGCGCCGAGCGTGTAGCAGCCGATGTCGCCCGTCACGGTGGCGCCGAGCTTGGAGAGCGTGTAGAAGACGCCGCGGTGGCCGCAGCCCGCGCAGAGAACCGGCGGACGCGTCGGCAGCGTGGCGTCAGGCTTCACGACCTTCGCCTTCGGGACGTCCTTCAGCAGCTCATGGCGGAGGTCCTGCAGACGGTCGGGGTTCAGCTCCATCATGTTGAGCTCGGTCTTGTGGCTCTGCACCTTGATGCCGAGCGCCTTGACCTGGTCCTCGAGGAACGGGTCGAGCTCCTCGACCACAAGCACGTGGCGCACCGTCTTCGCGAACTTCTTCACGAGGTCCGCCGGGAACGGGTTCGTCCAGCCGAGCTTCAGCACCGTGTACTCGGGGAAGACCTCCTTCACGTACTGGTACGCGACGCCGGAGGTGATGATGCCGATCTGCTTCTTGCCCGGCTCGATGCGGTTGAACTTGCTCTTGCTCGCCGCCTTGGCCATCTCGGCGCTGCGCTTCTGTGCAGCAAAGCGCTGACCGCGGGCGAACGCCGGCACGGGAATCGTGTGCGTGATGTCCTTCTTGTAGGGGATGATCTCGTGCGGCGCGGGCTTGAAGTCGCCGAGGTTGACGAGCGAGCTCGAGTGGCTCGTGCGCGTCGTGAGACGGAGCATGCACGGCACGTGGAACTTCTCCGAGGTCTCAAACGCGGCCTGCACCATGTCGTAAGCCTCCTGGGAGTCGGAGGGCTCGAACATCGGCATCCGGGCGAACTTCGCGAGGTTGCGGTTGTCCTGCTCGTTCTGGGAGGAGTGCATGCCGGGATCATCCGCGGAGACCACCACCATGCCGCCCGTCGCGCCCACGTAGGTGAACGTCATCAGCGGGTCCATCGCCACATTGAGGCCCACGTGCTTCATCGCCGTAAGCGAACGCGCGCCGGCGATCGAGGCACCGACCGCGGTCTCCATCGCGACCTTCTCGTTGACGGCCCATTCGCACTTCACCGTGTCCTTGAACTTCGCGATGTTCTCGAGGATCTCGGTGGACGGCGTGCCCGGGTAGGCGCTCGCCACGATGCACCCCGCCTGGGCGGCGCCGCAGGCAACCGCTTCGTTCGCACTCAGCAATTTCTTAGTAGCCATAAGTCTCCTTGAAAGTTCGGATGATAGTCTCAAAATGATTCACACGCTCAAAACGCCACATGCGGGAAATCCTCTTCCCTTAGCTTTTCGAAGGGGATCCGCAACGTGTCCTTCTGCGAGAGGATCGGCTCCTTCACCGGCCACTTCACACCAATCGCGGGCTCGTTCCACTGGAGACCACGGTCGTCCATGGGATCGAAGAATTCGCTGCACTTGTAGTGGAACTCGGCCTCGTCTGAAAGCACACAGAATCCGTGCGCGAAGCCAGCGGGGATGTAGAACTGCTTCCCGTTCTCCGCGCTCAGCTCACAGGCATGCCACTGCTTGAACGTGGGCGAACCCCAGCGAATGTCGACGGCGACATCCCACACGGCCCCCTTCACTACCGAAACGAGCTTCGCCTGCGGATGATGCAGTTGGTAGTGGAGTCCCCTCACGACGTTCTTAGTTGAGAACGAACGATTGTCCTGCACGAACACGGCCTTCACGCCGTTCTCGAAGTAGCGACTGGCGTGATAGGCCTCGGAAAACCACCCGCGGGCGTCTTTGTAGACGTCCGGGGTGATCACCATCAGTCCGGGGATCGGACAGTTCTCGAACTTGGCACCCATTAGCGGCCAAGGGCCTTGCGATAGCGGGCGATGAGGGAGTTCGTGGAGGAGTCGTGCTTCGTGCCGGCCTTCTTCGCGGTGAGGTCCTTGAGGACGTTCTTCGCGAGGAGCTTGCCAAGCTGCACGCCCCACTGGTCAAACGAGAAGATGTTCCAGATCACGCCCTGCGTGAAGATCTTGTGCTCGTAGAGCGCGATGAGCGAACCCAGCGTCTCGGGCGTGAGGTCGTCCGCGAGCAGCGTGTTCGTGGGACGATTGCCTTCAAACACGCGGAACGGCGCGACCTTGAGGTCCGTGCCGTCGCTCCTGCACCAATCCTGCGCCTGCTCGAGCGTCATGCCGAACGCGAGCGCCTCGGTCTGGGCGAAGAAGTTCGCCATCAGCTTGTCGTGGTGGTCGCCGATCGGATTGTGCGTCTTGCAGAAGCCGATGAAGTCGCACGGGATGAGATGCGTCCCCTGGTGGATGAGCTGGTAGAAGCTGTGCTGGCCGTTGGTGCCGGGCTCGCCCCATTCGATCGGACCCGTCGCGTAAGTGACGGGCTTGCCGTCCTTCGTCACGCTCTTGCCGTTGGACTCCATGTCCATCT
>JAUNMP010000417.1 GCA_030537465.1 bacterium
GCCGTCAGGCGGACGTCCGGCACGACTTCGCCGAGGTTTTGCAATTACCTCTTGTGAGAATTATCGGCAACTGAGAGAATTGTTGTCGGAACCATGTCCAAACGGCATGGTTTTTGGTAAACTATCCAAAGTTTTGACTAAATAGGGCAGATGTTTATGTCTGCCGCGTTTAATGAGGTTCATGGCATGAAAGTGTGCAAATTCGGCGGTAGCTCGCTCGCGGACGCGAAGCAGCTGACCAAGGTGATCGACATCGTCCTCGCGGACCCGCAGCGGCGCATGGTGGTGGTTTCCGCGCCAGGTAAGCGCAACAAGGGCGACACAAAGGTCACGGATCTCTTGATTGCGCTCGCGCAGGCAGCCCTCGACAAGCAGGACACGAAGGCCCCCCTCGCCGCCGTCGTCGCACGTTACGCCTCCATGGCCAAGGACCTCGACCTCGGCACCGAGATCGTCAAGGAGATCGAGGCTGACCTTAAGGAGCGTCTCGCCACGTCCAAGAAGGATGCCGGCCTCTTCATGGATACGCTCAAGGCCGCGGGCGAGGACAACAGCGCGAAGCTCGCCGCCGTCGCCTTTCGCAAGCGTGGTGTCAAGGCCCGCTATGCGAGCCCGAAGGAGACGGGTATGATTCTCGAGGGCGAGAGCGGCAACGCCACGCTCGTTGAGGAGAGCTACCGCAAGCTCGCGCGCGCCTTCGCGGACTTCGAGGGCATCGTGATCTACCCTGGCTTCTTCGGCTACCGCAAAGACGGCAGCGTCGCCACGTTCCCGCGTGGCGGCAGCGACATCACGGGCTCCATCCTCGCCGCTGCGGTGCGTGCGGACGTCTACGAGAATTTCACGGACGTCGACAACGTCTATCCTGTCGATCCACGCATCGTCCCCGAGGTGAAGGATGGCATCGACACGATGACTTATCGTGAAATGCGCGAGCTTGCGTATGCGGGCTTCGGCGTGTTCAACGACGAGGCGATCGCCCCGGCCGTGCAGGGGCGCATCCCGATCAACGTGCGCAACACGAACCGTCCTTCCGAGCCCGGCACGATGATCCAGCAAAGTCGGCGCGTGGAACCCGGCACTGTGACCGGCATCGCCGCCGCAGGCGGGTTCTCGAACATCATCATCGATAAGTACCTCATGAACCGCGAGGTCGGCTTCACGCGCAAGGTGCTGGCGATCCTCGAGGAGGAAGGTGTTGCCTATGAGCACATCCCGAGCGGGATTGACTCCATCTCCGTGCTGATGCGTGGCGAGAAGTTCACGTCCCAGAAAGAGAAGAAGGTCGTCGCGCGCATCAAGCGTGAGCTTGCCCCTGATTCGGTGATTGTGACGCATGACTATGTGGTGATCATGGTCGTCGGCGAGGGCATGGCCTTCTCGAGCGGCATGCTCGCGAAGGCGACGGGTGCCCTGGCCGAGCACGGCATCAACATCTCGATGGTCAACCAGGGTGCGAGCGAGATTTCGTTCATGCTTGGCATCAAGAGCGAGGACTGCAACAAGGCGGTCAAGTCGCTGTACAAGGCGTTCTTCGGCTAAGGAGGTTCGACATGAAGAAGGCGGCGGAGAAAGTCACGGCGGTGATCGAGCTCAAGATCACGCCGGCGAAGGACACGGGGTTCGCGAAGATCGCGCAGCGCATCGCGAAGTTCCCGCAGGTCGACGCGTGTTTCCTGATGAGCGGCGCGTACGATCTGCTGGTGTTCGTGAGCGGGAAGTCCCTCCAGGAGGTGGCGCACTTCGTCTCGGCGGAGCTCTCCACGATCGACGGGGTCCTCTCCACCGCGACGCACTTCATGCTCAAAACCTACAAGGCGAAGGGGCTTCTGGCCGAATTCGCGTCCGACAACCGCCTGCCGGTGGTGTGAGTTCCTGAGCTGCGGAAGGGCATCGGGTGTCCAAGAGGAATTTCATAGCCCAGCACGTCGCGGCGCTGCCGAAGTCGGGGATCCGCAAGTTCTTCGACATCGTCGCGCAGCG
>JAUNMP010000168.1 GCA_030537465.1 bacterium
TTGAACTTGGAACTTTGAACTCGGAACGCTCACCCTCTCTTCATCAGCGCGGCGAGGACCTCGTCCTTTTCCGCGATCTCATCGGGGGTGAGTCCCTCAATCTCGTGGGGGAAGACAATCCAGCGGTCGAGTGTGCGCACGTGGAAGTCGGGCTTGTACTGCGTCACGTTCTTTTCAGGTTTCCAGTAGACGCAGGCCATACGCATGTCGCAGCCAAGGGCCGCGAGCCGTTCGTGCACGGCGGCGGCCGTGCGGCCCGTGTCGAAGACATCGTCGACAACGAGGACCTTCGTGCCGGGGGTGAGCTGTGCGAGCACGCTGTCGGCATGTTCGAACTTCACTTCGGTGTTGCTGGTGCCGATGCCAGTGTAGCTAGAGCACTTGATTGGCATGTGGCGCACGGAGACACCCTGGGCCTTGAGATATTCGTGGATGGCGACGCCGGCCTCGGCACCACCGCGCCAGAGCGCGAGGAGAACGTCGGGTTTCCAGCCTGAATCGAGGATCTGGCGCCCGAGGCGCCACATGTCGCGCAGATAGTCGCGAGCATCGAGATAGACTTTCTTTTCCATGCAGGAGAGTATAGCAAATTATGCTATACTCACGTTCGGCTTCAAAAAGGAATTTTCTGATGGGATGGTTGGGTTCGACAGTAGGTTGGTTCTGCGGCAATCAGTTTGGGGGCATTCTCGGTGGTCTTGCGGGGGCGGTTCTCGGCGGGATAGCCGAGAGTGTCATCCGTGGGCTGGCGGCTGAAGATGAAAAGCCGAGCTCGGCGCCGCGTGGACGGCGCACCGCGCAGCGGATTGCGCGTGAGCGCGAGGTGATCTTCCTGACGGCGGTCGGCGCCATGCTGGCCAAACTGTCGAAAGCGGATGGCCGTATCGATCAATCGGAGATTGACGCCGGCGAGCGGGCGTTCGTTCGCCTCGGTCTGACGCCGGAGAAACGGGAATTCTGCATCCGGGCCTTCCGTTCGGCGAAGGCGGACGGACACTCGATCTTCGACTACGCCGAGGCGTTCGCCGAAGTGGTGGACGACTCCGACATCCGCGAACTGGTCTACGACATTCTCTGGGATGTCGCCTGTGCGGACGGGGTGCTTTCTCCGGAGGAGCAGCGCATCCTCGAACTGATCGTCCGATCCCTGCGTATCCGTCCCAGCCTTTACTTTGAGGAATACGCACGGCGGATTCGGGGCGGTTCACGAAGTGGAGGCTCGCGGCGCTCGTCCCAAGCGCACGAGCCGCCTTCGCAGTCGGATCCCTACGAGGTGATCGGCTGCGCCCGCACGGCCACCGATGCGGAGGTGCGCAAGGCCTATCGCGAGAAGGCCAAAAAACTCCATCCGGACATTCTGCGCGCGCAGGGGCTTCCAGAGGAGATGTTGTCGCGTGCGAACGAGCAGATGGGGCGCGTCAATGCGGCCTGGGACCAGATCAAGAAGGAACGGGGACTCTAATCATGTCTTTGACCAGAAGGGCTTTCTTCGGAAATTCGTTCGCTGCGGGTACGTTGGCGTTGGCGCAGGCGCAGGCCGGCGGTCAGGCGGGATTCGTTGAGCCGAGTCGTTCTCTGCCCGTGGATGACTGGGCTGACGTCATCGTCTGTGGAGGAGGACCCGCGGGCGTGGCGGCGGCGACTGCGGCGGCACGGGCCGGAAAGAAGGTCCGGCTTTTCGAGCTGCGTGGCTGTCTGGGCGGGGTGTGGACGGTCGGACTCCTCACCTACATCTTCGATTTCGACAAGAGCGCGACCGACCGCGAGATCATGAAGCGTCTCGACGCCTATGGCGCGCGGACCATCGACCATCCAGACGCGGAGGGCATGAAGCGCTATCGGCACGGACTGGACAAGGACTGGGTCTACGAGCCCGAGTACATGAAGCTCGTCTGTGAGGACATGTGCCTTGAGAGCGGCGTGCGGGTGACGCTCCACTGTACGGTTGTGGCGGCCTACCGCGACGCCTCGGGCCAGAACATCGAGACAATCGTCACGGAGTCCAAGAGCGGACGCCGTGCCTGGCGGGCGAAGGTGTTCATCGACTGCACGGGGGATGGTGATCTGGGGGCGCAGGCGGGATGCGGCTTCGACCTTGGATGGACGCCCGATGGCTTCGGTCAGCCAGCGACGTTGAATGCGCTCGTGGTGGTGAAAGACGGTGACGCAATCAAGGACTACACCTCCAACGAGCCGGCGATGTGGACGCGTGCGGTCTATGACGGGAAGCAGACCTGCCATCACATCGAGGCATCTCATCGTCTGCGCGATCTGCTCCGCTCCCAGGGGCTCGATCCCAGCTATGGCGATCCCACGCTTTTCCGCTGCCATGACAATCTCTTCTGCTTCATGGCGACACATGCCTACAAGCTGCGCCTTGACGACGCGCAGGCAGTGTCGGATGCGACAATCCGTGCGCGCAAGGAGATTTTCCGTCTTGCGGATGCGCTTGCGAAACTGGGTGGTGCCTGGGCCGGGTTCCGCGTGGCCTATACGGCCGAGCAGATTGGTCACCGGGACGCGCGGCGGATCCATGGTCGCTACACCGTTACCCGCGATGACGTGGCGGCGGGACGGCGGTTCGAGGACGCGGTGACGGAGTCCCGTTTCGGCATCGACATCCATGGTCTCGACAAGAAGGCCAACAACGAGAAGGCCGCCGGACAGAATTTCGGGGCGAAGTTCCGTCCGTTCCAGATTCCGCTGCGGGCATGCCGCGCGAAGGACGTCGACAACCTCTACATGGCGGGGCGCTGCATTTCCGGCGACTTCATCGCCCATGCGAGCTATCGTGTGACGGGAAGTTCCGTCGCGCAGGGCGAGGCGGTTGGCAAGGCCGTCGCCGATTTGGTATAATACCGACACATCGAAGCATCAGGAAGCGGACGCATGTGCGTCCGTGCCAACCGAGCGGGAACGCCACGGTGGTTGGGGATTCACCCCGGATGCGCTTCGCAAGTACGAAGAAAGAGAGCAAGACTATGGCGAAACATGCCGGACGGCACGTTTTCACTTCCGAATCGGTTTCGGAAGGGCATCCCGACAAGGTCGCGGACCAGATCTCCGACGCAATCCTCGACGCCTGCATGAAGGGCGATCCCCATGCCCATGTCGGTTGTGAGACGATGGTGGGCCCGAATCTTGTCGTCAACATGGGCGAGATCACGGCCCGCGGCTATGAGAAGGTCAATCCGCAGGACATTGCGCGCGCCGTGGTGAAGGACATCGGCTACGACCGCCCCGAGGAGGGTTTCAGCTGGAACACCTTCAACTACGTGAGCGCGCTGCACGGGCAGAGTCCCGACATCGCGCAGGGCGTCAACCGTGCGAAGGCCGAGAAGCAGGGCGCGGGCGACCAGGGCATGATGTTCGGCTACGCGACGAACGAGACGAAATCCCTCATGCCGGCGCCGATCGTCTATTCCCACGAGCTCCTGCAGCTCTTTACCAAGCTCCGCAAATCAGGCGAGGTTCCGTTCCTCCGTCCCGACTCCAAGAGCCAGCTCTCCGTCGCCTACGAGGACGGGCGGCCGGTCTCCATCGAGACGGTTGTCCTCTCGCACCAGACGACCGAGGAGGGCGCCTGCCGCAAGTGCTATGGCCAGATGGAGGAGATCGCCCGCGACTTCCTCGCGGGCACGGGGCTCCTGACGGCGCGGACGAAGTTCTACATCAATCCCACGGGCAAGTTCGTGGTGGGCGGTCCGACGGGTGATAGCGGCCTCACGGGACGCAAGATCATCGTCGACACCTATGGTGGCATGGCCGCGCACGGTGGTGGCGCGTTCAGCGGCAAGGATCCCTCGAAGGTGGACCGTAGCGCGGCCTACTATGCCCGCTATGCGGCGAAGAACATCGTCGCGGCCGGCCTCGCGGACCGTTGCCAGATCCAGGTTGCCTATGCAATCGGCGTCGACAAGCCTGTCTCCGTGTGCGTGAAGACCTTTGGCACGAACCACGGTGTCACGAACGAACAGCTTGAGAAGGTGATTCTCTCGGGCAAGGTGTTCGACTTCCGTCCGTACGCGCTCATTGCCGACCTCGGCCTCACAAAGCCGAAGGGGTGGTGCTATCGTGACACGTCCAACTACGGCCACTTTGGCCGCGCCGGCTTCCCCTGGGAGAAGACGGACAAGGTTGCCGCGCTCAAGGCCGCGCTGTAGGAACTAGGAATTAGGAACTAGTAACTAGGAACTAGGAAGTGCGGTCTCCGCTCGAGTTCCCGGAACCTAGTTCCTGTTTCCTAGTTCCTAATACAGGTTGACGCGCGCGGCGAGATAGGGGTCGTGCGCGTTGATCCAGGTCTGGAAGAGGTCCCCCATCAGGTTGGAGGCGATGGCGGCACGGAGTGTTTCCGTGCCGGCGAGCTTGTCGAGCCAGGCGGGGCGGGCGTCCTTCATGAGGTCGCTTTCGTGGCGGCGCATGAGGGCGTTGAAGATCATGGTTCCGGCCGTGACGGGATAGAAGGCCGAAGGGTTCTCGATGGAAAAGATGAGTCCGTCGAGAACCTCTCCTTTATAGAGTCCCCCCTGGGGACGGTAGCGGAGCGGACGCGCACTGATTCCGCAGGCGGGGAGGGCGCGGCCGACATCCTCGAAGAGCTTCACGACGTCGAGCCAGGGTGCGCCGAGCACGCGGAAGGCGAAGGGACCGTCTCGGTCGCAGTCCAGGGCCGTGTAGGCCTCGGTGAAGACCGTGGCGGGGTAGAGGGCCGCGCAGTCCCAGTTGCGGATCGAGGGGGAGGGGGGCGTGAAGTTTGACCAGGGCTCCCGGGAGGCGTGGGTCCAGTCCGTCATTCTGATTACGGTGAGGTCGACGTCCAGCTTCTCTTCCCGGACAATGTATGTGGCGCATTCGCCGGGTGTCATGCCGTGGCAAAGGGGAATGTTGAGGGGGGCGACGAATGAGGAGAAGGCCTCCTCGCGCATAGGACCATCGACGACACCACCGAGCGGAATGGGACGGTCGAGCACGGTGATGGGCAGCCCCGCCTTGGCCGCCGCCTCAAGCATGTTCTTCATCGTCGCGAGGTAGGTGTAGCAGCGCACACCGATGTCCTGCAGGTCGATGACGACGCGCTTGATGCCCTCGAAGGTCTCGGGGGCGGGACGCCGTGAGGCGCCGTAAAGCGAATAGACCGGGATGTTCCAGAAGGGATGGACCTCGTTTTCGGTCTTCTCGCCGGCGGTGACGAGTCCATACCAGCCGTGTTCGGGGGAGAAGAGACTCTTCAGGCGGTTGCCGAAGGTCTTCCGCAGCAGGCCCGCCGTGGGGGTGGATTGCTGCGCGAGGAGTCCGAAGGGCTCCGGCGAGGTCTGGATCAGATGTTGGACGAGACCGGCGTAGTTGACCATGGCAATCAGGACCTTTCGAGCTTGACGCGCAGCGAGGCGACGGATCGGGCCGTGTTGGCGATCGAGGGATCTTCAGGCGGATCGGCCTCGATGAGAGCGTCCGAGGCGGCGGCATGCAGCCAGGCTGCGGCGGCAGCGGCCAAAAAAGCATCGTCTACGCCACTTTTTGCGAGATAGGCCCAGCGCGCGGCAAGGATGCCGGCGAGCAGATCGCCCATGCCGCCCATTGCCATGAAGGGATTCCCTGCTTCGCACATGAAGATTTCGGATCGGCTGGGAGAGGCCACCAGGGTGTGGTGGCCCTTGAGCACGACAACGGCGCGGTAGCGTTCGACAATCCGCCGCACGGCTCCTTCGCGGTCGTTCTGGATGTCCTCGGTCTTGCAGGCGAGCAGACGTGCGGCCTCGCCGACGTGCGGCGTGAGGATGAGGGACTGCCCCTGGAACACGGGAAGGGGATTCGACTTCTTGGCGTACCAGTTCGCAAGGATGGTGAGCGCATCCGCATCGAGAATGAAGCGACCCGTGCTGCCGGAGAGGAGGCGGGAGAGAAGCATCTCGGAGTTCTGGGAGACGCTGAGGCCCATGCCGATGGCCGTGACGTCCGCCTTGGGCGGGACGCAGGCCGGGGTCTGCTTGGTGAAGGTCGCCTCGGGGAGCAGCATGCCCGTCGCGAGACGGGAGGCGTCGGGAACAACGAGCTGGACGAGTCCCGCACCAGCGGCACGGGCGCCGACGCCGGCGATGACGGGTGCGTGGATGAAATGGGAGGATCCACCGACGATGGTGACCGTGCCGGCGGAATACTTGTGGAGATCCATCGGACGCTTAGGGAACGCCGCGATGACTTGCTGTGGGATGTTCATATGCCCGTAGTATAGCAGAATTTGATATAATAGGCGCATGGAAAACGGGGATCTTGTCGAACTTTTCAGGGCGCGCGCGACGGCGGCGTCCGTCATTGTGACTGAAGCCGCGAACGAGTCCGAGGCGGACGCCCAGATCGCGAAGGACCGTGCCGCCGGATCGGTGGGCGTCGTCCGCGCCGCACGTGGAATCGCCGCCACGGGGACCTGCGTCGTCGAGACGGACGACGAGGAGACGCGTCTCGAGACGATGCTGCCCGAGACAAGCGTGATTCTGCTGAAGAAGGGCGACATCGTCGCCGATCTGCCAGATGTCGCGGACTACCTCCGTGCCCGGCAGTCGGACGGCAAGGTCTCCTACACGTCCTTTATCACGGGGCCGAGCCGCACGGCCGACATCGAGCGCGTGGGCGCCATTGGCGTGCACGGTCCGCTCGCGCTCCACGTCATTCTCCTTGAGGGCTGATTCTATGTCCAGCACATCCCCCCATAAGCCGAGCGAATACCACAAGATGATCGCGGAGGCGCTCGACGACGAGTTCCTGCGCCGTACGCTCGACAAGTTCGCCGTCGAATACCGCGCCAGCCGCGACAAGGTCTTCACCGAGGTCGATGGCGCGGACCTGATTCGCCGAATCGCCGACCGAAAGGACTGGGCGGCCCAGCACCTCGAGGAACTCTATGAGCAGTTCAAGGCCGAGGCGGAACGCCGCGGCGTGGTGGTGCACCGTGCGGCAACCGCGGTCGAGGCGCGTGAGATCGTCGCGCAGATCGCCGCCGAGAACAATGTCAGGCGGATCGTCAAGTCGAAGTCCATGACGGCCGAGGAGATTGGCCTCAACGCGCACCTCGAGAAGGCGGGCTATGAGGTTCAGGAAACCGACCTCGGCGAATGGATCATCCAGTTGCGCAAGGAGGGGCCGAGCCACATGGTGATGCCTGCGATTCACCTTTCGCGCGGACAGGTCGCGGACGAGTTCGAGAAGGCGACGGGCGAGCCCCAGGACCACGAGGACGTCCAGAAGCTCGTGAAGGTGGCGCGCCGTGAGCTGCGCCCGAAGTTCCACGAGGCCGACATGGGCATCTCCGGTGCGAACTTCTGCATCGCCGAGACGGGGTCGATCACCATCGTCACCAACGAGGGCAACGGACGCCTCGTCAACACGCTTCCCGGTGTGCACGTGGCCATTGCCGGGCTCGACAAGCTCGTCCCGAAGATCGAAGACGTGCTCCTTGCGCTGCGCGTGCTGCCGCGCAACGCGACCTCCCAGCGCCTCACCAGCTATGCCACGTTCATCGACGGCGCGGGGCCTTCGAAGAAGAGTCCCACGGGACGCAAGATCCTCCACATCGTCTTCGTGGACAATGGCCGCAGCGCCATCGCCAAGGATCCGCTCTTCTCCCAGATCTTCCGCTGCGTGCGCTGCGGTGCCTGTGCGAACGTGTGCCCTGTCTTCCGCATGGTTGGCGGACACAAGATGGGCCACGTCTACATCGGCGCGATCGGTCTCATCCTCACCTGGCTCTACCACAACCGCGAAGTCGCGAAGACGCTCTGCCAGAACTGCATTGGCTGCGGAAGCTGCGCGCAGGTCTGTTCGGGCGGCATCGACCTCCCCGAACTCATCCGCGAAATCCGCGACCGCTTCGCCAAGGAGGACGGAAAGCCGCTGATGAACGGCATCGCGTCCCTGGCGATGCAGAACCGCAAGGTCTTCCACACGCTGCTGAAATTCGCGCGCTTCTCCCAGCGTCCGGTGGCGGGCAAGGATGGTTTCGTACGTCATCTTCCCGAGGCGTTGCTCGGCAAGCATGGATTCCGCTCCCTGCCGGCGATCGCCTCCCAGTCCTTCCGTGATTGGTGGGAGGCCCGGGCCGCGCAGCTGAAGGCGGAGGGCGAAGCATCGGCGGTGCCTGCGGCGAAGAAGCTGCGCGTGGCGCTGTTCGCCGGCTGCGCGGGCGATTTCGTCCATCCGCAGCAGCTGATCGCGGGTGTGAAGGTGCTGGAGGCCTGCGGCGTCGAGGTGGTGTTTCCGATGGAGCAGACCTGCTGCGGACTTCCGCTCTCGACCCTTGGCGAGCGGGAGACGGCCATCAAGGTCGCGCGTCAGAACGTGGCGGCTTTTGCCGACGACTGCGACGCGATCGTGACCCTCTGCGCGAGCTGCGCCACGCAGTTGAAGTTCCAGTACGTGAAGATGCTCGGTGACGAGGCGAGGGCCTTTGCCGACAAGGTCTGGGACTTCAGTTCGTTCGTGCATGACCGGCTTGAGCTCCAGAAGCGCCCGTTGGCGCCGACGCTCGAGAAGACGACCTACCATGCGAGCTGCCACCTTTGCCGCGGCCTTGGTGGTGCGGAGAAGGCCCGTGCGCTGATTGCGGCCGCGTCTTCCTACGTCCCCGCCCGCGAGGAGGAGACCTGCTGCGGCTTCGGTGGATCCTATTCGGTCAAATTCCCCGAGATTTCGGCCGAACTTCTTCGCCAGAAGCTCGACGGCATTGTCGCCACGGGGGCGACGCGTGTGGCACTGGACTGCCCGGGCTGCACGATTCAAATCCGTGGCGGCGCCGACAAGCGCGGCCTCGATCTCAAGGTTGTTCACGTGGCCGAAGTACTGGCCGAGGCAATGGGAGTCTAGACGGTTCAAAGTTCAAGGTTTCAGGTTAAAAGTTTCAGAGTTCGTCTCTGAACCTTGAACCCGAAACATTGAACCTTGAACTTTGAACTTTGAACCTGTAACCTGGAACTTTAAACTATGACAACATCACGTAGAAGTTTCGTCAAATCGGTTGCTTTTGCGGCGCCGTTCTTCCTGGGCGGATCTCGCCTCTTCGCCGCGAACGGGCACATCAACCTCGCGGTTATCGGCTGCGGCACGCAGGCCCATACGAACGTGCCCACGTTTCTTCAGGATCCGCGGGTGCGCGTGACGCTGGTCTGCGATCCCGTGCTTGCGGCGACGGGCTACAGCTACAATTCGAAAGCCGAGGGTGGACGCGAGCCGTTCAAGCGCATCGTCGACAAGTTCTACGGCGACACGTCCTGCCGTATGACGGCGGACTGGCGCGAGGTGATCGCCGACAAGTCGATCGACGCCGTGCTCATCACGGCCCCCGACCACTGGCATGCGGTCATGTCGATCGCCGCCATGAGGGCCGGCAAGCACGTCTACTGCCAGAAGCCGATGACTCTGGGAGTTTCCGAGGGGCAGGAGATGGTCCGTGTTGCCAAGGAGAGTGGCGTCGTCTTCCAGGTCGGCTCCCAGCATCGCGGCAACTCCGCCTTCCGCGTGGCGGCGGAGTTCGTTCGCAACGGACTGCTTGGCGACTGCAAGACCTGCACGGTCGGCCTCCCCGGCGCGAATGGCGGCATGTGGGGACATGGAAGGGGTCGCGAGCGTGTGAAGGCGCCCGCCTATTTCAATCCCGCGAGCGGCTGGAACATGTGGATGGGTCCGTCGAAGCACTGGGAGAACGACGCCTTCATCCCCGGCATCCACGAGCCGATGTGCTGGCGCTGGAACTCCCGTACGGGCGGTGGCATGATCACCGACTGGGGTGCGCACTGGATCGACATTCTCCACTGGGCGTTCGATGTCGAGCGTACGGGTCCGATCGCCGTCGAGAACATGAAGACGAACCTCGGCGATGATGATGTCTTCGACTGGGCCGACCAGTACGAGTTTGATTTGGTCTACGCGAACGGTTGCCGGGCCCACGTCTCGTCGGCCGCGCGGTGCGGGCTCACGTTCCACGGTACGAAGGGCGACTGCTTTGCCTTCCCCGGAAAGCTGGAGCGTCCAAAGGAACTCGCGAAGTGGAACGAGAAGCGCGATCTGAAGGACTCGGACGTGCGGCTCTACAAGTCGAAGGACGGTCATTCCCACGAAAGCGACTTCATCGACGGCATCCTCGAGCGGCGTCCGATTGCCACCGACTGCGAGATCGGCCATCGGTCGATCAGCGCATGCCACATCGCGAACATCTGCGAACGGTTGAGGATCTCCTCCGCAAAGTGGGACCCCGTTTCCGAACGTTTCGTGGGGAACGCCGAGGCCGACAGGTTGCTTGAGGTCCCCCACTACAATGACTGGAAGCTGTAGTTTTTAATTTTGGCTCTTCGGGTATAAGTGTGGGTCTGTTCAGGTACTCGGAGCGCCCAATTAGGTACGCAGATGCTGCGCATACGCAGATTTTTCGACCGAATCGACGTGGCTACAACGCCCGCGCCAATGACTTGAATTTGCCAATTCTATGGCTTGATTTT
>JAUNMP010000008.1 GCA_030537465.1 bacterium
GCCGCAACGTCGAAATCGTCCAGAGCGGCATCCTCGGCGACGTCAAGGAAGTCCATGTGTGGACGAACCGTCCGATCTGGCCGCAGGGTTTCGCCGCCATGAAGGCCGCCACGACGCGCGACATCGTCGCCGTGCCGGACACGCTCGACTGGAACGCCTGGCTGGGCGTGGCCGCGGGCCGTCCCTACCGCAAGCCCTATGACAAGGCGACCGAACCGCAGGCGGCGCGCTTCAACACGGGCGTCTTCCACGCGTTCAACTGGCGTGGTTTCATCGACTTCGGCGCGGGCGCCTTCGGCGACATGGCCTGCCACACGATGAACCTCCCGTACCGTGGCCTCGAGCTCGGCAAGGTTCTGAACGCCGAGTGCACGCAGATCGAGGAGATGAACGGCATCGCCTATCCGACGAAGTCCACCGTGAAGCTCACCTACGCGGCGCGCGAGTCCGTGGTCCATCCCGGCAAGAAGCTCCCCGAGGTCACGCTCTACTGGTACGACGGCGACCAGCAGAAGGATGGCGACAAGAAGCTCGCCGACCTTATGCCGGCGGTCGTCGCGATGCCCCAGTACAAGGGCAAGGTGCCGCGCACGGGCTGTCTGATCGTCGGCTCGAAGGGCATTCTCTGCTCCTGCGCCGACTATGGCCAGGATGCCTTCATCGCCCTCAAGGGCGAGGCCGTCGCACAGAATACGAAGGACCACCCGGCGTGCAAGGCCGTCGCGGTCACGATTCCGCGCTGCGCGTCCGTCGCCGCCGCTGGCGGGATGGAGTCCGGCAAGGGCCAGGGTGCCGCGTCGCTCGCGGCCGACGGCCACTACATCGAGTTCCTCCGCGCGATTCGTGGTGAGGGCCCGAAGATGCCGCTCGTGAACTCCCTCGCCTACTCCGACGTCGAGTACTCCATCCCGATGATGGAGGCGATCCTCGTCGGTACGGTGGCGCAGCAGGTCCCGGGCAAGCTCAACTGGTGCAGCTGCAAGCAGCAGTTTGACGTGGCCCAGGCCAACTCGCTCATCAAGCCTGTCATCCGCAAGGGCTTCGAGTTCTAAGCGGAGACTTCTCCGTCTAGAAGAAGGCGCCGTCCCCCCTGGGGCGGCGCTTTTGCTATACTATCCCCTATGGAAAAGACAACTGGAGAGACGCGCGCGACGCTGGGATCGCGTTTGGGATTTCTGATGCTCGCGGCGGGGTGTGCCGTGGGACTGGGCAACGTGTGGCGTTTCCCGTTCGTGACGGGACAGAACGGCGGTGCGGCCTTTGTGCTCGTGTATCTGGTCTTCCTCGCCCTGCTCGGCTTTCCGATGCTGACGGCGGAGCTTGCCCTGGGTCGTGGCGCGAAGAAGGGCATCGCGGGGGCGTTCGCTGCATTGGCACCCAGTCGTTTGACGAAGGCCTGGGGGCTCTGGGGAACGCTGATCTTCGCCGGAAATTTCATCCTCATGATCTACTATACGGACGTGGCGGGCTGGCTGGTGAAGTATGCTGGGGGCTACGCAACGGGGTGCGGAATCATGGAGGATCCCGGCTCGGCATTCAATTCCCTGTTGGGCGATCGTGCGACGTGCTCGGTCTATATGCTTGCGGCTGTGGGGCTTGCCACGGCGGTCTGCCTTGCGGGCGTCGTCAAGGGCGTGGAGCGCGTGACCAAGTTCATGATGCTGTCGCTCCTGTCGCTTCTTGTCGTGCTGGCTGTGAAGGCCGTCTCGCTGCCGGGGGCCGCGGAGGGACTGAAGTTCTACCTCGCGCCGGACTGGGCGAAGTTCATGGAACATCCCTGGAAAGCGGTTTTCGACGCGATGGGACAGGCTTTCTTCACGCTGTCGATCGGCGTGGGGGCGATGACGATCTTTGGAAGCTACATCGGCAAGGAGCATTCGCTCGTGAAGGAGTCGGCGCTCATCATCGTCATCGACACGATGGTCGCCCTCCTGGCGGGGCTCATCATCTTCCCCGCATGCGCGGCCTATGGCGTCGAATACACGGCGGGCCCAGGTCTCATCTTTGTGGCGCTTCCGAAGGTCTTCCAGGCGATGCCGGGCGGACGAGTCTGGGGCTTCTTCTTCTTCCTGTTCCTCTCCTTCGCCGCGCTCACCACGATCATCGCCGTGTTTGAATGCCTCATCGGCGGGCTGCTGGACCAGTGGGTGAAGAAGCGCTGGCTGGCGACGCTGGCCGTTGGCGTCGGCGTGGCGGTCTGCTCGCTGCCGTGCGTGCTGTTCGAGGGCGTGCTCGACTGGGAGGACTTCGCGGTCAGCCAGCTGTGGCTACCGATCGGCTGTCTCTCCATGTGCCTCTTCTGCACGCGGGACTTTGGGTGGGGCTGGACGGCATTCCGCGCGGAGGCGTCGACGGGGAATGGCTGGAATATGCCCGAGTTTCTCGGACCATGGATGCGTTGGGGCGTCCCCGTGTTGATCGTTGTGATTCTGATCGGCGGTCTAGTATTGAAGTTTGCATAAACAAGGAGAATCGTTGTCATGAGAAAGCCCGGTGAACTGAGGAAGGTTGAAATCATCCGAAATTTCACGAAGTACGCGGCGGGAAGCGTGCTGATCAAATGGGGTGACACGTGGGTGATCTGCACGGCGAGCGTGGAGGAGAAGGTGCCGCCGTTCCTGCGCGACACGGGCAAGGGCTGGGTCACGGCGGAGTATTCGATGCTGCCGTCCTCCACTGGCGGCGGACGTAAGGACCGCGACATCAAGAAGCTAAAGCAGGACGCCCGCTCGACGGAGATCCAGCGCCTCATCGGTCGTGCACTCCGTGCGGCGGTGGACCTTGAGAAGCTCGGCGAGCGTCAGATCATGATCGATTGCGACGTCATCCAGGCGGATGGCGGCACGCGCTGTGCGTCGATCACCGGCGGCATGGTCGCCCTGAACGATGCCATCGCGAAGCTGATGGCCGAGGGCAAGATCGTCGAGAATCCGATCAAGCGTCAGATCGCCGCCGTCTCGGTGGGTGTGTGCGATGGCGTGCCGACGCTCGACCTCGACTACATCCACGATTCAACTGCTGAGGTCGACCTCAATGTCGTGATGACCGATGACGGGCGCTTCGTCGAACTCCAGGGAACGGCCGAGCACGAGCCGTTTACGGAAGAGTCCCTCGACGCCCTCAAGGCTCTCGCGAAGAAGGGCCTGAAGGAACTCTTCGCGCTACAGAAGGGCGCGTGAGGTCGTCGTGTGCAGGCAGTCGCGGAAGGTCCCGTTGGGCCCGATGACGCCGAAGGCGCGACCGGCCGGGCAGGGACGGTGATCGGGATCCGCGAAGCGGCGGAGGAACGCCTTCGGCTGCTCGCGGCAGGCGCAGATGAATTCGTCCGCGAAGGAATAGGGAACACCCGCGTTCGGAAGAGCGCGGATTTCCTTTTTGACGGATTCCCACTCGCGACGGGTCAGCATCAGGTCAAGATGATCGCGGCCACGCCCCTCCGCCATCATCGCGGCGACGAGAATCACCGAGGCTCCGGACAAGGCCGCTGCGGCATAGATGTCCGCGATTTCGTTCCGGTTCGCCTTGGTGACGGTGATCGAGACGGCGAAGGGCCATTTGAGTTCGGCGGCGCGGGCGATGAGGGCGAGCTGCCGTTCGAAGGAACGGCGGGTGCCAGTCATTTCCTGGTAGGAACGGAGCCCCTGCAGGGACGTCGAAAGATGGATCCTGCGCCGCTTGAACGTGCGAAGCAGCGTCTCGGTCATCCGGCTGCCGTTCGTGAAGAGCGAGAGTCGCGCCCGCGGGAGGTTCTTTCGGGCATAGACCAGGATTTTGAGAAGATTCCTGTGCAGCAGCGCCTCGCCGCCGGTGAAGAGAATGTCCTCAACGCCGTCCGCGGCGCAGCGGTCGAGAATCCGTTTCCATCCCGCGAAATCAAGAGCGGGACGCGCAAGCGCGGGATTCTCGTGCCAAACACAATAACAGTACGGACAGCGGAAGTTGCACTTCGTCGTCAGTTCAAGCGTGATGTGGCGCGGCAGAGAACTCACTGCTTCGAGGTGTTTTTGCAGGGCTCGATGCCCACGGCCTGAATGGCGTCCGTCTTCTCGCATTTCGCGTTGGGTTGAGCCGTTTTAGGAACGGTGGGCACCTTTGGGGGAGGCTTCGGGACTTCGCCAACGGTCTGCTGAAGCTGCCGGGGAGCAAGAGCTGGGACGTCCCCGGCAAGAGGTTGGATATCTTCGGCGGGTGATTTGCCCACCGTGCGGCCTGGCTCAATCCCAACCGGCTGGAGGGAGCCTTCGCAGCCCGTGAGGGCGACCATGCTCGTGATGAGTCCCGCCACGGGGAGACCGGCCTTGATGCGTGCGAGAATCGCCTTCTGACGGCCACTAGTTTTCTTCGTGAGCTTCATAGCGAAGGGAGTATAGCAAAAATGCTATAATGCTTGGCGGACAATCTCTCAAAGGAATCTGATGATGGGAATTTTTTTTAGATGGTCAATGGTCATTCTGACAATGGGAGTCATGGATCTTGTGCATGCGGACACCTATCGGCCAATTGAGCAGGCCGTGGCTGCGTCCGATGCCGCCATCGCGGATGCGCAGGCAAAGCTCAAGGACGCCTGTTCGCTGACTGACTATGTCACGGCGAAAAGGATCGTGAACGGCACGAACGTCTGGACAGCTGCGTTGCAGACGGCCTTGTGCGAACATGAGATCGTGAGGATTCCCGCGGACTCCGTCCCCTATTACATCGACGCCACGGTCGTGATTCCCTCGAATCGCCGCATCGAGGCGGAGGGCGCCACCATCGCGTTGGTGCAGGGGACCCGCGTACTGATGCTGCGAAACGAGAATTCCCCTGACGGAACCCTGGCGCCGATTCGCGGAGGTTCACGGGACCGCAACATCTCGATTGTCGGCGGACGCTGGGAGGACTGCGAGCGGCGGCGGCGCGGCTACGGCGGCACGGGGCGCTTTGACCTCGGGCCGCGGAAGGTCGGTGGTCATTTTGGTGTCTCCACGCTGTTCTATTTTGGAAACTGCGACGAGGTGTCCATACGGAACGTGACCTTCGTCCACACGAGTGGATTCTCGGTGCAGGCCGGCGATGGCTGTCGCCATCTCTACGAGAACATCCGCTTCGAGAAATGCCATGCCGACGGACTCCATCTGAACGGCAATCTGACTGACGTGCATGTGCGAAATGCACGTGGACAGGTCGGAGACGATCTTGTTGCCCTCAACGCCTACGATTGGTTGAACTCCTCGATCAACTTTGGTCCGCAGAAGAACATCCTCTGCGAGGATCTCGAACTCGTTGGCGGAGGATATCCTGCGATCCGCATTCAACCGGCCAAATACAAATATGCGGACGGCTCCATCATTGATTGCGCGATCTCCGATGTCATCTTCCGCCGTGTGAAAGGGATCATGACCTTCAAGATGTATCTGCAGACACCGCGTTACCGTATTGGCACGAAGCCTGAGTGGTCCGAGGTCGGTACGGGCGGCAATCTTTTCTTCGAAGACATCGACATCGATCTGCGCGCCCCGATTGACTGTATGGGTCAGTACAAAGAATCGGAGCCGCGGCGCGGACACTTCGGCGCATTTGAGTTCGGTGCAGATCTTTCGTCCGTCCATTTCAGGAACATCGACATCACGTTCCACCTGGACAAGTATCCGCTGTCACACCTCGCGGTGGTGGGTCCGAAGTCCTGCTTCTTCCCCGAGAAGGATGGCAAGACGGGCATGGAGATCTTCGACCCCTATGTCTCTTGCCATGTGGGACGCGTGACGGTGGAGGGACTCAAGGTCCACGGTGTTGCTCCACATGAACTCGTGCGTGCAACCGTCTTCGACGACATCAACCACGACGGACATTCCTCCGGTCGTGGCGTGATCGAGAAACTAGAGGTCAAGCCATAGGAGGACAATGGGAGAAGGCCTAGTCCTCACCCCTCGACCTCTCCCCTCCGACCTTGACCTATTTCCCATGGTTCCCTCTTGACGTGAGACGTTCCTTCGTGATAACATAATCGCGTGCTTACAAAAAGGAGTGCGTGATGCGAAAGGAAAGAAGCGACGGACAGAAGACACGCGAGGCCATTCTCGCGGCGGCAACCGAGGTCTTTGCGAAGAAGGGGTTCGAAGGTACCTCGACACGCGACATCTGCGCGCGTGCAGGGGTGAACAACGCGTTGGTGAACCGCTATTACGGGACGAAGGACAATCTCTACCGCATCGTCGCCAAGAGTCTCTTCGGTGATCTGGGCGCACCACTGGCGAAGTTGGCCGACGGCGTCGACTCCCTGGAGTCTTGGAAGAACGCCATCCGCACGTGGATCGACGACTTCCTCTACATGACGTTGCCGCAGGCGACGGCGCAGAAGCGGTGCTCGATTCTGTTTCGCGAGGAGATCACGCATCCGACCCGGTTCATCCAGGAGTTCCGGAACGATTTTGGGCGGCCGATCTTCCACGCTCTCAAGCGGTTGTTCGCGATGGCTCTCTCGGACGAAGACGAGATCCTGCTCTGGACGTCGGCCGTGTGGGCGCAGGTCAGCGCCTATGCGCTGGCCGATCCAATCTGGCACAGTGATTTTCGTCCCAAGGGGATGTCCAACGCCGCCTGGGCGGTTCGGATCCGCGACCACATCTGCGAACAGATCTTTCGTGCCGTCACGTACAAGGAAGGGAAGTGAGGAAAATGAACATCTCGATACTGGGAACGGGGAGTTGGGGGACGGCGAACGCGGTTCTGCTGGCGAATGCACGGCACAACGTGACGGTGTGGGGGCGTACTGCCGACTCCGTGGAAGAGATCCGTAGAACGCGGATGAACGCGAAGTATCTTCCGGGCGAGACGCTGCCCGAGTCCATCTCATGGACGGCGGACAGGGCGACGGCGCTGAAGGGGGTCGACATCGTGGTTGTCGCGGTGCCGTCGCGGCATTTCGAGGAGGTCTGCCGGTCATTCAGTCCGTATCTCCCCCCGGAGGCGACGGTCGTCTCGCTCACGAAGGGGTTCTGTCCGAAGACGCATCGTCGGATGACGGAGCTGGCGGCGGACGTATTTGGTACGAAGCGGGTGGTGGCCCTTTCGGGTCCCTCGCATGCGGAGGAGGTCGTGAAGGGGATGCCGACGGCGGTGACGGCGGCGTCGGAGGACCTGTTCGCCGCGCGGCTCGTGCAGACGGTCTGGACGGGGCCGAGCTTTCGCGTCTACACGAGTGACGACGTCGTGGGCGTGGAGGCCGGGGGGGCGGTGAAGAACGTGCTTGCGCTCGCGGTCGGCATGTCGGACGGTCTTGGCTTCGGCGACAACACGCGGGCGGCGCTCATCACGCGTGGCCTTGCGGAGGTGATGCGCTTCGCCTGTGCGCTCGGGGGGCGCCACGAGACCTTGGCGGGACTCTCCGGAACGGGCGATCTGATCGTCACCTGCACGTCCTCGCATTCGCGCAACCACACGGTTGGCGAGCGTCTTGGTCGGGGGGAGAGGCTCGACGCGATCATCGCGTCGATGCAGATGGTGGCGGAGGGCGTGGGCAATGCCCAGGTCGTACATGAAATCGCCCAGGACCTCGGTGTGGAGATGCCGATTGCGGAGTGCGTCTGGCGAATCTGCTACGACGGCTATCCGGTCAAGGCTGCCCTTTCAGACCTGATGAATCGTCCAATGAAGGGCGAGGACTGACGATTCCAAAGTATTTGAATACTTTGGAAATGGACGGGGAATAGGATTCTAAAGTATTTAAATACTTTGGACGTGGACGGGGAATTTGGATTCGAGACGAGAATAAGCGTTAGGAGTGATATGAAAGAAGCGCAAAACAGTTTTCTGCCGTTGTTCCTCACAAACTTCTTCGGGGTCGTGAACGACAACTTCCTGAAGACGCTGGCGGGTTTTGTCGTCATTGGATGGATGAAGGACCGGCCGGAGATGCAGTCCGTGTTCATGGGCCTCACGGCGGGTGCCCTGGTGCTGCCGTACATTCTCTTCTCGCCACTTGCGGACAGGTTGACGGTTCTTCTGGAGAAGAAGCGGATCTTCCGTCTTGCGAAGTGGGCGGAACTGCCGATCATGGGTGTGGCGATTGCGGGCTTCATGCTCCACTCGCCCGGACTTGTCGTCGCATCGGTCCTGCTGATGGGTCTCCAGAGTTCGCTCTACTCCCCCGCGAAGTACGCGCTCGTCCGCGACGTGGGCGGCGTGGACCGCATCTCCACGGGCATGGGCGGCATGGAGGGCATCACGTTCCTCGCCGTCCTGGGCGGAACCATCGCGGCCTCATTCGCAGCGGACCGTGCCGCTCCGTGGGTACACTATGCCTGCCTCTGCGGGTTCGCGGTTTGGGGTCTGTTTTTCAGTTACACGATCCATGCGCAAGAGGAGAAGAGCCGCCTAATCCATGCCATTAACCCAATTCGCTACCTTCGACGGACGCACCGAATGGTGGCGCGGTATCCCGGACTCAATGCCGTCATCTACACGCTTTCCATCTTCTGGTGGGCGGCGGCCATGCTGCAGATGGGGCTGCTCATCTACGGGAAGCAGGTTCTGGGCCTTGATTCCACGCATACGGGAATGATTCTCGCTGGCGCGGCAGTCGGTATCGTCGCGGGGCAGGTCATTGCCGGTTTCGTGGATAAGTGCCATTTTTTGCTTGGGGCGACCCTGCTGACAGGTTGGTTGGCGGCCGCGCTTCTCCTGGTGCTGTTCTTCATCCCCATGGAGACGCTGCCTTTCGCCATCTGTATTTCCGTGCTGGCGTTCGATCTGGGTGTATTCAAGCTTCCGTTCGACACGGAGATCCAGAAGGTGGTGAAGGGACCGAAGCTGAACACCATGCTGGCCTATTTCAACCAGGTGTCGTTTCTCTTCATGCTTTTGTCTTCGGGCTGCTACGCGCTTCTGAGCTGGCTCTGTGGACCACGGGCCTTTCTGCTGCTGCTGGGGCTGGTGTTCCTGATCGCCCCGTTCATCTTCGTTTTCAATTACAGAAGTGTGCTCTGTGTGACAGGACGTTGGATCTTCCGTCGGCGTTACGACATTGAACTCAGGGGATTCGACTGCCTCAAGCCCGATACGACCTACCTGGTTCTGCCCAACCATCCGGCCATGGTGGATCCGATGCTTGTGACGGCGGAACTCTGGCAGACGCCAATCAAGCCGCTGGTGGATGAACTCTTTCTGGATCGCGGTGGCGTTTCCGGTAAGGTTCTGCGGACGCTTGGTGCCGTCCGCGTCCCTGACTTGCGGAAGCACCGCAGCGAGGCTGGGGCGAAGATCGCGCGTGGACTCACTGGCGTGGTGACGGATGCCCTCGCCGCCGGCAACAACGTCATCTTCTATCCGGCTGGACACATCTGGACCGAACCGAAGGAGGAGATCGGCACGCGTCAGCTGGCCTACAACGTCTGCCGCGAGCTTCCTCCGAACGTGGAAGTGGTCTGCGTGCGCACCGAGGGCCTCTGGGGCAGCATCTGGAGCCGGAAGGGCAGATCGGGATCCCCGTCGTTCGGTCCCACGCTCATCAAGTCGGTCCTTCTCTGGTTGGCTGTGCTGGTCACGTTCCGCCGCCGTAAGGTGACGATGACGTTCGAAAACATGACGGACCGTGTCCGCGACTGGTCTTCGACCCTCACGCGCCTCGAATTCAACCAAAAGCTCGAAGCCTGGTACAACGACGGCGTGACCGGTTGATCAGATACGGCCTTCGACCCAGGCGTCGACGAGCCGCCGGGCGATGGAGATCTTCTTGGGGAGCGAGGGGAGGTTGTCGCGTCCAAACCAACCGCTCTCGATGACCTCCTCGCCATCGGGTGTCGGATCACCGGAGACCCAGTCCGCCACGAAACCGACCATCAGATTCGAAGGGAACGGCCAGGCCTGCGATCCGAAGTAGCGGATGTGGCTGACCTCGATCGCGGACTCCTCGCGGATTTCGCGACGGACGGCCTCCTCGAAGGTCTCGGCGGGATCAAGAAAGCCCGCGACGAGACTCCAATGCGGCAGCTTGTAGTGCGTGTTGCGCTGAAGGAGGATCTTGTCGCCTTTCTTCACGAGCACAATCACCGCGGGCGTGATCTGCGGGTAGTAGCGTATGCCGCACTTCGGGCAGCACATCGCGCGTTCGCAGGGGTCGGGGTGTCGTTCGAGCGCGGTACCGCAGCGTCCGCAGAAATTGTTCGTCTCCTGCCAGTAGTTCAGTTCATGGTCGCGTGCGAGCGCCATCCAGTCGCCCAGCGGCATCTTGTCGAACAGTTCGCGAAGATCCTGGTAGTTTTCCATATTCGACTACTTCATGGAGGGGAGGACGATGCCGCGGAGAATGATCTTCTGGCAGGCGAGGAAGACGATCGCGGTGGGGATGGAGACGAGTACGAAGCCCGCCATCACGCACCAGGGCTGTCCTCCCATCTGCTGGCTCATCTGGTACATCCAGACGGCGAGCGTCCAGTTGGACTCCTCCTGGCAGACGAGGAAGGCCCATTCCCAGGAGTTGTAGGCGGCGATGAAGCTGTTGAGCGCGTTGACCGCGAGGATCGGCGTGGTCATCGGGAGCGTGATCTTGGTGAAGACGGTCCACTCGGACGCACCGTCAATGGCAGCCGCCTCGTAGAGCTCACGTGGCAGGGCGTCGAAGAACCCCTTGAGGATGAAGATGCTCATGCCGCTCGCGACGGTGGGGAGGACGAGCGCGGCGAGGGTGTTGAGGAGACCGAGATCGCGAACGAGCAGGAAGCCGGGGATGGCCGTCACCGCGGTGGGGAAGGCCATCGTCGCGAGGAGAAAGAGGAGAATCTTCTCCGTGCCGCGCAGGCGGAAGCGTGAGAGCGCATAGGCGGCGAGCGGATTCACGGTGAGATGGGCGATCACCGAGAACAGCACCAGGAGGATGGTGTTGAAGAAGGCCCGTCCGCGCTGGAAGAGGTACTGCCCGACAAGGCGGTAGTTGGCGACGCAGCTGCGGAGGAAGTCACGGCGTCCATGCTCGATGAACTGGGTGGCGAGGGCGGCGCGGAGGTCCGCGAGGATTGTTTGATTGTCTGATTGAGTGATTGAGTGATTGTCTGATTGCCGGTTGCCGCCGAGGAAGGGGAGCGTGCGGCAGACGTAGTCGCCGTCCGCCAGCATCCTCTGTCGATAGGAATCCTTGAACTTCAGCCACATCTCGTACTTGGGGTCGCCGCGGGGCGGCTTCCAGGACTTGTGCCCGAGCGGGATCTTCGATTCGGCGGTGAAGGAGACATCGAAGAAGCTGCGGTAGCGGACGGGCCATGTGCGGTTGATCTCGTCCAGGGAGACCTGCGACTGGACGAACGGCGCGACGTCGCGCGTGTCGTAGGCGCAGGTCGTGTAGTCGAGATCCCAGTTTTTGATGGTCTCGCGGAATCGTTCAGCCTTGGCTTTCCAATCGAGGCGGACGGTTTCGTTCGTGCGTGCGGGTTCGAGGTGTCGCCGCGCGAAGGCTTCGACGCCTGCGCGGTCGCGGGCGACGGAGATCCAGCTGCCCCAGGCCTCGGGCGCGTCGGGAAAGACGTCGCGCGGGAACCGCGGGAAGTAGGTGGCGATGGACCGCATGAAGCGGTCGCCGTCGTCCCAGAACGCGCGGAGGACGGGCTCGTGCCGATTGTAGTCGTAGGGACCCGAGACGCTTGCGGACAGCATCACGGTGAACGGGTAGACCATCGTGAGTCCACCCAATGCAAGTAGACCATAGACGATCCCGAGGAAGATCTTCCCCTTGATCGTCTTTCGTTCACTCGCCAGCAGCACGCCCACTCAGATTCTCCTCAACTCAACCTTGAACTCGGAACTTGGAACCTGGAACTTGGAACCTGGAACTCTCCTACACATAGACTCGCTCGACGCGGTTCCCGAACGAACAGATGATCTCATATGCATGGGTGTCCTTGAGGGTGGCCCAGTCGTCTGGCGTGACCTGGAACTTTCCGGAGCGGCCGAGACAGACGACTTCGTCGCCGGGTGTGACGTCGGGCACACGCGAGACGTCGACGGTGGTGTAGTCCATCGAGATGCGTCCGATCACGGGGCACGGTACGCCCTTGATGAGCACGTGACCGCGGTTCGTCAGGGCGAGGGGGAGTCCGTCGGCGTAGCCGGCGGAGATTGTCGCCACGCGCGTGGACTTGTTGAGGCACCAGGTGCGTCCATAGCCGAGCGTCGTGCCGGCGGGGAGTTCGCGCACCTGGGCGACGCGCGTCTTGAGCGTGAGGACGGAATCCACCTTCAGGACGCGCTTGCCGTTCGGATCGAAGGAACCATGCAGGTTGATGCCGGTTCGGACCTGCGTGAAGGGCGGCCGCGCGGCGCGCGGGAAGTTGTTGATCGCGTCGGAGGCGGCGATGTGCACGACTTTGAACGTGATGCCGCTCTTGGCGACGTCCTTCAAAATGGCCTCGAAGAGGTCGATCTGGTCCTCGGTGAAAGTGTTTGACGGGTCATACGCCATCGGGCAGTGCGAGAAGATGCCCTCGCAGTCGAGGTTTGAGAGCCGCTTCACCTCGCGGATGACGCGGGGGGCGTCCTTGGCGAGGATGCCCAGGCGCCCCATGCCCGTGTCCAGCTTGAAATGGACTTTCGCCGTCGTCTTGAGCTTCTTCGCAGCGGCGTTGATCAGCTTGGCCGTGGGGACGTCGATGACCGGCAGCGTCACGCCCGCCTCGACCATCGGCGCGATCTCGTCGGGAAGAATGGACGAGAGGATCTGGATGGGCTTTCTGGAATGTTTGAATGTTTGAATGTTTGAATGTGCGGCTGTCGGCTGGGAGAGAAGTTCCGCCAACTGGAGGGCCTCGAAGGGCTCTGCCACGCCGAAGCCGGCGCAGTCGGTCGAGGCGAGAGCGGCGGCGTAGGGTTCCACGCCGAGGCCGTAGGCGTTGGCCTTCATCACGCAGAGCACCTTGGCGGGCTTCACCGCCGCGGCGATCCGTGCATAGTTCTTCCTGAGTTTGCCGAGGTCGACCTCGACCCACACACGACGTTTCAATGGCATTTTTCGAGCTTTCGATTGGACGGGAAGAGTCAGAACTTCCCACCATTATTCAATGAGGTATGGGATAGTTTATCGGATTCCCGCTGGACTGTAAAGCGGCAGATGACCCAGAGGCTCCAGGCTCGCCACCTCGATTTAGATTGTTTCGGTCGATCGGGGATTGAGCAGGAATTCCGTCACGGACAATTGCCGGATGCCGTCGTGGTTGACGGGAGGGACGTTGTCGAGAGTCAGGAGAAATTTGGGGTGTTGGTCACGAATTGCCTTGAGCGGAGCGAGTTCACGGGCCAGGGTTGCGGGGTCTTGGACTGTAAGAGCGACTTGAAAGTACAGTGGACGAGCGCTGTCAATGACAACGAAATCAACTTCTTTGGGTCCCAGGACTCCGACAAAGACATCTTGATAGCGCCGCTTCAATTCCAGGAAGACGACGTTTTCGAGAATATGTCCTTGATCATCGCGTTTGTCTCCGAGAAGGATGCGGCGGAGTCCTGTGTCGGCGATGTAGTACTTGGCATTGGACTTCAGGTAGTCTTTGCCTTTGATGTCATAGCGACTGACTTTGAAGACGAGAAAGGTTTCGCAAAGTGCCGCGAGAAAGTTGTCGAGCGTGGCGTGAGGAACGGAGAGTCCGTCCGCTTTGAACGTTCCGACAATGCGATTGACGGACTGGATGTTGCCGATATTGTCGAAGATGAATCTTGTCAGTCGCTCAAGAGTTGCGGTTTCGCGGAATCCTTTGCGAGCGGCAACATCTTTATAGACAATTGTCGAAAGAATGCCAGAAAGGTAGTCCTTGAAGGCACGCGATCCTTTTTCAAGTTGAGCGGCAAAGGGGAATCCGCCATAACGCAGATAGTCCAGGATAAGGTCGCCGGCCGGTTGGTCCGGGAAAAGAGGACGATATTCAGCGAAAGAAAGGGGATGAACCTGGATTTCGACATATCGGCCCGTCAGGTAGGTCGCCAGCTCACCCGAGAGGAACTTTGAATTGGAGCCGGTAATGTAGACGTCACAGTCTTTTTTGCAGAAAAGGCCATCCACGAGCTTCTCAAATTCAGGAACGAGCTGGACTTCGTCCAAAAAGACATAGCTGCGGTGCGAAAGATTCATTCTCCCGCGGATGTAAGTCCAGGCCTCGCAATAGGAGGAAAACTCTCCCAAGTCGGGATCTTCAAAGTCAATCGTGACAATCTGCGAAGGTGCTATGCCTTGATGGAGAAGATGTTCGCGGAAAAGCTCAAAAAGTGTCGTCTTCCCGCAACGACGAATCCCGGTGACAACCTTGATGATGTCCTTGTCCTGCCATTCGGACAGCCAGTCAATGAAGTACGGTCTCTGAATTTTTGCAATCATACTGAAAGAAGGTCTCGCGTTTGTTTGGTTTTTGCAAGTATGATAGCGAAAGATCGTCGTGAAGTCAAGGATGAGAAGTAAGCCTATTGCTCCGGCAATGAAATGTCGTGAGCGGTCAAAACCGGTAGGGCGCGGACTCCGGCCGCGCCGCAACGCCAAACCAACGAATTTACGTTGTAAAATCGTTGCGGATCGCCCGGAGTGCGATCCCTACCAAACTGTGTCTTGTCATATTTCATCGCCGCATCTATAAAATCGGCAGTTCCACGGCGAAGGCATCTCGCGGAGGCGCGGAGGTTCGATGGATTTTCTGATGGAATCGGGATTTATGCATTGGATGTCAGAAAGGATGTCCTTCACCAATTGGGTGAAGGCTGATTTTCATGAAACATCCCGCATAACTCTCAAATTCTCCGCGCCTCCGCGTCTCCGCGAGAGATATCGGCTCGGCGCGGGGAGTTCGCGTTACGGCAACTGCTTTTTCTAGGGTAACTTCTTATACGAGGAATCACCCTGAGCGACCTCTTGTCTATAAAGTTCACACAGTTCAGCAGGACCGAACCACCAGTATTTGGTCGATTCATTCTGCAACATGGCGTATGTCTTTGACCGATAGAAATCCGTCATGATCTTAACAGGGTCTTCTCCGGAGCGCTTGGAAAGCAAATCCGCCACCAATGCAATTTTCGACGGAAGTATCGTCCTGAGGTTATCTTGTGTAAATGTCTCCTTGAGTTTCATCGCGGCACCTCCACCGTTGTCAAATAATGTAATCCCTGTAAAGCTTTCTCGGTATGGAATAGAACTTGATCTGAAAGACGATACGCCTTCATTCTTTTCATGGCTTCTTCCTCGTCGATGAATCCGCCCTCGTACATATTCAGGACGGTGTAAACACGGTCATTCGCCACAGGCCCGATGACGATATCAAAGCCATGCTCAACGTTACCTTGCAGCCGATTTACGGCAATGAAGTTCAACCATTCAGACGAAACACCATCATACTTCTTGACGTTCAAACCGGCAGATGCCATAAACGCTTCGTCAAAATCGTATGCCGTCACAAATCCAATGTCTACGGCAGGATTGCGCCCAAGTCGGATTCGCACCCACCTTGAAGCCTGCTCAAAATCAGTTGTGGTATAGAACCCCGTACCAAAATCCAAAGGACGGTAGAGATCATGAGGCATTATGCGCGGCACCTCGACCCGATCCAATGAACCGTGAAACAACCTCATGCGGACACACCCCTTATCCTCAGGAACTCCTCAAGGTCTGAAACAAGCCAACGTTCGCCCTGCGTGTGAAGAACATCATAGCCGGAATCAAGGTAGTCTATGGCACCGCAAGATTGGAAGACAGCAGCGACCTTATCGCCTGAAAGCCTTTTGGCCTTGGCGAACATCTCAATGCAGAACGAGACAAACTCTGCAACTTTCGACCTCTCTGACATACATCATCCTTTTGTTGACAGCGATCATTATACTATTTTCCATGCAGGAATTCAGCACCCAGTGCAAGTTTCACGTTAGGGCGAGGATTTAGAACCCAATGCGCCGCCCGCAGCCTTTCTTGAGCGAACATTCCTTTTCAAGCTCGTTGAGGCGGGTCTCGTTCGACACCGATCCGCCAAGGTAGTAGAGCGACTGCCTGACCGTGCGGAAGTCGCCGGGCGCGAGGTTGGGAATGGCGGCAAGCCGCCTCGCCTCGGCATCCCCAAGGCGCGTCTTGAACATCCGCTCGAAGAACGCCCGCTTGATGTTCTTTTCCGTCTCGCCCACCCAGCATGACAGCAAGTCGCTCCCCATCTTGACGACCACGCGGCTATTCAGGGTCTTCCCAAGATGCTTCACGAACTCGGTCTTGCCGGTTCCGGGAGGCCCCCAAAGGAGAATGTTCATGCGCGGGCGGTCAGGATCGTTCCCGTCCTCCTTGCTGTTCCTGAAATTCCGCACAGCCTCAACAATCCTGTCGAGCGCGATATCCCCTTTGATGTTCAGTCCGTCCAGGGAGTAGTCCTTCGTCGGCATGAGCGCGTCGTCCTTTGTCTTCGCCTCCATGAGTTCGCAATGTGGTTTCATGAGGGACTCGACGAGCGCGGCGACCTTGTCCTTGCGCGGGCGCATCCGCTTGACGTTCTCCAGAACCATCGCGATGCCGCCTGCGCTCGTCTGGTACTTCTGAGCGAACTGTTCGGCGAGCTCTGTGGGGACGAGCCGTTCAAGCCGGAACTTCTTCACGCTGTTGCGCCAGATGGCCGAACGCTGACGCGTGCCGAGCTTGTCGAAACGGATCGAGTAGTCGAAACGACGCCGAACAGAATCATCCAGCGCCCTTGCCGGGGCGTTCGATATCCATATCGTCGGCAGCTTCGTCTCGTCGAGAATGGAGTTGATCACGCCTTTTTCGGAACCAGACGAACCCATACCGCCGAACAGCGCCGCAAAGAAGTCCATGCTCGTGCGGAGAAGCTGGTCGGACTCGTCGACCATTATCATGCTCCGCTCGCGTGGCACCTGATCGTTGCAGATCCGAATCCCGACCATCCGGCTTTGAGGTGAATTGTTGTTCCTCCTGCGTTCAGCGCTGCGATTCCGGTCGGTGCGAGTACCACGCATTCTCTATCGCAGCGCCTAAGAAATTCGCGCACGAGAGTAGACTTTCCTGTCCCGGCCTCGCCAGTCAAGAACATATTTGCCCCCGACATCATCAACCTCAAAGCGGACTCTTGCTCGCCACTCAGTATAATCTTTTCGTCTTTGTCTATCATATCATCTTCCATTCCGTTAGAAACTGATCGCACCCATGTCCTGGTTCCAGCGGAAGTAGGTGTACTTTACTTCTCCTTCCGCCTTCTTGATGATGACGGCAGCTTCAAGGTAGTCCGGCCAAGTCTCGTCCGTGAAAGATTCCACGACGCCACGTGCCGCAAGGAACGCCGCGACGTTGATGTCGTGCGTGACTGCCACGACGAGCGGCCAGTCCTTGTCATGCAGGGCATTCAGATGCCTCTCCATCTTTTTCGCGGCACGATGGAGACGCTTGAATCCGCGCTGCTTCCCGGTGCGGAAATAATCGTTCAGTCGTTCGTGATAGTTTCCTTCGGCGGCAAGTTCCATGCGCTTTTCGACTGAGCCGAAGAACGGCGACTCACTACCGAGAAACGGTGCAAGGCGCACCTTGCGCTCGATTGACTGTCCCGTTCCGACGAGATCAAGCCCCATTGCCATCGCACACGCCGTCTGTAGTGTGCGAAACGTCTCGCTTGCGTAGAAAGCGGCTGACTTGGGCAGAAGATTGTTCGCCAGCATCAAGCCAAAATTGTGCGCCCAGCGCCAGCCGTGTTCCGTGAGCGACAGGCTCGCGCCAAAGGTAAGATCGCCTGGATCAAGCGGCGGACGCTCCGCGTGGCGGATCAGTAACGTGACGCGCCCTCCGTTGTCGAGCGTGTCCTTCATTTCAACCAGCGGCATCTTCTCAACTCGGCAGCCACGGCAATCATATTGTGCTTCTCTTGCGTAATCTTTCATTCTCATACGCACCCAATATAGCAATTCCCATGCCAAGGCATGACAAACCCCGAAACCTTGCGATTTCGGGGCTTGCCAATGGTCAGAAAATGGCTGGGTGGTCAGAAAATGCTCATTAGATTGTAAGGACATTCCCAGAAGCTGTGTCCAACGGGACTTCGATCTTTCCAAGGGCATTACCAAGATCGTTCCATGTCGAAAATCCGAGATATCCAGCTCGCCTTTTCTCTATTTGGTCCCTTCCTTCAGGAGTGTTGTAGTCATATTGCGGCAATGACGCTCTCCAATATTCTATTTGCTCGTAGTTACCCCACTCGTAGTATGGCTTTCGACCGGATTTTAGTATCGACTTATCATTTTCATCCCCAACAATATACATTCCAAAAACTTGTTTATTCCTAAAACTATCGCAAGCCATTGCCGAATCCAAATGGCGAATCATCTGGTCTCTGGTCTTAAGCCATGACGTATGTGTTGTGAGATGAGACTCGGTTAGTTTGCCTTCTATCAGAAGCACAATCGCATCAGTTATGATTGTAACATCTGGATAATCCAGTCCCTCAAAGATGTATTCTTTCAGAAGGTCGCCGCCAACATTTACGCGTAGCAACTCTTCTCTTCGCGTAGCAACATCAAACAGTCTTAGCCGAGCCTTTTCAGACTTATTCAGTTTTTCAGGAGATTTTTTAGCCAACCGCTTATACATTTTGCTCTTCATCATCAGATCCATTCCGCTGTCAGAAAGCAAAAAACGAAGAAGATCAGGATTAGGCGCGATAGCAAGTTCTCGTCCACCTGCCCCATCTGAAAAACAGACATTGATAACCTTATCGTTTGCAAAAGACTTTTTGAACAGCCCTTGACGGTTTTTTGTCGCCGTTCTTGCTGCAACCCACATCAGGAACCGTTTCCACTGACCTTCTTTCTTGATGTGTGAAAACACAGGCTCAACACGTATCTTTGAACTATTGTACAATTTAATCATGGGCAACTCCCTTCTTGTGAAGTGGTTTTCTAATTCTCTCTGAAAGCGTGTTGAACGATCGCCCACAACCATCCAGCAACTTGTGCGCACGTTCCCGAATAGGGGCAAGCCACGCCTCATCCGGGGCGTCGAAAACGAGCGAGGCTGGGTTGGGGTCTTGGAGGCCTATAGCCTTGCGGAAATCAGCCGACAGCTTCTTGTAGCGCATGAGCGTCTTGTACGCGGTGAGCAGATCGGGCGCATCCTTGAGGAAGCCGCGAATCCCCGTCTGCCACGGCGTGTCGTAGTCGATGAAGAAACTGTCCGCCGTGCCGCTGTCATCAAACTTCTCGAACTTGTAGCCAACACCATGCGCCGCTTCGATGTCCTCAAGCATCGAACCGAGTCGGATCATTGCCTCGCACGATTCATTGCGCCGCCGGTAGGCGTCGCGCAAGGCGTCGAACGACGGCGGCGGCGTGGACGACGTGCGTGAGGGTGATTTGTGCCGTTCGCCCCATGCGATCCGCCGAGCCTTGGCATGAGACATCTTCGACCGTTCCAACTTGAAATCGTGTCGTTCCGCCTCCGTTCTGTTATTTCTGGATCTGCTGCGCATGAACAGTATCATACCATAAACTTGATTTTCTGATTTATCACTTTCCGCCACCAACCGCCATTGCGAACTCCTCAGGATAATGCGCCTTGAGATATGCCGACTGATAGGCAAGCCAAGCGTATGCAACAGCGTGAGACTTGTTGAATACATACGACGAAAACGCGCGCCAATCACTCCATATCTCGTCGATGAGCCTGCGGGCTTCGCTCTCGTCCTTCCACTTGCCGACGCGAAACTCCTGATTGGCAAGACAGCCTTCTACGAACTTGACCTTCATCTCTTCCATGATGGCGAGTTGCTTCTTGCCCATCGCCTTTCGCAGCTTGTCCGGCTCGCCCCGCGTGAAGCCGCCCAGCTTCCGCGACAGTATCATGATCTGCTCCTGATAGATGGTGACGCCGTATGTCTCGCGTAATTCCTCCTTCATGAGAGGGTGATCGTATGCGACAGGCTCTTCGCCGTTCCTGCGTCGCACAAATGTAGGAATGGAGTAGGCTATCGGCCCAGGTCGGTAGAGAGCATTCATGGCGACAAGATCCTCAAAGCGTTTTGGCTTGAGCGCCACGAGCCAGCGTTTCATTCCATCAGACTCAAATTGAAAAATATGCTCCGTATCGCCCCTTGCAAAGACCGCCATCGTTTCAGGTTCGTCATACGGGATCTTGTCGAGATCGATGACCTGTCCTTTCCGTTCTCTCAGCAACTTCACGCAATCCTTGTGGATTGTCAAAGTCCTTAAGCCAAGGATGTCAAACTTTACGAGCCCAACAGACTCAACATGTTGTCCGTCATATTGCGTGACGAGATCAGGCTCGCCGGGCGCACGTTCATTCGCCCCAAGCGGCATCACAGGCACTGTCTCGGAAAACGGCTTGCGCGAGATGGCGATGCCGCAGGCGTGTATGCCGGGTTGCCGAACGCATCCTTCAATCTTCTCGGCTATGCGGAGAATCTTCTTCTGCGCCTCATCGCCGTTCTCATACACCTGACGAAACTTTGTCGAACTGTTAAGCGCTCGCCTAAACGTCATCCTTGGCTCATTGGGAACAAGTCCCTCAAGTTCGTTGGCCTTACGGATTGGATACTCCAATGCGCGCGCCACGTCCTTTATCGCGCTCCGTGGTGCCATTTGCCCGAAAGTGACGATGTGGGCTACGTGGTCGCGCCCGTATTTGTCGCAAAGATATTCGATAACCTTCCCACGCCCAGCATCCTCAAAATCAATGTCAATGTCCGGCATTGAGATTCTGTCGGGATTGAGGAAACGCTCAAAAAGGAGCCTGTGCTTAATTGGGTCCACGGAAGTTATTCCAAGTGCATATGCAACCGCCGAACCTGTTGCCGAGCCACGCGCAGGGCCAACCCACACGCCCATTCGCCGCGCCGCCTCCACGTAGTCGTGGACGATGAGAAAGTAACTGGGGAAACCCATCGTCTTGATGACGTGCAACTCGAAGTCGATCCGCTCTACGATTTCCGGCGGCGTCGGTTCGCCCCAACGCTTCTTCATGCCCTCGTATGCGAGCGAGGCGAGGTAGTCCGCCTCGTTACTGCCCCCCTGCGGAATCGGAAATTCAACGACATCAGGCGCTTCGCATATCTCGTAATCGTCAATTCGTTCTGTAATCTTGACCGTGTTCTCGATCCATTCTGGATGCTTCGGGAAGTGCAAGGACATCTCTTCTCTCGACAGCAGGCATTCCGTCCCGTTGCAATGTCTGTGCCCGGCATCTGCCATCTTTCTATAGTCGAAGATGGCGCAATAAACGTCAAACGCCTCGGCATCGTCTTTCTCGATGAACCTCACAGGATTTGCCGCGCAGACCATGACTGACGGCCATGCCGAGCAATCGAAGTCATCATTTTCCGCCATGAAAGCGAAATCGTCGCCAAACACACGCAAGCACTTATCCACGAAGTCCGGCTCCCTGTCGCTCGTCATGCAGATGAGACCTTCGCGCCATTTCTCGATGTCTGAGAATGCTATGAATCGGTCTTTGGCACCTTGCGGCTGCACTTCAGCAGACGAGATACGGACAAGATTGCGGTAGCCGGTCTTGTTCTTTGCATAAAGGCGTATGACATAATGCTTTTCATTCATCGTCGCCGCGATGGATCGTCCGATTATCGGCTTGATGGGCGGCAGACCCCAATTGACGCTTGTCCGCTGCGAACGACACGCCTCATGAAACTCGGCCGCTCCGAACATGAAGTTTCGGTCGGTGAGCGCAAGCGCGGGGAACCCCATCTCCCGCGCCTTGCGTACAAGGCGGGGAACCTGGCAGATTGAGTCGCCCGTCGAATACGATGAGCAGACATCTAACGGCACATAGTTGTTCATGTCACTTTTCCTCCTCTGGCGTGTCGATGACGGCCTCGACCGTCGTTGCGTCGAAGTCAAAGCGGTAGATGGACTCGTCGCGCATGGTGTCGAATATCTCGCCGTGCATTCCATCGAAGTGAGCCTTTACCTCGTCCATGTTGACGACAGGCGCGGATATGACGAGAAACTTCATGTTCTGCAACTTGAGCGCAGCCGCCCACCGACGCAACTCGGCCTTGAACTCCTCCATCTTCTGGATGTGTTCTGCGTCGTTTGCGTCATAGAAGAGCTGGTACAGAAGAACGGGTATCGTGCCGCCCTTGAGACCGGCCTTATTGCAGGCGGACGCCGTCCGATGCAGGAACTGGTACGAGATATCCATGCAGTTCGACTTGAAATCAGCAAAGCCTTCAAGCCCCGTGCAGTCCGCATTGTGGATATAGCGCAGCCAGGCCTTGAGTATGCGATGGCGGAGGAGGATGTCTGCCGCGCCCACGCCCTCGTTGAGCCATTCCCTGACCGTCTTGTCCGCGAAGCGGACGTACTCCGTCATCTTGCCCTCCACGGCGATCTGTACGCCCGCCTCAAGGATCATGATGTCCGTCATCGAAGGACGGCCAATCCTCTCGCCGTCGGAAAGCGCGTCCGTGGGGAACTCAAAGAACTTGAGCGCACAGACGGGGTTGAAGTCGGGGAGATACTTGTAAAGAAGCCTCCCGATCCTGCCGAGGTTCGCCGGCTGCCAGAATTCCGCGAGCGGGATCGAACTTGTCCGCCACGAATTGACGCGTGTCTTGCTGAGTTCGCTCAGCACCTCTCCATAAGTTCCACGGGCAAATCCGAAGAAGTACCCGCGTTCATCATCTATCATTTCTTTTCTTTGCTTCATAATACTGTTTGTCCGTTTGACGGCGCATATTCTACCAAAGGCCGTCAAGCAAAATCATTTCACCTGACGCCCGTTCTCACACCATCTGTTGCACCAACAGAAAGCTTGTGGTCTCGCTACAGATTCGGCCTCATGACATGACGTTTGACGTCGTTCCAGCAAAGACCGAGGTTATTGCGGCGTGATGGATCGACACCACGCGCCAGCAACGCGGCAACGGTTTTCGGGCAGGCGAAACCGCCGGCGGCTTGCTGGTCGTCGCGATAGGTGAGATACCAGAGCAGGTTGTTGCCGTGGCAATCGACGAATGCCAGTTCTTTTTCAGTCAACCCGTCCAAGCACTTTGCCGCAATCAAATCATCGTCATACGATGTCAGAATGTATATCAACATCTGCAAGGGGGAATATTGCGATGAATCAAAACCCATGCCGATATAGAAACCTACCGTCATCTGCGTAATCTCCCAGCCAGGAAGCCGATTCGCTACGATCCATCGTCTCATCGGCACGGCGTCGGCGAACGCCTGCTGCACGGTTGGATTCTCCATCACGATACCTTTCAGCACCTCGTCCACGCCCCACCAGATGTGCGCGTAACGGACGGCATCCCATACCGCCACCTTTATCGGATGAGGCAGTTCCGCCGTCATGACCTTGGCAAAACAGGCAAGCGCCATCTCCCCCGGCATCCTCTTGAACGCCAGTTTCACCTTCCGTGCAATTTCCGCCGGGTCGGCACCAGTCTCTATCGACCGCTGAAACACAATGATTCCATCATGCTCCATTACTCGCCCCCACAATTATCCAAGTTCCACTCAGCGGACATATCCACGACAATTGCCCTTGGGACATGCGCCCGGCATGCGGTAGTTCATGTTGCATGGCGTATCGGGTGCGCGGTTCTCGTACTTCACCTTCCCCCGCCTTGGCTCATACTTTCTGATGCCATGCCAACTCTGGCATGTGCAGCAGTATTCGCTTGTCGCATTCGTCTCTGCCATCGTTCGTTCCTTTCACACGCACCACAGCAACATCCATGCCAACAAGAAAACAGTCAGAAAATGCCTTGATTTCAGCCGTGCGCAGTTCAGAATATGACCGTCTGTTCAGAAATTGATTTCCCACCGAGACGCAGAGTTCGGGATAAAACTCTGTGACGCTGCGTCTCTGGGGGAAACAAAATGCCGATCTCACCGGACCGCTGCAAAAGTCGCGTCGCCCGCAATCGGCACAAAAATCGCGCACCCTCTTGCGACTTTGCTTCGCAAAGCTCCTCGTGTTACTCGTCGGGGGACCTGACGACTTCGTCGCAGGTGCATCTCGCGCTCACCCGCCCCGACCGCTTCGCGGCGGGCGCATCGTGCTCGTCAGTCAACCTGATCGCCTTCGGCGACAGGCGAATGTGGCGATCCACAACCGCTCCCTCGCCTGCGGAACAATCCCGCAGACGACGGAGGTGTAGATGTCGCGGTTGGAGAGAAAGGTGGTCATGACAGAAGATCGGCCGATTCGAGTCTATGCACAGTTTCCTGCCCCCTTGCGCCTCTGTGTGCGACGAAGTCGCCTGCGTGAAAACAGCTCTTGGGTTCAACAAGAAAAAACCGTACCCAATTCGGCAGTTCAACGGCGAAAGCATCTCGCGGAGGCGAAATGCACCGAAGAAGCTTGCCTTCGTAGGGGACATTCACCGAAGGTGAACCCGAAGGGCGCGCAAGCGTGTGCGAGACGCGGAGGTTCGATGGATTTTCTGATGGAATCGGGATTTATGCATTGGATGTCAGAAAGGATGTCCTTCACCAATTGGGTGAAGGCTGATTTTCATGAAACATCCCGCATAACTCTCAAATTCTCCGCGCCTCCGCGTCTCCGCGAGAGATATCGGCTCGGCGCGGGGAGTTCGCGTTACGGCAACTGCTTTTTCTAGGGTAACTTCTTCAAGGTGAACGTAGAGATGCGATAGCATACCACGCGTCATAGGAAAGTTCTGTCGGTTCTGCGAAGGCGCGGTGATTGAAGATATGCTGAATGTGACTGGCACTGTGGTGACGGAAAGTCTCGGGCATCGGTCAAGGACGGGGCGCGGTCTAGTCCATTGACTGGGAATGCTGGGTGATTCGGCAAGGCGTCGAGTGTGCTGTACTTTGGAGACTCTGCCGATCTTGGATATCACCCAGGACCCTCGGGGCTCGGGCGCCCCCGAACCCTGCCCATGGTGGTTAGCCCAGCCTTGTTCGATCGCAGTCATCAGTATGTGGCTGAAAAAGAGCGGGTTGAAATCGGGCGAGATTCATGGCAGAGTTTTGCCGATCTCAGAACAGATCGGCGTGGGTGCCGGTGCGGGTGAGTTCGAGCACGAGCACGCTTTCCTTGATCTGGTAGATGAGCAGCCAGTCGGGGGCGATGTGGCATTCGCGGTGGTTCGCCCAGGCACCGGTGAGCGCATGATCGCGGTTGGCAGGCGGCAGGGGTTCGCCGTTGGCAAGTTTGGCGACGACGGCTTGCAGCTTTTCGATCGGCAGATGACGCTTGACCGCCCTTTTGTAGTCTTTGGCGTATGCGGTTGTGGCTCGAACGTGGTACTTCATTTTTCGAGATCCTTCCAGAGATCCTCGAGATTGTCATACGTCGGCCAGTTGGGATCGTTGACGATGCGGTCGCCTTCCTCCAGTGCGGCGATGGTTTCGGCATTGGGAATGTGCGGGGCTTCGATGATGAAGGGAATCCGCCGCTCGCGCACGATGGTCTTGATGCAGACGTTGATGACCGCCGAGGCGGAAAGCCCGACCTCGTTGCAGAAGTCGGTGAACTGCTTCTTGGTGGGCGCATCGAGCGCGAATGTCATGTTGGCCATGGTGGTTTTACCTTTATGTATGTGTGAAACGCGTATATCATACACGAATCTCGCACGTGACGTCAAGCAGGCGGCGTGAAATGATTGAGCAGAAAGGGAGTAAAAGTATGCAGAAAGTACGAATGATGCTTACACGGAGATGGAACGGGTGGCGGCGAAGCCTATGCAGTCGAGACCGACACCACGGCGGAGACGTCCTACGTGGATGAAAGCGTGGTCGCCGGACGCACCTACTACTATTCGGAGATCGCCGTTGGTGCGACCTGCGAGAGTGGGTTCAGCGCCTTTGTGGTCGGTAGCCGATAGGAGTGGTGGGTGGTTGAGAGAGGACGCGACGGGCCGTCGCGTCTATGGGGGGCACCAGGCGACTCTGTTGGTCTGGGATGACGCGACGGGCCGTCGCGTCTACGGGGGTTTGTCAGGCGATTTCGGGGTGGATGGTCTGGCAGCCGATGGCGGCGAGGGCCTGGGAGAGGCGGGTGAACTGTGTCTCGTCCTCGTAGGTGCCGACGATGGCGCCGCCCGAACCGGCGAACTTGGCCGAGGCGCCGGTGGCGCGGGCGGTCATGACCATGTTGCGATTGGCGGGGGCGACGTTGAAGATGCGGTCGCGCAGGTCGAAATTGGCGTTGACGAGCGCGGGGAGAATGTCCTGGCGTCCTGCGAGAAGAGCGTCGCGTCCCTGCTGGGCGATGTCGGCGAATTCGCTCATCGCGGCGAGGATGTCTGGCTTCTTCTCCTCGAAGAGCACGCGGAGCTTCTTATGGTAGGTTCCGGAAACTTCGGCGCGCTGTGGATCGTACGCGACGTAGAGGTTCGGCAAGAGCGATGTGTCAAGGCGCTCGTAGCGGCCGTGTCCGGTGGATTCGACTAGGGACTTCTCAAAGTCCATGAAGACGCAGCCCTCGTAGGTCTGGATCACGCGGTCTTGGAGTCCACACTGAATGCCGAGCTCGTCACGTTCCGCTTCAAGGCAGAGCGTGGGGGCGTCCTCGATGGGAACTGAGACGCCGTAGAACTGCTGAAGGGCCTTGAGCATGGCCGTGCAGATGGCGGAGGAGCCGGAGAGGCCGACGAGGCGTGGAATGTCCGACGTATAGCGCACGGTGAAGTTCTTCCCGGGAAGGGTGATGCCGTGGTCACGGCACCAGAGGAAGAAGAGCTTGGCGACGGCCTTCATGAGACGGATGCCACCATAGTATCCGAAGAGTTGGATGTCGTGGAGGAGTTCGTCCGGCGAGGAGAAAGTTGCATCGTCCACGTCGCCTGGAATGAATCCGAGCTCGGGGGTCTCGTACATGACGATTTCGGCGGAGAAGTTCCGGAACGCGAACGACACCGTTTTGCCGAAGTAGCCGTCGGAGGGATTGCCGAGAAGTCCGGCGCGGGCGTAGGATCTGGTTCTGATCAGCATTGATGGGAAATGGGAAAGCATTGTGAAAAGAATGTTTTGGTAGTGTATCATTTGGAGGTGCTTCGCGCAAGAATCGCGAACAGCCACAGATGGGTGGAGAGTGGGTTGACATCCGTTGGAGGGCCGTGGTAGAATCAGTGAAATTGATTTTAGGGTTCATAGGCCCGTTCTTGAGAAAAGGTGGAGATTGAGATGACAGGAATGTTTGCCAAGGTCTCGTTGTGCTTTCTGACGAGTGCGCTCTGCTGTGGGGGGATGGGGCTTTATGGCCAGTCCGCGTTGCCGGTCGACGAGGGTACGTTGCTGAAGCAGGAGCTCGAGCTTGTCAAGATGGAGCGGGAAAATCTGGAGCTTCGGCGAGAGCTTCTGAAGGCCCAGGAGTCTGCGCAGCGTGGCGAGGCAGCGGTTGCGCACATCGCGGAGCTGAAGCGGCAGATGCAGACTTTGGCAGCGGCGCGGGATGAGGCCATGACAAAGGCGGAACAGACCCGTGCCGAGGCGGACGGGCTTGAAGCGAAGGTTGGCAAACTTTCAGCGGACATCAAAAAGGCTCGGAAGGATCTTTCGGAGCAGTCGGCCAGCATCGACATGCTCAAGGCGGACGTGGCACGGGAACGGGAGGTGGCCGAGATCGCCATGAAAAAGCTGGTAGAGGAGCAGAAGGCCCATCGTGCCACCCAGCAGGCTGGTAAGGCCGTGCAGGAGCAGCAGGGACAGGAGACGAAGAAACTTCAGGCGGAACTTTCGCGGCAGTCAGGACGGATCGAGTCGCTTGAGGCGGATGCTGCGAAACATCTGCTGGATGTCAAGGTCCTCGAGGCGAACTCATCCCGGCAGACTCAGAGAATCCAATTCCTGGAGGCTGCGGTCGAGCGTCATCTCCAGACAATCAAGACTCTTGAGGAGGCATGCGCCACGGAACGTCAGGCCAAGGCCTCTCTGGAGGCGCAAGTCGTTCAACTGACCACGGCTAAGGAGCAGAAGCTCTCCGAGGAGTCGGCAGAGGCACAGCCTGAAGAGACGGTGGAAAAGAAGGCTGAAGTGCAGTCCGAAGAGCAGTTGGAGGAGAAACCCGCAGAGAAAGTGGAGGTTCAGCCCGAAGAGAAGGTGGAGACGACGGTCAGGGAGTTGGTCGAGCCGAAGGACAAACCGGCGGCTGATTCGCTGAAATCGTTTTTGGACGAACTCTCCCCTGATCGAATGCTGCTGAAGGCGCCGGCAGGTTCGGCGAATTGACCTCTCTGCCGGCGTTGGACTCAGGTACCGGCGAAAGCCCGGAGTGTTTCGAAGTAGCCGACGGGGTTGCCGATGTCGTGGCGGCGGCCCGGATAGCGGAAGCCGTAGACGGGTTTTGTGCCGAGCAGCCGCTTGATCGAGTCGGTAAGTTGGATTTCGCCGCCTTTGCCGGGCGTCTGCGTGGCGAGGAGGTTGAAGATCTCCGAATCGAGAAGATAGCGCCCTGCAATCGCGAAGCGCGAGGGGGCTACCTCGGGCGCGGGCTTCTCGACGAGGTCGGAGAGCTTGAGAACCGTGCCGTCCAGTGCTTCGGCGGGCGCTTCGACGGCGTCACCCTTGACGATGCCGTAGCGGGAGACCTTTTCTAGGGGGACCTCTTCGAGGCCGACGACGGAGGCGTTGTTGTAGGCGCGTGAGATTGCCGCCATGGCCGGGGAAGGCGCTTTCCCGGAAACGAGAGCGTCGCCGAGGAGGATGAGAATCGGTTCCGTTTCGCCCCTGAGGATGTCCGCCGCCTGCAGGACGGCATGGCCGAGTCCCTTCTGTTCAGTCTGGTAGGTCCAGGAGATCCTGCGGCCGATTTCCTCGAGATGGGTGAGTTCGGCGTCGATTTCGGGCTTTTTCGCACAGCGGGCGTGCCACACGGGATCAGGGGCGAAATGACGCTTGAGGGAGGGTTTGTCGGGCGAGGTGACGATCACGACCTCGTCCGCGCCGGCGGCGAGGGCCTCCTCCACGATGAGCTGGATTGCAGGCTTTGCGCCCACGGGCAGCATTTCCTTGGGGATGGTCTTCGAGGCGGGGAGGAAGCGCGTGCCGTAGCCGGCGGCGGGAATCAGGGCTTTCATGGGACGCGATTATTTCTCGACGAGGGTACGGAAGTAGGCAATGGTCTTCGCGAGGCCTTCACGCAGCGGCACCTTCGGCTCCCAGCCGAGGAGTTCCTTGGCGAGGGTTATGTCGGGCTTGCGGCGCTTGGGGTCATCCTTGGGCATGGGGCCGTAGACGAGCTTGGAGGTCGAGTCCGGCAACTGGCGAAGGGTCTCCTCGGCGAGTTGCTTGATGGTGTATTCGCCGGGATTGCCGGTGTTGATGACGGCGGCGCCGAGGTTATGCTTCTCCACGAAGGTGTCTACGGTCTCGCGGTCGAGGGACATGTACTTGCGGAAGGCCTCGATGAGGTCATCGCAGTACTGGAAGGAACGTGTCTGGAGTCCGTCGCCGAAGAGGGTGATGTCGTGGTTCTGGAGCGCCTGCATGATGAAGTTCGAGATCACGCGGCCGTCCTTCGGGTGCATATTGGGCCCATAGGTGTTGAAGATGCGCACCATGCGCACGTCCACGCCGTATTCACGGCGGTAGTCGGCGCAGAGCGTCTCGGCGACACGCTTGCCCTCGTCGTAGCAGCTGCGGATGCCGATGGTGTTCACGTTGCCCCAGTAGGTCTCGACCTGTGGGTGGACGAGTGGGTCGCCATAGATCTCTGAGGTCGAGGTATGGAGGACGCGCGCCTTCGTCTTGAGGGCGAGGTCGAGGACGTTCATGATGCCGAGCACGGAGCTCTTCGTCGTCTCAACGGGGTTCTTCTGATAGTGGATCGGCGAGGCAGGGCAGGCGAGGTTGTAGATTTCGTCGAACTGACCCCAGAAGGGCTGGGTGACGTCGTGCAGGACAAAGGAGAACTTGGGATTCCCGAAGAGGTCGTAGATGTTTGCCTTCGTGCCGGTGAAGAGGTTGTCCAGGGCCGTCACCTCATAGCCATCGGCGAGCAGGCGGCGGCAAAGGTGCGAGCCGAGGAAGCCGGCGGCGCCCGTAACGAGGGCTTTCTTGGAGAGAAGCATGGTCTGTTCCTTTCAAATCAACAATCAGAGGGCGGAAATTATACCACAAAACATTAATATGTGATATACTGTTCACCTAACCACGTAGGAAAGGGTCTTTTGATGCTTATGAAAAATGCCGCGGTCTTCGCATTGGCCGCTTCGTGCCTGATGGCCGTCTCGGCCGACACCATCGTCTTCAAGAGTGGGTCCCGCCTCGAGGGCGAGGTCGTCCGCATCGTCGGCGGCGCCATCACCTTCAAGAGCGACGACGTCGGCGAGGTGAAGATCAGCCAGGACAAGGTCGCGTCCATCACGACCGCCAAGTCCAGCACCGTCCAGTACAACGACAGGACGACGGCCGAGGGCGTCGTCGCGATGAAGGACGGCAACTACACGCTCGCCGAGAAGCCGCTCGACATGAAGAACGTCAAGGCCGTCAATCCCGAGCCGGAGAAGTGGAGCGGTTCCGTGAACTTCAGCGGTTCGATGGCGCGCGGCAACACGCGCAGCGAGAAGGCGTCCGTGACGGCCGACGCGGCGCGTCGCTGGGAGAAGGACCGCTACACGGGCAACTTCGGCTACTACTTCGCGCAGAACGGCACGGACCGCGACAACAAGGAGAAGACCGAGGACCGCATCGAACTCGCCTCGCAGTTCGACCACTTCTGGGCGAACAAGGTCTACTCCTACGTGAACGGCAAGTACGAGCGCGACGGCATCAACGACCTGGAATACCGCTTCCGTCTGGGTACCGGTCTCGGCTACCAGTGGCTGGAGGGCTACAACCATGACGCGACGGGCAAGTGGTCGTTCAACCAGGAAGCCGGTCTCACGTACATCAAGGAGAAGTACGAGCGCATCTCCGATGACGACCGCTGCGCGTTCCGCTATGCCCACCACCTCGCGTGGGATCCCAAGTGGGTCGACAAGCTCGCCTTCACCCACAACCTCGAGTACCTGCCCGACGTGGGCGACTGGGCCGAGTCCTACCTGATCGACGCGGACGTCGGCTTCACGTATGCGCTCTCGCTCGACTGGCAGCTGATGGGCAAGATCGACTGGGACTACAACTCGAACCCCGGCCCCCACACGAAGTCCAGCGACTTCCGCTACATGCTCGGCCTCGGCTACAAGTGGTAAATCCGCTTACGACCTGAAACATGATCCAGGTGTTGGGCGTGGTGGTTCGCTGATCCCCGCCTGACACCTGTTGTTTTTCCCATACTATGAAGATCGCGATCTGCTATCCGCCTCTGCCAAGCGAGAAGGGCGTACCGCTCCTTTCGCAGAACCGCCAGTTCCAGTGGTTCTCGCGCCCCACCTACATCTTCCCCGTCGTGCCCGCGACCGCGGCGACGATGCTGAAGAAGGCCGGGCACGACGTCGCCTGGCTGGACGGCATCGCCGAGGAATGGTCGCCGGAGACCTTCTCCGAGCGTCTCGCCGCGTTTGCACCCGACGTCGTGGTGCTGGAGACCAAGACTCCCGTCGTCAAGCGGCATTGGAAATGGATCGCCGATTTCAAGGCGACCCATGCGGATGGCCCCAAGGTGGTGCTCGTCGGCGACCATGTGACGGCGCTGCCGGACGAGACGATGGAGAACTGCCCTGTCGACTACGTCCTCACTGGCGGCGACTGGGATTTCCTGCTGATGAACCTTGTCGGCTCCGGGTTTGACGTCTCGAAATTTGAGTCCGGCATCTGGTACCGCGGCGGCAATACCGGACGCTTCCAGCTGAACCACGACCTCAAGACGACGCCGTGGATTGACCGTGACCTCTGCAAGTGGAAGCTCTACGCCTACAAGAACGGAAATTTCCGCAGGACGCCGGGCACGTACCTCATGTCGGGACGTGACTGCTGGCATGCGAAGTGCACGTTCTGCAGCTGGACGACCCTCTATCCGACCTATCGGACACGCGACCCGATTGACGTCGTGAACGAAATTGGCGACCTCATTGAGCGCTACGGCGTGCGGGAGATCATGGACGACTCCGGATCCTTCCCCGTGGGCGAGTGGATGCGGACGTTCTGCAACGAGATGATCAAGCGCGGTTATCCGAAGAAACTGCGCATCGACTGCAATATGCGGTTCGGTCGTCTCACGTTCGAGGACTACAAGCTGATGCGCAAGGCGGGCTTCCGGCTCGTCCTCTTCGGAGTTGAGAGCGCGAACCAGCACACGCTTGACCGTTTCGTCAAGGCTTTGAAAGTCGAAGACGTCGAGCGGGGCGCCGAATGGGCGCACAAAGCGGGGCTCGACGTGCACCTCACCTTCATGTTCGGCCACGCCTGGGAGGGACGGGAGGAGATTGAGAACACCGTGCGCCTCGCCCGCAAGATGCTGGCGAAGGGCTGGGCTTCCACGCTCCAGTGCACGATGACGATTCCCTACCCGGGCACGCCGCTCTTCAAGGAGCTGAAGGAGAACGACGGCCTCACGACACTGGACTGGGACGAATACGACATGCGTCGCCAGATCACCAAGACGCCGAAGGCCACCGAAGACGAGATCAAGGCCGCTGTGCGCCGCGTCTATTCGGGCTTTTTCCAGCCCGAGGCGCTTCTGCGTCGCCTGTGCTCCTTCCGCACGCTCTTCGACTTCGGGTTCTACTATCGCGGATTCCGGTCGATTCTCGGTCACCTGCTCGATTTCAGAAAGGGTTGAGTATGGTACGCCCCGTGTTTTCTTCGCTTCTTTCACGTCGGTCTTTTGTCAGGGGGGGGCTGTTGACGTCCGTGGCTTTCCCGTTCATCGGTTATGGGCGTAACGCCGTCGGGAAGGCCACGCTCGCGCTGATTGGAGCAGGCAAGCAGGGACGGGGGCTCCTGCACGCGTTTCTGGGGCAGGATCTCGTTGTGACCGCGGTCTGCGACTGCGATCGGGCACGGTGCGAGGACCGCACGCGCGTGGTCAATGAGTATTATGCGCAGCATCCCCATCTTGGCGTGCCGGGTGATGCCTGCCGTGCGGTGGCCGACTTCCGCGAGATCCTCGCGGACCCGTCCATTGACATGGTGTGCATCGCGACGCCGGACCATTGGCACGCCTACATGGTCGTGGAGGCGATGAAGGCGGGCAAGGATGTCTACAGCGAGAAGCCGCTCACGCACACCGTGGACGAGGCGAAGGCGATTCTTGCAGCGAGCGCGAAGTATGGCCGCATCCTTCAGACAGGGGCGATGCAGCGCTCTGGAATTGAATTCCGCACGGCGTGCGAGGTCGTCCGCAACGGCGGCATCGGCAAGGTGATGCTGGTGGACGCCAACTTCGGGGGGCCGTCGCGTCCGCATCGCGACTACGAGAATCCGGCGAATGCGGCGGCCGAGGGTGCGCCGAATCCGAATGTCGACTTCGACATGTGGTGCGGCGCCGCGCCGCGCGTGAAGTACTCCGACCGCCTCTCCCCGCGCGGCGTGCACAATTTCTTCCCCATGTTCTGGCGGAACGACGATTACTTCGGCCTTGGCATGTGCGGCGACTGGGGGGCTCACCATCTGGACATCGCGCAGTGGGGGCTGGGTCTGGACGAAAGCGGCCCTGTGAAGGTTGTGAAGTCCGAGAAGGCGCCGTCGCGCGATCCGAACTGCGGCGGACGCCGCCAAAGCGGCATGTCGTTCGTCTGCGCGGACGGCTGCGTGATCCGGCACAGTCCTTACGGCGGCTCCGCCTGGGGCACGGTCTTCTATGGCACCGAAGGCATCGTCGCGGTCAACCGTGGCAGGATCGCCGTGTGGCGCGGCAAGGGCGTGACGCCCGATGCGGCGCTGCAGGAACGCCTGAACGAGGGGACCTTCGACGCGATGGAGCGGGTGGCCTTCTGGAATGCGCCCGGCGACGGGAAGCCGCCGCGCCCCGCAAACAACCGGAGCCTGCTCGACGCCGTGAACAAGGCGGCGAAGGCCTTCGGACTCAAGAAGGCCAAGGTGAAGCTCTACAAGGCGAACGGGCACCCTGCGGACTTCGTCACCTGCTTCAAGTCGCGGCAGCAGCCCTGCTCGCGCGCGGAGGTCGGCGCGCGGAGCTCGATCCTCTGCAATCTCTGCAACCTCAGCTATGTGCATGACGCAGGGTTCGACTGGAATCCCCGCGAGAATGTCTTTGTGAATGGTACGGGTGACGCGAAGTGGCTCACAAAGGCCTATCGCGGCGCATGGACGGTGAAAATTTGATTTTCAATTGAACGACTGAAAGGATGGACGACATGAAGAGACGCGCATTCCTGAAGCTCGCGGCTGGCACGGCTGCGATGCCCCTGTTCAACATCGGCGCGGCCGAGAACGGTCCCGGCGGCGAGCGGAAGATCCGCATCGGTCTGATTGGCTGTGGCGGACGCATGGGCCAGAGCACACGCTATGGCATTCTGAACGGCATGTGCGGTCCGGACGAGGAGATCGTCTGTATGGCCGAGCCGGATCCCTCGCACTGGGACAAGGTGCGCGCCGTGGTAAAGGCGCACCAGCCGCAGACGGACACCTCCAAGATTCGAGCCTACTACGACTATCGCGAGATGATCGAGAAGGAGGCGAAGAACCTCGACGCCGTCGCGATCGCGACGCCGAACCACCACCATGCGCTCGCCGCGCTGCTGGCGATGGCGAAGGGCCTGCATGTCTACGTCGAGAAGCCGATGGCGCTCACCGTGGAGGAGGTGCGCCTGATGCACGCGATGCAGAGGAAGATGGGCGTGGTCGCGCAGGTCGGCAACCATGGCCACAGCGAGGAGGGCATGCGCCGTCTCGTGGAGTACATCCGCGCGGGGACGATCGGACAGGTGCGCGAAGTGTGGAGCTACGACGACCGCCTGAACGCGATGCTGTATCGTCCGCCGAAGGCCGAACCGCCCAAGGGCATGGACTGGGATTCCTGGTGTGGTCCCGCGCCGGTGTGCGACTTCTACAAGGGCACGCCCGACCACAACGGACTCCATCCGCACGACTGGCACGACTGGATCGGCTACGGCAACGGGTCGATCGGCAACATGGGCACGCACATCATCGACCCCGTCTTCTGGGCGCTTGATCTGGGCAAGGTGGTGCCGGAGAGCGTCGAGACGAAGCATGTCGAGTGGGGCTGCGAAGGCAGCTGGTCGTGGTCCACCGAAATCGAGTGGAAGTATCCTGCCCGGGCGGGCATGGACGCGGTGACGCTCCATTGGCATGACGGCGTGAAGCCGGGCATTCCGTACGATAAGGAGCACGTGAACAAGATCGGCATCTGCCTGAAGCGCGAATTCCAGCATCTGCCGCCGATCGTCGAGGAGCTGGAGAAGAAGTACGGTCAGTCGCTCGGCTGCCTGGGCTCGATCTTCGTGGGCGAGAAGGGGATGATCCGCATCGGGCCGCACGGGGACGGACTGGTGTTCGGACCGAAGGACCTCTACAAGCAGCGTCCGCCCAAGCTCTTCCCGCGTGAGAAGGGGATGACGCACCAGGCGGACTGGCTGCGCGCCATCCGCAATCCCAATCGCCCCTGCGGCTGCAATTTCGACTATTCGGCGCCGCTTGCGACGACGGTGCTCCTCGGCAACGCCGCCCCGCGCGCCGGCGTGAAGAAGCTGCTCTGGAACGGTCAGAAGTTCACGAACGACGAGTCCGCGAACCAGTATCTCAAGACGACCTACCGTCCCGGCTGGGAGCTGGTAGGCTGAATCGTTGCGGAGGGCGTGGCATGAAGAACTTGATGGTCGTGGCGTTGTGCGTCTGCGTGGCGTTGGGGGCGGTTGCGGACGGCTGGAAGCTCGGGAGATACACCACCCGTGTGGGTGACATCGTGACGGTGGACATTCCAAAGGGGAAGGTCGACTCTGGCGCGGCGACGTGTGCCTATGACTTTCCGAAGTTCGACGGAAAGAGTTTCCGCGCGACAGTCAAGGCCCGTGGTTTCGGGGTCTTTTGTCCCGAGACGCCGTACTTCGGCTTCAAGTTCATGGCCACCTACAAGGATCTCGAGACCGGCGTGAACGTCTATCCCGGGGCGCCCCAGATCGGCGGCGACTTCCCCTGGCGGACGGTGACGCTCATCGACAGCCGGACGGGCGGCAAACGCCTGCCCGGCATCTTCACGCTCGGTCTCCAGGCCGGTTATGGCCGTGTGGAGTTCGATCTCTCGACCTTCAAGGTCGAGGCGTTGCCACCGCTCTGGCCTGAGACCAACACCACCCACCGGTGCGTCTACACGCCTCGCGTGAAGGATGCGCCGGCGCGGCGCGGTGTGATGCTGGGCCACAACCTCAAGGAGGACGACTTCAAGGTCCTGCATGATTGGGGCGTGACGCTCGCGCGTTTCCAGATGACGCGCCAGTGGAACACCGTGGGTGGAAACCGCGACCTCGCGGACTACGACAGATACATCGACGGTGAGCTCGACAGCCTGGAGGACCATCTTGTCTGGGCGAAAAAGTACGGCATCCAGATCGTCGTGGACCTCCATGCGGCACCCGGCGCGCGCGATGAGCACAAGGACCTCTACATGTGTCATGACGCGAAGTACGCGGACGCCTTCATCGCCACATGGCGGAAGATCGCGACGCGGTTCAGGGGATGTCCGGAGATCTACGGCTTCGACCTCATCAACGAACCGCAGCAGGTCACGCCCGCGCTGCCGGGCTGCGACTACTGGTCCATCCAGAGCCGTGCCGCCGAGGCCATTCGCGCAATCGACTCGGAGACGCCGGTCATCATCGAGTCCAACTGCTATGACGGCCCCGGCACTTTCTCCTATCTCAAGCCACTCGCGCTTACGAACATCATCTACCAGGTGCACATGTACGTGCCGATGGAGTTCACGCACCAGGGCGTGTTCGACAAGAATGCCGCACGCACGCACTATCCCGATGCCGCGAGGGGCTGGAACATCGACTTCATCCGCCGGACGATGAAACCGGTGATCGACTTCCAGAAGCGCCACGACGCGAAGGTCTACGTGGGCGAGTTCTCGGCCATCGTGTGGGGCGAGGGCGCCGGGGACTACATTCGCGACTGCATCGACGTCTTCGAGGAGAACCGCTGGGACTGGACCTTCCACGCGTTTCGTGAGTGGAGCGGCTGGAGCGTCGAGTACGAGGCTGCCGAACCCTGGAAGCAGAAGCCTTCGCAGGACAACCCGCGCAAGCGCGCGCTGCTGGACGGATTCCGCAGAAGCGTGAAATGAGAAGGAATACGATCATGAAGACGAACATTCTGATTGCCGCCGTGTGCTTTGCTGTCCTCTGCGGATGTACAACGACTCCGAGTGCCAAGTCCTGTATGCAGGCGCGGAACCCGATTCGGGGACCGTTCCCGCTGCTCTGTACGCCCTGGACGGCGGAGGGCGCGCTGGACTGTGACGTGCTTGCGAAGGAGGCCGCATTCATGAGCGCGGGCGGCGTGGCGGGCGTAATCTGGCCAACCGCGGGCGAGGTGAAGGATCTGGTGCGTGAAGGCGAGTACACAAAGGGGCTCGACGCGCTCGCGGCGCGGGCCGCGAAGCCGGATTTCAAGGCGCGTCTGACGGCGATCTGCCCCGGCAGTACCTCCGAGGATGCGCTCAACCGGGTGCGTGAAGTGAACGCGGCGATGGCGAAACACGGGGTGAAGATGGCGATCCTGGCGCGTCCGCCGGACGACGCGAAGACACAGGATGACATCGAGAAGCACTATCGCGCGCTGGCGAAGATCGCGAAGTGCCCCGTGATCATCCAGACATACAACGGCAAGAGCCCGCAGCCCGACGTATCGCTTCTGGTGAAGCTCGCGAAGGACTATCCGGACACTTACGGCTACGTGAAGGAGGAGTCTCCGGGTGGGAAGGTCAACGGGCGCATCGCGGAGCTCGTGGCCGCGAAGCCGGTGATGAAGACCGTGTTCAGCGGCTGGGGCGCGAAGGGCTGGCTCTATCAGGGACGAGCCCTTGGGACGGAGGGCATTGTGACGCAGCGCCCCGCCTACGCCGATCTGCTCGCGAAGATGTGGGCGGAAGAGCAGAAGGGCGATCCCGACGGGAAGCTCACGGACCTCTACTCCAAGTATCTGCTGATGATCAACCTCGGAGACACGTTCGGCGGGACGGCGGATCAGATGCGCGGTCCCCACCTCTACGTGCTGATGAAGCGCGGCGTCTTCACGAACACCTACACGCGCAAACGTCCGCCGAAGGGCGACACGAGCGGAAAGAAGTGGGTCGTCGAGGAGTTCAAGCTCACGGACGCAGAGAAGGCCGAGGTTGACCGTCGCCTCGCCTACTGCGGACTTCTTCCTTAAAGCCGAAAATGTGATATACTAATCATCTCTTTTCAAAGAAAGGTGCATTCATAAATGAAACTGGCTGATCTCAAGGGCAAAACCGTCGGCGTGTGCGTGTCGGGCGGACTGGATTCGAAGACCATCTGCTGCGTCCTTCAGGATGCGGGCGTGAAGGTGAAGGCGTTCTCGGCGAACGTCGGCCAGCCTGACGAGAAGGACATCAACGACATCAAGAAGAAGATGGCTCCCACGGGCGTCGACACGACGATCGTCGACGTGACGAAGGAAATGGCCGACATCTGCTTTGAGACGGTCAAGTGCCAGGCGATGTACGATGGCGGCTACTGGAACTCCACGGGCATCGCCCGCGCGGTGACGGTGCAGGCGCTCCTTCCCGTGATGAAGAAGGCCGGCTGCACGGTGCTCGTGCACGGCGCGACGGGCCGCGGCAACGACCAGATGCGCTTCGAGCGCTACACGAACGTGCTGGACCCGAAGTTCGGCGTGTACGCCCCCTGGCGCGACAGCGACCTCCTCAAGCTCTTCCCCGGCCGCACCGAGATGGTCGCCTTCCTCGCGAAGCGCGGCATCACGGCGTTCGTCGGCACGAAGAAGAAGTACTCCACGGACGCGAACCTCGCAGGCCTTTCGCATGAGGCCGAGGATCTCGAGTCGATGGAGACCTCGATGCGCATCGTGAAGCCCACGATGGGCGTGTGGCCCGAGAAGGCGCCGAACAAGGTCGAGAAGGTGACGCTCTCCTTCGTGAAGGGCCGCTGCGTGGCCGTCAACGGCAAGAAGATGTCCCCGCTCGAGGTCATGCTCGAGATGAACAAGGTCGGCGGCCGCAACGGCATCGGCATGAAGCACGCGCTCGAGAACCGCATCATCGGCACGAAGAGCCGCGGCGTCTACGAGGCTCCTGGCATGGAAGTGCTGAGCTGGGGGCTCAAGTACATCTACGAGGGCATCATGGACCGTCGTTCGACGCTCCTCTTCCAGCAGCTCTCCAAGCTCGTCAGCGACCAGATCTACGACGGCCGCTGGTTCGACCCCGCCACCCAGGCGGCCCGCGCGGCCATCCAGGTGTGGGCCGACAAGGCGACGGCCGACGTCACGCTTGGCCTCTACAAGGGCAACATCTTCTTCGAGAGCCTCAAGGGCCTCAAGGCGACGATCTACAACGAAGCCGACAGCTCGATGGAGGCCTCCAACGGCCTGAATCCGCACAGCTCGCAGGGTTTTGCGGAGATCCAGAGCGTCGAGGCGAAGATGCTCGCGAAGAGCGGCCAGATCGTCGCCAAGTGACCTGGTGATCGATGATAGTGGAGAACGACCGGTGGTTGCGTTTGAACCTCCCGGTCGTTCTTTTCGTTTAATCGAGTATGAAGGATTGCTTCAAGTATTTTGTCGATGGTGGACCGGTCATGTGGCCGATCCTTCTTCTGTCCGTTCTGGGACTGTCGATCGTGGTTGAACGTCTGATCGCCTTTTTCACGTTCTTCCGCGAAGAGGGCCCCTTTGTCGAGCCGCAGGAACGTCTCAATTCCCTTCAGCGTGGATTCGGTCTGATATCCACCATCATCACCGCCGAGCCGATGCTGGGCATCCTCGGCACGGTGACGGGTATCATCAAGACCTTCGGCTCGTTCAAGCTGGCCGAAAACTCGTCTCCACTCGCCGCTACGGCGGGTATCGGCGAGGCTCTGATCACGACGGCCGCCGGCATCGTTGCGGCGTTGATTCTCATCTTCCCGTATAATTTCCTGTTGGGGCTTCTCGCCAAGGCCGCCGTCCGTCTGGAGAAGGGTGCGCCAAGCTCGGGCTCGGATTCTCAGTCCCCGATTCCGAAACCTTGAACCAGGAACTTTGAACCTGGAACCTGCAACTTGAAACTCACCTCGCCATACCTTGAACGCAAGACACGACTGGAGCTCGTCTCGCTCCTGGACGTGATGTTCCTGGTGCTGGTGTTTTTCATCTATGCCATTTTCGACATGGCGGTGCATCGCGGGCTCAAGGTCGACCTCCCCTCGGCGGCTGGTCAACACGAACGTGGTGAGCGGATTGTGGTGACGCTGGATGAGCATGATGGACTGCAGCTCAATGGTCGAGTCCTTGAACGACCCGCCCTGGTTACGGAGGTGAGTCGGCTGGTGAAGATGAAGCCGGATCTTCCCGTGTTGATTTCAGGCGACCGCCGTGCGTCGCTCGGTTCGGGTGTTGAGCTTCTCGCGGAGTTGAAGGCTGCGGGTGTGGAGAAGGCGAGTTTCCAGGTGAAGGGACCACACCCGTGATGGAGCTGGGGCGGTGAGGGCGGACTTCGCCAGATTCGCATGCGGGCTTCTGATTGCGGTGATGCTTCATGCGGGACTACTGTTGGGCGTGCAGATGGCAATTCGCGCCGTGGCAGGTACGAAGCCCTCCCCAGTCGTTGACGTACTGCCGAAACTTGAAATCGCGGACATGGAATTCTCCTCGGCCGAGGAAGATGTCGAGGAGGCCGTTGACCGTGTCGTGACAACGGTTTCGGCACCAGAGGAACGTCCCGTTCCCCCGCTTCTGTCCCCTCGCGAATTTGAACCGCCGCCGCTGCTCCAACCGCGGGAGTCGCCGATCTCCATTGAAGAGCGGGAGATTGAGATTCGTGAGACGGACCTTCGTCCGAAGGATCTTGAGGCGCCAGAGACGCCAAAGGAGGAATATCCCATTGTCGAGACCATTGCTGTTGAAAAGCCGCCGACTGAGAAGCCCGTAGAGAAAGAGGTTGCCGCTGTTCCCGTATCGTCTCAGGAGATCTCCGCTCCATTGGCACCTGCACCGCGGCAGGCGCGTGTGGACGCGCCGCCGGCGCCGAGAAAGAAGATTCGTCCCCAATATCCGAAGGGGGCCCGCGAGCGGAAAGAGCAGGGGGATGTGACGCTGGAACTCTCCGTGGACGCCCATGGCGTGGTGATTGGCGTGAAGGTTGTGGCGAGCTGCGGTTTCGCCGAACTCGAACAGGCGGCTCTTGCGGCGGCGCGTCGGGCCTTGTTCCGACCTGCGAAGCGAGGTTCGGAGTCGGTCCCTTCCGTTGCCCGTCTGACTCTGTCGTTCAAACTTCGAGAATGAAAATGAACCAGGTGTTGTTTAAAGGCGTTTAATCGGGCATATGAAAAATCCGTTTCTAGTTCTCGTGCTCGGTGTCGCCGTGATGGGATTTGCCCAGAACCCGTCCTCGACGAATGTACAGGATGTCGTTGATCTCGGTCAGGTCGTTGTCGAGGGGACGGCCTTGTCGCGCTATCGGCCTGAGAAGGTCGACGGCGCCACGTTCACCGATGTGCCGCCGGAAGAGCTGCCGACGGTGGTGGAGACGCTGACGGAGGATTTCATCCGCGAGCACAATCCCACCGATCTGCATGATCTGATGCGGTATGTGTCCGGAATCGAGACGGGGGGGAAGTCACTTCTGATCCGCCAGCCGGGGACGTTCGCGATCCGCGGCATGGGCGGCAGCGAGCCGACCTTCGACGGCGTGATGCCGATCGGACGCGGCGCGGGACTCTTCATCGACCCCTTTCTGCTGGACCGCGTGGAAATCGTCAAGGGGCCGATTGGCTCCCTGTCCGGAGGATCGGGCGCAACCCAGAATGCATCGGGTGCCGGCGGATCCGTGAACATGCATCTGAAGAGTGCCACGCTTGCGAAGGACGAGGTCCAGGTTCAGGAGAACACCTCGGTCGGCAAGCACACATTCCGCCAGCGCGGGATGGTGGACGCCAATGAGACGGCGCTGGAGGACAAAGCCGCCGTCCGCGTGGTGGCCACGGCGGACTACTACGAGCCGACCTATGTCAACGAGGGCGTCCAGAAGGGCGCGCGCCCGAGGGAGTCGTTCACGGTCTCTCCGTCCTTCATCGCGAAGCCGACCGACGAGGTGTCGTTCGGGCTCAAGACCCTCTTCCAGTACACCGATCAGCCGGGCTACATCGGCGTTCCCGTCTGGCGGGGGCGCCCGGCCGCGGGGTACGGCTGGTACGAGTCGTCCTGTCGGCGCGGCGACCGTGCGACCTACGAGAGCTTCATGCTCAACCCCTGGGCCGATTGGCAGGTCACGGACGCCTGGCTCCTCAAATTCGGCGCGGGTTTGATGGTCTCCGACTGGGACTTCACGATGCAGGAGCCGTACACGGGAAGTGGCGCCGAGCTCCAGGAGTTCTACGAGACCGGGCACTGGACATCGGGCAACCGCTACATGACCTCGTCGTTCAGCGAAGGCAGTTCGCTCAACCGGAACTACAATCTGTTCACCCGTTCCGTCTACACCAAGGAGGTGTTCGAAGTCGTCACCAACGCGTTTGTCGTGCAGCCCGACTACGTCTACCGCGAGAGCACCGGTGGCTTCGGCACGCCGACTTCGAGATATGGACTGTTGGCGCAGGATGCCATCTCCTGGCGCTGGTTCACGGTGCTGGGCGGCGTCCGCTACGATCATTTCGAGCAGGAGGCCTACACGGATTCCGGCGTGCGCTACTTCCATCAGACAGCCGACGCCGTCTCGCCGCGTGGTGGCTTGACGATTCGTCCCGTCGACTACCTCGTCTTCTTCGGCAACATCTCCCAGACGCGCACGCCGATGCTCGGTCTCCGCAACGCGGATGGTTCGACGCCGACCACGCCTTGGCGGGCTACCCAGTATGAGGGTGGCGTGCGGGTGCGTCCCGGCGACAAGCTCTGGTTCACGCTTTCGACCTACCGCATCGAACAGGAGAACGTGCCCGAGGCCGACGCGGCGACGGGCTACTACACCTATGACGGACGCAACACCTCGCGTGGCGCGGAGCTTTCCGTCTCGGGCGACGTGACGGACAACTGGACGATCCTCGGCATGTACGGCTTCAACAGCTATACGGACCGCAACGTGGCGCCGGGCGAGAAGGGCCGGGACTTCGAACGCTACCCCGCCCATACGCTCTCGCTCAACACGTCCTACCGCCTCACCTGGGGTTCGCTCGAGGACGTCGTCGTGGGATGCGGCTATCGCTTCCGCTCGATGAACTATGCGACGATGCGCGGATCCTACGTCAACAAGAATCTCCGCTTCGATCCGTCCCACCTCTTCGACGTCAACGTGTCGATGCCGCTTTCGAAGTTCGGCGGCGGCGAGAACTGGATTCTCACCTTTGGCGTGCGGAACCTCTTCGGCGAGAAGTACTTCGAGAGTTCCCGCCACTACTACGAATGCCTTGTAGGCGAGCCGCGTACGTTCGAGATCGGACTCCGCGCGACGTTCTGAGCCTGAACTCAAGACAGATTGAGCCGGTATCCGACGTTGCGGATGGTTTCAAGGAGGTTTGCGTCATCGCCAAGTTTTCGGCGGACAAGTGCGACATGCTGGTCGAGCGTGCGCGTGTTGCCGTAGAAGGTCACACCCCAGACTTCGTCAAGGATCTGATCGCGGCGAAGGACCTCCCCCCGGTGCGCGGAGAGCAGCTTGAGGAGTTCGTATTCCCGCGCCGCGAGCGGCGTCTCGGTTCCGTCCGGCGCGCGGACGACGAGTCGCACACCGTCGATTTCATGCCGCCCCACCGGGAATGAAGGATTGGCGACTTTCGTCTCCCTGGGGAGAAGACTGGCCCGCCGCAGGAGGGCGGCGATGCGGGCGAAGAGCTCCTCCATCCCGAACGGTTTGGTCATGTAGTCGTCTGCGCCGGCGCCGAGCCCCGTGACCTTGTCGCGTTCCGTGTTGCGGGCGGTGAGCATGAGGATGGGGAGCGCGGGGTCCGTGCGGCGGATTTCGGTGCAGACAGAGATGCCGTCACGCCTGGGCATCATCACGTCGAGGATGAGCACGTCGGGACGTTTCGCCGCGCAGGCTGCGAGCGCGGCTTCGCCGTCCTCGACGGTCCGCACGGCGTGCCCCTCCGATTCCAGGGCGATCGCCACCCACTTGCGGACGTCGGCGTCGTCTTCGGCGAAGAGAATGTCAGACACGGCGGCACTCCTTCACGTAGGCGAGAACCTCGTCCACAAGGACGTCGAGCTTCGCGGCCTCGGCGATGACGGTCTCCACGGCCTCGTGTTTTCGGATGTCGTCGAGACGTCCTTCCCGCGCGAGTTCGGCGCAGAGGGAGATCGAGGTCAGAGGGGTCTTGAGCCGATGCGTGAAATCCGCGACATATTCAAGTTGATGGCGCGCGTCGCGCCGTGACCGCAGAATGGCGCGGGCGAGGAGGCCTCCGCCAAGGAGAATGAAGAACCCGCAGACGCCGAACGTGGTCGTTACCACTAGGAACATTTCGATTCGTTTGACGAATCCTGGACCACGACTGCCCGGCCAGGTCACGCGCACTGATTTGTCGGGGAAGGCCGGCGCAAGGGACGCCTCGCCAAAGCACCGCTGGTCGCACGGGAAATACCGTCCTTCCGACGTCTTCCCCGAAGCATCGACGACTTCGACGAGGACTGGGCGGCGGGCCCTCTCGGCATTGGGCTTCTCCCGATGCGCGGCAATCATGTCGGTGGCGAGGTTTCGGGCCTCCGCGGCGAGGTAGGCGCGCCCGACTTCGCGGCCGCGGTTGATTTCCGCGGACATGAAACTGTGCACCGCGAACGGCAGCACGCAGAGCGGCACCAGGAGAAAGAGGAAGTAGACGAAGAGGTCCTTGTTCATAAGGATGGTATTCTATCACAATTTACATGCAGTTTACACACGCCGGAGGGGCGTTTGGTATCATTCCCGCCATGAAAAAGCCCCTGATGTCCCTTGCGGCCGCGGCCGCGCTTCCTCTCCTCGCCCAGACGGGTTCGGAGATCGAGACGAATTTGACGGTCGTCGTCACCGCGACGCCGATCACGCATGAGGAGTCCGTCGAGAAGGACGGCGCGGAGGTCGTGACGATTGGACGCGAACAGCTCGCCGCGCTCAATGCGCAGGATCTCCAGACCGCGTTGCGGCAGGTGCCCGGCGTGACGATCTCCCGCTATTCGCCCGTGGGAAGCTATGGCGGCGGACAGGGCGGCAGCGTCTATGTGCGCGGCGTCGGCACGGGGCGTCCCGGCGGCGAGGTGCGCATGTACGTCGACGGCGCGCCGCGGGAGTCCGGCGTATGGTCCCATCCGCTGATGGACTCCGTTCCGGTTGACTTCGCCGAGTCCGTGGCAGTCCACAAGAACCCGCAGCCGGGTCGCTATCCGGGCACCTTCGCGGCCGTCGACGTCGAGACGCGCCGTCGCAAGACACAGGGTGAGGAGGCCGAGGTCGACGTGGCCTACGGACGCTTCAACACGCTTCTCGGCTCCGTTTCCGCCGGAGCCAAGGAAGGCGCGGTCGACGCCTACGCCGGCATGGCCTACAAGTACTCTGAGGGCGCGCGCGAGCACGGATCCGCCGAGATGAAGAACGCCTTTGGCCGCGTGGGAACGGACCTCTCGGAGACGGAGCGGTTGTCGTTCATCTACCAGCGTACCGACAGCTGGGTGGAGGACCCAGGTGAGAAGCACGGCGTCCGTCCAACCTACGATCGCTTCGATCTCGCGACGGACCTCTACACCGTGCGCTTCGACACCGACCGCGACAACATCAAGGGCCACTCGCTCGTCTACTTCGAGCACGGCGCGATCGAGTGGAAGAAGGACCATCTCACGGACGGTAATCTGAATTCGCCCGCCGGCTATGCGGATACGACCTGGCTCAACTGGGGCAACCGCAATTGGTATGACTGGAACGTCTGGAAGGAGTTCTGGTTCACGGGTGCACTCGACATCACGGACGAGGGCGGCCACACCGCGAACAACCGTCTGTCGGACAACAAGCGCGTCTTCGGCTATGCCGGCCGCTTCGTCACGGTTGCGCCCTATCTCGGTGCCCGCTATGACTTCGCCCTGAACGAGGACTGGACGCTCACACCCTCCGTCGGAGCCCGTTACTACTTCCACGACCTCTACGACGACGAGTGGGCACCCTCCGCGGCCGTCACCCTCGACTACCAGGAACAAGTCGAGTTCTTCGTGAACGGCTCCCGCGGCGTCCACTATCCGGGCATCTACACGCGTGCCGTCGCCAACGATTTCGCGAAGGGTACGCTGGACGCCGAGGTGATGGACTACGTCTCCGGTGGCACCAAGTTCAAGATCGACGAGCAGACCGACGTGCTGTTGTCGCTCTTCCACAGCGAGGTCTCCGATCGGATCGACAAGACCGCCACCAGCTACATCAATTCAGGCAATCTGCGCGCCACGGGCGTGGAGCTCTCCGCCCATTGGCGTCCCACCGACGATCTCGGCTTCTTTGGCGGTGGCACCTGGACCAACCCCGAGACGCATCCCGTCTCCCGTCTGCCACGCTGGACTTTCACGGCTGGCGGCACCTGGCAGATCTGCGACTGGCTGAAGTGGACGCTCGACGGACAGTATGTCGGTTCGATGAACGCCTACTCCGTTCGCGCCGAGGCCGACAAGGCCGACCTCCGCAAGTTGGACGACGCCTTCGTCTTCAACACCCGTCTCGCGGTACCGCTGGAGAATCTTCTTCCGCTCGTGAAAGGTGGCGAGTGGTACGTCTCCGTCGAGAACTTCACGAACCAGCACTACGAGTACTACCCGGGCTATCCCATGGCCGGCGCCATGATCTGGACGGGTGTGAAACTCAAGTTCTGATCAAGCCCCAGGGCGGAGGTTTGCGCGATGTGCTATAATCTCCGCCATGGAAGACTGGCTTGATCTACATCCGGACCCCGCGCACGTGAAGCGGGAGCGCGAGAAGGCCCGCGAACTGCGCCAGACGCCCTGGTGGCGCGCGCAGATCGCGAAGGGCGTGTGCCACTACTGCGGACGGCAGGTGGGCGCCGCCAATCTCACGCTGGATCATGTTGTACCTGTCGCGCGGGGCGGGAAGTCCACGCGCGGCAATTGCGTTCCCTGCTGCAAGGACTGCAACTCGAAGAAGAAGGCCTATACCCCCGCGGAACAGATTCTCAACCAGCTGTTCCCCAACGGCGTTGAAAGTGAACCGCCGGTGGACAACGCGCGTTGAATCATGCGAATGGACGAGTTGAATCCGGAAGGGAATGCGCGAATGGAAGCTTTGAAGGCGACAGGCGTCCACCATGCCTACGGCAGGGGTGGGGCCAAGGTTGACGTGTTGAAGGATTTCTCCCTGGAGCTGGCCCCGGGGGCCTTCGAGGTGTTGATGGGGCCGAGCGGCAGTGGCAAGTCAACGTTCCTGCACCTGGCGGCGGGATTGCTGGCCTGCGATGCGGGGACGATCTCCATTGGCGGCGCCGACGTCACCGCGATGTCCGACAGCGCCGCCGCGAAGTTCCGTCGCCGCCATGTGGGCGTCGTCTTCCAGAGCTTCAACCTTCTTGACACCCTCACCGTCGCCGAGAACATCACACTGCCGGTGAAGCTCGACCATGGACGGCCGGATGCCGCGCGTCTCGCCGTACTGGTCCGGAAACTGGGGCTCACCGGAAAGGAGTCACGGCGCCCATCGGAGCTTTCCGGCGGCGAGCGCCAGCGCGTCGCCATCGCCCGTGCGCTCTTCGCGGAGCCGGACGTCATTCTTGCCGACGAACCCACGGGGAATCTCGACATCGCCGCGGCCAAGGAGACCTGCGAACTGCTTCAGACGCTCAACAGGGACGAGAAGAGCGCGATCCTGCTCGTGACGCATGATCCCGTCGTGGCGGCGTCCGCATCACGGGTCCACTTCATCAAAGACGGACGCATCTTCGCCACCTGTGCGACGAACCACGATCCGGAACTGATCTCCAGAACCTATCTGGAGACCTATAAATGATCCTCCGACTGATGCTGAGGGGACTCGCCCGCGGCAAGGCCCGATTCGCCTGCGCGGCGATGGGCGTGGCGGCCGCATGCGGGGCCGTCGTCTTCATGTTCTCCCTCGCGGCGACGAACAGCGCGCAGGCTCCGGCCCTGGCGAAGCGCGCGACCGAGCCCTGGTTAGCCTGGAGCATTGACGGAGCCTTCGGTCGTGGCCGCTCCGCGCCCGATTCGGGGAAGAAGCCATCCCGCGCCGTCCTCGTTCGTCCTGATCTCAGGATGGACCTCGTCGGTTGTGCGATCGACTACCGTCCCGGTGGCCGTGTGCTGCAGGGCCCGCCCATGTTGGCCGTCATCGCCGCGGCTCCCCGGGAGAATCCCTACGGCTGCACCAGACTGGCCGAGGGACGGTGGGTGGACGATGCCACGGGCGATCGTGAAATTGTCTGCACGCGCACGACCTTCCGCCGTTTCGGACGGGGTGAGCCTCCGCCGCTGGGGACGGAGATCAAGTTCGTCGGCCAGCAGGGAACGATGTCCGCCAAGGTCGTCGGCTATCTCGCGGACGTCCGGCTTCCAATGGGATGGCCGGGCGTTTTCGCGAACAGGTCCGCCTTCGAGGACCTCAAGAACGAGATGCATGGCGCGATTTCGCTCTGGAAGACGATGCCGGATCCGGCATCCCCACAGCTGTTGACCGCCACGTCCGACTCGGTCGTGTCCGCGTTCAAGGGAGATGAACAGCGGCGGATGGACTACGCGCGCCCCCTGATGCTGATCGCGGCCGTTCTGACCGCGCTGTGTCTGCTCGTCAATTCGCTGTTGCTCTCCGTAGAGTCGAACCGCCGCCAGCTGGCGACTTTGCGCACGGTGGGCGTCACCCGTGGCGGCGTGCTGGCGCTCGTGACGGCCGAATCGTTCCTGGCGACACTGGTTGGATACGCGGGTGGGTGTCTTGTGGCGCTGGGCGCGCTGATGGCGTATGTCGCCGCAGATTCCCAGACCTTCCCAATGGGGCCATCTGTCGCCTGGGGCGTGGTCGGGGTCGCGTTGATCCTCGCGGTGATCGTGGCGTTCGTCGCCGTGCTGTTCGCACTGCGTCCCGCGCTCGCGGTGAGGCCGCTGGACGCGCTTGAGACGCGTCCCCACCGACGCCGCCGGGGCATGGCGATTGCCTTCGCCTGTGGTTTCGCGGCCTTCGTGGCGGTGGAGGTGTGGGGGGCTTCGCTGATGCGCGGGTTCGTGCCGAGCGTGGAGTGGCCGGACGCGATCGTCTCGATCCTGCCCGAGGGCGTGAGCTCCTTCGACATCGACAAGCTGCGGAACCTGCCGGGCGTGAAGCGGATTTCCGAGCTGTGTCCGCTTCAGATCAACTTCGATCCCGAGGAGGAGATGCCGCTGCCGCCGGGACGCGGGGGGATGGCGGAGCGGGGCGGCTCGATGCGGAAGCCCTGTCGCAACGCGCTCTTCCTTGCGGCCGAGTGGCTGCCGAAGTTCAAGTTCACGGAGGGAACCTGGGAAGAGGCGGAGAAGGCGATCCGGTCGTCGGATGGCTGCGTGATCGCCCAGATGATCAGCCGCGCGCGGAACCTTCACGTCGGCGACAAACTGCGGGTGGCGCTGCCCGGACGGGGCCCCAAGACGGTGGCCGAGCTCCCCGTCGTCGGCGTGGTGGACCTCAACTGGCACATGGTGACGAGCCGCGGACTCGTCCGGGGACTGAACGGCGCGCCCGTGATGACGGACGGCACGGTCTTCGTCTCCTTCGACACGCTCGAGTCCCTTGATCCGCGCCCCGCGACGATGACGAAGATGACGCATCTCTGGGTGGAGTACGAACCTGCGTTCCTCAAGGAGAAGGGCGTGTTCCCCGCCGGACGCGCCGTCGAGGCCTCCATCGCGAAGACTCTCGGCCTGGACTCATCCTCCTCTCAATCCTCTCAACAGTCTCAGCCCTCTCAACCTTCTTCCACTGTCCGCCTCCATGCGCGCGACGAGATCGCCGACGGCACGCTTGCCCATGGTTCGGATCTGATTGGCCAGATGGCACGTGTACCTTTTGTATTCCTCGTGATCCTCGCGTTGGGCTTCATTGCCATGCTTGTCGCTGATGCCGATGCCGCGAAGCACGCGTTCGCCGTGCTGCGTGCGGTGGGGGCGACGCGGGGGCAGCTCGTTTCCCGTCTCGCGGGTGGAGCATTGAGAACGGCCTTCCTGGGGATTGTATTGGGAGGTCCTCTCGGGGCGCTTGTCGGCTGGCTCTTCTCCATCAAGACGGGGAGCATCTGGCCGGGCATGCCGCATTACTTCGAAGTGCCTTGGATGGTCATCGGGGAAGGTTCCCTCGTGGCGCTCATCGTGGTGCTGCTCATCGCCATCCCCACATCCCTCGTCCTCGTCATCCGCTCCATCCGCCACTCCTGACGATTTTCCCCATCTCCCATTCTTCATTCTCCATTCTTCATTTTTCATTATGTTACGTTCCTGGCTTCAGTTTTTCCGACTCCCCAATCTGCCGACGGCGCCTGGTGACGCGCTGGCCGGCGCGGTCATGGGCGTGGCGCTCACGGGTGGGGATGTGCGGTGTGCGCTGGTTGCAGGCGCCGCGGCGCTCTTCCTCTACATGTACGGACTCGCGGATAATGACATCGTCGGGGCGAAGTCAGATGCGGTGAATGCGCCCGAGCGCCCGATTCCGCGAGGAGAGATCTCGCTGCGGAGCGCCAGGATCGCGCGGTCGACCTGTCTTTTCCTGGCGTTGATTCTGGGGGCGCTCTTCAATCTGCCTTCGGCCTGGTGGATGGGCGCGGCCGTGCTGACGGGGTTGATCTGCCTCTATAACCGGGTGAAGAGTACGTGGCTCATGGGACTCTGTCGGGGCGTGAGTCTGCTCTGCGGCGTGATGGCGGTGGCGCGTCCCGGCGTCCTCTCCAACGAAGCGTGGAAGATGGCGGGGCATTCACCGGAATGGACGGTTGCGGCGCTGGTCGCGATGGTGTTCGGCTGGACGCTCTACATCGCGGCGGTGACGAAGATCTCCGAGGGTGAGGAGTCCGCAAGTGAAGGACTCGGCAAGTGGCGCTTCCTGATTGGACTCTCCGCCCTTGTTCCGCTAGTTGCCTGTGCCGCCTTTCCGAATCCCCGACAGGCGCTGCTGCCGCTGATTGGCGGACTCTGGACCTTCGTGAGCTGGTGCGCCGCCGTGGCTCCGCTGGGGGAGCCCCATGAGTCCGCTGTCCGACGCGCGGCTGTTGGCCGCACAATCGGCGCGCTCCTCTATCTTCAGATCGGATTCATGCTGGTGACGCCGCATCGGGAGTTCCTTGCGGTGGCGATCGCCCTTTGGCTCGCCGCGCGGTTCATCCGTCGCTTCGCTTCTAACATCAGTGGTTCGTAACGAAACCAGGCGGTTGTAGGTCCTGGGATTTTCAAAATGCGACGGAGCATTTTATTGGCTCTTCAGGTATAAGTGTGGGTCGGCTCATATAATCAGAGACCTTGATTTTGTACGCAGATGCTGCGCATACGCAGATTTTTCGACCGAATCGACGTGGCTACGACGCCCGCGCCAATGACCTGAATTTGACTATCCTGTGGTGATTCTTGACGCGCGGGCGCGGGCCCTTGCGGGCGGCTTCGCCGTTGCTTCGCAACCTGCCCTTCGAGCTCCGCTCTTCGGCGCATTCCGCCACGGTCGATTCGGTCGAAGATGCGTGTTGGGCAACAGCCTTCTGGAAGTATGCTCTTGGCGAAATCCGATTCCGGCGTAGCCCGCGCGTAAATGGAACTGTCAATGATTGCCATTGGATTGCCTACGGCGCGGGCGTTGTCTGATCGGATTTCGCCAAAGTAAACCGCGTATGCGCAGCATCTGCGTACTTCATAGGGCCTTATACGACGAAAGTTGACCCACACTTATGCCTGAAGAACCATTTTATTTTAACTTGCGAAAAAGTGAAAGATGTCGGTTTGTCAACAATCCCCTGTGGCATGCCACAGGGGATTGTGCTACAATTCCACCCGTTCGGACGG
>JAUNMP010000418.1 GCA_030537465.1 bacterium
CGCTTCAATCGTCCAATATCAAACATTGGAGATTGTATAATCTACCCCCTCTCCCTGTCAAATGGTGATTTTGAAATTCATCCCTTCATTCAACGAGGGGGATCTCCGGGACAAGTTGACACGCCCCCTGGCTTCTGCTAAAGTTTGTTTCACACTCAACCACATAAGGACTGTTCCATGTCAATCAAGACTCTTGCATTCTCCGCACTGGCGGTTGCCGCCGGTGTCCTTTCCGCCCGTCAGGTCGATACGGCGGCGATCATCTGGCCCGCCTATCAGGGCGAACCGCGCTGGAGCGAGGAACTCGGCATCTTCAAGCATGGACTCGGCGAATGGCAGAACGTCTACGAGGGCACGCCGCGGTTCGAAGGGCACTACCAGCCCGTCGTCCCCTACTGGGGCTATGAGCGCGACGACGACCCCAAGGCGATGGCCCGCCAGATCGACGCCGCCCTCGCCGCCGGCGTGAACGTGTTCATCTACGACTGGTACTGGTATGCGGGACGCCCCTTCCTGGAGAACGCCCTGAACAACGGGTTCCTCCAGGCGCCGAACAACGAGCGCATGAAGTTCTACGTCATGTGGGCGAACCACCACGTGACCGGACTCTGGGACAACAAGGAGGCGGACGCCTCGCTCAATACGCTCAAGTGGTCCTGCTACGTCACAAGCGACGAGTTCCGCTCGAAACTCGTTCCCCGCTTCATCGAATACTTCAAGAAGCCCAACTACTACAAGATCGACGGCAAGCCCGTCTTCTGGCTGTACAACGCGGACGACTTCTACCGCGGCATTTCCGGTGAAACCGACCCCTGCAGGAAGTCGAAGATCACCGCGGACATGACGGCCAAGGCGAAGGCCGAGTTCGACTATTTCCGCGGCGAGGCGAAAAGGGCCGGCTTCCCCGGCATCCACCTGCAGTTCCACTCGGGTTATCTCGTCTCGATGTGGAGCGAGAAAACCGAATCCAAGTGTCCGCCGATCCCCGGCAACGACAAGCCGTCCGTCGACGACTTCGCCGCCTATCTCGGCATCGACAGCTTCTGTTCCTACAACGCGCCGCGGCCGCCGGAATTCAGCCGTCCCCCGGAGACGAACCACATGGAGTACGCCCTGTACGCGCCTCATGCCGTGAAGAAGTACGACGCCATCGCCGAGCTGACGAACGTCCCCTTCTTCCCGACCGTCTCGACCGGCTGGGACAACAACGCGCGCTATCCCGCGAACGTGACGAAGAAGATCATCGTCAACAACACGCCGGAGCTCGTCGAAGACTTCATGCGCAAGTGCAAGGAGCACGCGCTCACGAAGACGAAGGGGTCGAAGAAGCTCGTCCTCATCAACGCCTGGAACGAATGGACCGAGGGAGAATCCCTGATGCCCGACACCAAGCGCGGCTACGGCTTCCTCAACGCCTGTTCGCGCGTCTTTTTCGAGAACAACTGAACTAATCGGCGATGAAATAGACTGATTCGCATGGTCGCGGCGGTTTCGATGAAACCGCCGCGATGGTCTTATTGACATATTCAATACACCGTGCTACAATGCGTGACGTTGTGTGACAAATATGGAGAAAAGACATGACGGCAACCCTTTCTATTCGCGTTGACAGCGACCTCAAGGCCGAGGCTGAAGAATTCTTCGACGAAATCGGCATGAACATGACGACTGCCGTGACCTGTTTTCTGAAGAAGTGCCTGGCAACCGGCGAGATCCCTTTCAAGCTCGGGAAAATGAGCAAGCACGCGAAACTTCTCGCCGCATTGAAGGAAACTGAAGAAGTCGCCAACGATCCCAATGCGCCGACTTGCACAGACCTAGACAAACTCGACGAATTCCTGCTGTCATGAAATATCATGTTCGCCATACGAAGCAATTCAAGAAGAGCCTCAAGAGAATGCTTCGCCGCGGGAAGGACTACGCCAAGATTCGCGCGGTCATCGCGATGCTGGCCAAGGGAG
>JAUNMP010000169.1 GCA_030537465.1 bacterium
CGTAGAAGTCTGGTTGATTCCATTTCGGACAGGGGTTCGACTCCCCTCACCTCCATATCAACGAATAGGTAATAGTGAATAGTGAATAGGTTGTTGGATGAAATGTCAAATGAACCTATTCGTTAATATGGAACCTATTCGTTATTCACTCTTCACTATTCACTACCTCCTCCAGGCAACGAGGGGTTCCCCAAAATGAAAGACAGCATCCTCTTCACCAAGTCCAAAGCCTTCGCGCTGCGCATCGTGCGCCTCTACAAGTACCTGCGCGAGCACAAGGAGTCGGTCATCGCCAAGCAGATGCTGCGCGCGGGAACCTCCATCGGCGCGAACATCGCCGAGAGTCGTTACGCGCAGAGCAAGGCAGACTTCGCCTCCAAGTTGCAGATTGCCTTGAAGGAAGCATCGGAAACAGAATATTGGCTCGAGCTCCTGCGTGATGCCGAACTGGTCGAGTCCGGTCCGGCCTTTGATTCAATCTGCGAGGACTGTACCGAAATCCTTCGCCTCCTGACCGCGAGCGTCAAGACTGCGAAGACGGAATAGTACATCGCATGAAGATAGGGGAAATTATGAAAACTGATTTCAGGAAGTTCAGGCGACTAAGGGTTCTTGCCGTTGTGTTGGTAGTGATGGCTTGTGCGGGATTCGCCTTGTGTATGATGTTCATTGGAGGCGCTATGGGGGCCGGATTCGGAATTCTGTCAATGGTTGTTCTAGGCTTCTCCGGTGCGTTGTGTGAATATGCTGCCTATGACTGTCTCATCTGTCCATATTGCGGACAGCGTGCAGTAAAATCTCATCGCGAATTTCCTGGCGACAAAGAAAACAATGCGAGATTCAAGGCGATTGTAAAAGGAGAGCCTTTCGAGTGTGTGCATTGCAATCGCGTAATAGAGTCTACGTAAGGTCAACGCAGGGAACTTTCGGACAAATATGGAGAGTTTGTATTCTTGCCTATATGACCAAATTCAGATAGGGAATAGGGAGTCCGAAAAAGTTCGTTTTCTTGCCAGCAGGTGTCATCCGAAACCCTATAAGCGAGGATTTAGGAAGTAAGGACATAAAATACGGTGCGATAAATACCAAAAACAGATGGTGACAAGAAAACGAAGTTTGAGAGGAAATAGGGAACTTAATTCGTGAGCGTTTCGGACGGTCATTTGACTACCGCCACCTCCACCATATGGATTAGTAACATTCTCGGACCCCGTTTCGGACAGGGGCCGATTGTTTTTCAGCGCACACGCCACCAACCTCGCAATATCAGGTCATTGACAGCGTTGCGCGCTTAGACAAAGTCTAGTCGCAGACTTTAACAGAACCTTCAAAGTGAGCCACTTCCACCTCAAGTGGAGACCGTTGGCTGTTCTCTGAATGCAGCCCTTTCGTTTGCCCGTTGCCGACACTGGGACAATATGACCCATGGACAATTTCAATATGGCGGTGCGGCGTGTCCGATGGTAGCACAGAGGCCATCCTACACAAGGAAGTAACCTCATGATCTGTGGCCGTCGCATTCGTAGAGTACTCTGGATGAAGAGTTAGAGTACTCTTCGCAATAAGTTAGAGTACTCTAGACGGCGAGTTAGAGTACTCTAGCTTGGCAGCCAGAGTACTTTAACTTAGCTTCCAGAGTACTCTAACTCAACTTCCAGAGTACTCTACCGTCGTTCTTCCTTTGAATATAATCGAAAGCCGCAATAGGTGGACCAGAGGAATCCATTGCCGCACGGGCTGCAGCGGTTATCGGGGGCACATCTTCTCCAGCCGCACGCTGACGCGTCCCCATTTAAGGGCCATGTCGATGCGGACAGGTACGCGACGCGCATCGCGTGAAATCCAGAATCGGGCCACTTCACATGTTGAAGCCACCTTTTTCTCCTGCAGAATGAAGGCATCGCACGGAACCTGCCTGCCACTCTCGCCGCGTGCCATATCCTCTCCACTGTAGACTAACGTGCGGTCCCGAACCTTGACGCCGGAGACAACAGAGACGGGCATGCGCTCTCCCTTGGCCATCGAACGTCGCAGCGACCGCGCGAAGAAACAGACACTCACCAGATCATAGATCCGTCCCTTTCGCGTCTCTCTCCCCGTCTCGACGCGTCCTTCTTTAAACTCCCGACGACAGTCCACAGAGTGCTCCCCGGACTCAAGTCGCGTGAACGTCGTCGTCTCCACATAGAACCGAGAACCCTCCTCGGCGCTCTTCTCATAGAGGATGGGCTCAAGCTCCGGCGTCACCAGACTGCGGAATCGCGTGCGGAAATGGTAGACCTTCTCAACGACAGAAGACGCGTCAAGCGCCATATCTAGGGCGAAAGCCGCCGCACCCTGAAGATTCGTCGCTGCCACCGACAGCGACGCCGTACCCGCGGGGATCGGGATGAACCCCTGCACACAGTACAGCGAGTACTGAAAGGCCTCACCGGCCTTCAGCTGAGCCTGTTCACCATACAGCGGCAGACAGGACAGCCCAAGCGCGGCAAGGCAGACGAGCAGACGCATCAGTCTTTCCGAATCGACAGATGGACGCGAAGCACCTTCCCGCCGCGCATCTCAAGGCGACGATAATGCCCGTTGCGGTTTCCGTAGACAGCCCCCGTATCGACAACCTCGCCATCACCAGTCGCCACATATGACCAGCCATCGAAGCCAACCCTGAAGCCATTGCGCGCGGGCCCTGTCCAGCCGAACGTCCCCTTCCGCTCCCCGTCGAAGTCAAAAGCCGGCAGAACGACCGCAAGCTCTTCATCTCCCTCGAGCGTCATCTCCAACCCCTCGGCGGAAAGCGCATTGGTCCACGTCAAAGGCGCCCTTCCTTCGCGGTTCACGCGAACAACGGCACGGGCAAGCCCCCCTTCTGCCTTCGACTCGACAACCGAATAGACGGGACCGTAGGCATACGTCCACTTTCCGCCCTCCTTCCATCCGGGGAGAATCGCGAGAGAGGTCGCATTGGTCACGTCAAGACGATAGCTCGGTTTCTTCGCGAAGGGAACCGAGAGGCAGATGAACGGCGGCGCATCGCGCCGTTGCAGACGACCGAGGCCGCTGCCGTCGTAATGGTCGTCCGCCGCCGTGTCGAACTGCGCAGTGTAGCCTCCCGCGGACAGGAAACTCCGATGAAACTCAGGTCCCGTCGTCCATGCAATGGACTCCGGCTCCACGACGGCCCCTTCCGGGACCGTCTCGTCCGCGAAGAGGAAGCCAAGATACGCCCAAGACCCCATCGTGACCATGTACTTGTCAAAATAGCCGTATCCCTCCGTGCCGTACCTCGTCTCGAGAGGATAGCGGTTCTTCACATGGCGGATCGAGGGACGATCCAGCCAGTAGGCGAGCGAATCGACCGCGCGCCGCGCCGCCGCACGAAAACGGCGAGCCGTGTTCACGTCGCCACGGCGGTGGAACCAGGCCGCGTAGAATTCGCAGAGCGCCGCGTAGAAGGTCTCATTGTGGAGGAACTGGTTGCTGCGTCCGCCGAACGGGATCTCGCCGGAGACGGACTGCATGGCAAGTGTGGGCTCCGCGCTCTTCAGCATCAGCTCCTCGAGCTTCGCGAGGGAGGCTCCATTGTAGCCGCAGTGCATCGCAAGCGCGTACTGGAGGCGTGTGACGAAATCGTACACCATCGGCTGATGCGGATCCTTGTACATGCCGTTGTCGTCGAAGAAACGCATCTGGTCGGCGAGATGGTGCTCAACCCAGATCGCGTCCCCGCCCATCTTCGAGAAGAGGCGGGCCTGTTCGCTTGAGGCACCGAAGACGGCCCAGTTGTGCGCGGTCTTGTCGCCTGGCCGGGGGATGCAGCTGTAGGTGCTCTTCGGCACGGCCTTGCAGATCTCGGCGCGCCAGGCTTCCGTGCGTTCCTTCGGGAATATCTTGGCCTTCTCGATTTCGAGGATACAGAGACAGACCTCCTTGACTGAGAAGTCGTTGCCGACCCGCGAACCATTGCGGGAGTGGGCCGTGGGAATCTGCCGACAGCACTCATCCATCAGACGCAGGAAGATCCCTTCACGGTCCCTCATACGACCATGCGCGAGCAGCGTACCGAGATTCGAGCAGAGGCGCGGGAACCCATGCTCGGCAAGCCCGCCTCGCTGTACATCCTTCAGATAGCGCTCCATATGCTCGGACGTATAGGCCGAGACGGCGCGCTCCATCAGATCGAGATAGCGCGTCCGAGGCACAAAGGCCGTGTCGGCGGCAATCACCTGCACTGCGACGAGACACGAAAGGACAAGTCCGAAGCTGATCAGCTTAGCCGAAGATTTCACGGTAGAACGGAGCCCAGTAGGAGATGACCTGCGTGGCGCCTGCGCGGAAAATCGCGTAGAGCGATTCGCGCGCCGTCGGATAAAGGTCGCAGTAGCCCTTCTCCGCTGCGGCATGAATCATCGAATACTCGCCGGAGACGTTGTACGCCATCACGGGGAGCAGCGTGCGATTCGAAACTTCCTTTATGAGATCGAGATAGAACAGCGCGGGCTTCACCATAAGGGCATCCGCACCCTCCGCCTCGTCCAGCACGGACTCGCGAATCGAGGTGCTCGGGTCACGATAGCTCGCCTGGTACCCCTGACGGTCTCCCTGTGACGGAGCCGAATTCTCGGCGTCGCGGAAAGGCCCGTACATCTGGGACGCGAACTTCGTCGAATAGGAGATGAGCAGCGTCTTCTTGAAACCCTCTTCATCGAGGGCATGGCGAATGGCGGCAATCTGACCATCCATCATCGCCGAGGGCGCCACGCCATCCGCGCCCGCGCGGGCATGGGAGACGGCCACGCGGGCGAGCATCTCGCACGCGGCGTCGTTGTCGATGTCACCGTCCAGGTCATGCGGACCGCAGTGTCCATGGCTCGTGTACGCACAGAGGCAGACATCCGTCAGAATGATCAGATCCGGATACGCAGCACGCAGAACGGGAATCGCCCGCTGGACGGCACCATGCGGATCTTCAGCGGGCGTACCGCACTCGTCCTTCCCCTCACCCTCATGCTGACCGAAAAGCAGGACACTCTTCACGCCCTGGGCGACGACGGGCTTCAATTCCTTCACCAGTTCGTCCACGGAAAGACGGAACTGCCCCGGCATCGAGGCAATGGGCTCACGGCGCCCTTCGCCCGGCACCACGAACACCGGCCAGATGAACTTTTCAGGACCTGGCTTCGGCATCGCGAACAGATCGCGAATCGCCGAGTTGCGGCGAAGCCGACGGAGCCGAACCTCTGGATATCCGTTCATGGACTTACCGCTTGCCCTTCTTCTTGGGGGCGGCCGGCTTCGGCTGTTCCTCGGCGGGGATGAGCAGCTTCTGCCCCACGCGAAGCGCGTTGGGCTTCAGGCCGGGATTCATGGCGAGAATCTTGGGGACCGTCGTGTCGAAGCCCTTGGCGATCAGCTGCAATGTCTGCCCCTTCTCCACGATGTATTCGTAGTGCGGCCCAATCGGCGGCGGCGGAGGAGGCGCCGTGCGAGCCGCAGGACGCGACGAGGCGACGGGGACCGGCGCAGGTGCGGGAGCCGGCGGCGGCATCATTTTCGACATGCGTCCCGCGAGATCCCGGACAATCTCCGCGCGCATGGCATCCTGCTCACGGCGAATGGACGCCCGCAGGTCTGCGATCTCCGCCTTGAGCGCGGCAATCTCCGCGCGCACATCCGTCGTTACGTCGGCGGACTCAAGCTTGACCAGACGGGCTGCGATCTCGTCCTGATTCTGGACGAGCAGGTCGAACTGCTGCACCAGGCGCGGCACTTCCGCCAAGGCCTGCTGCTGCTGGTAGGCCGCACGTGCAGCGGGGGCAGACTGGGCCGAAGCAGAAACCGCTGCCAGGGCAAGTCCGGCGAACATAAACATTGACTTATTCATGGATCAGTGCTCCTTGTAATCAGACGAAACGGAGAATCAGCCAGACGACAACCGCCGCCAGCATGAAAAAGAGAAAACGAGTCTGGCGACGCGAGACGACCTCCCACGCGACGGCAGACCCCGCAAAGGCCCGGATGCCACCGCCGGAGAGATAGTGGAACAGACGCCATCCAGCTTGATGTTCCTTGGGAAGCGAAGCCTGGGCATCTTCGCCGACGTCAATGAGCCAAGGGGTCTTGCTCCCCGTCCAGGCATGACGCCGCTTGACGAAAAATGACGAGATGGGTGCCATCTTCTTACGGGAGTTTGATGACCTGACCAGCGCGCAGACGTCCGTCCGGAGCGATCATCGCACGATTGGCGTTGAGAATCGCCTTCCACTTGTTCGGCGCTCCATAGAATCGCTTGGAAATAATGAACAACGTGTCCCCCTGTTGCACCGTGTAGGTTTCAGGCTTCCCTCCCGCCGTCGCCTTCGGCTTCTTCTGTGTGGCGGAACCAAGCACCGCGTCAAGCGATGACGGTTTGCCGGACTTCTTCGCCTTGGAGGCATCCTGACCGGAGTCGGATTTCTCAACCGCGGAACGAACGGCCCCACCGGCGTCAGGGCGGGACGGAACGGGACCGCCGTCGTCCAATTGGCCCAATCTTGCCGACGAGACATCCAGCTTCTGCGGTCTGCCATCTCGATCCATCGCGGCCAGCTCGCTCTTCAGCTTCCTGACATCCTGCGAGGTGCGGATTCGATCCTCCGTCGCAGAACCGTCATCGGGCTCGTCGAGCAGCTCCGCGTCCGTCGGTTTCAGATGACGCCGCTGGGCCTCATCGCGCTCAGTCCTGATTTCGGCAAGGGCCTCCTTCACCGCGGAGGTCTTCGAGGCCCGTACATCATCCGCCTCGCTCAGCTTCTGCAGCAGACGACTCTTCGAGGCGCTCTCGGACTCGAGTCGTGCAATGTCCTTCTTTGCCCTCTCAAGCTCCGTCTCAAGCTTCTTCACCTGGGCCTCAAGCGAATCGCGCGCAGCGGCGAGTTTCTCGTTGTCGGCCGCAAGCTTGCCCGAAGCACTCCCTCCCGCCTTCCGGAGGACCTCCGCGTTGAGCAGCGTCTCGCAGAGTTTCATCCGATCCTGGGCCACAGTTGCCTTATCCGAGGCCGGGCGAAGCGCCAGATAACTCCGATAGTGCGCGATGGCGCCAATGTAGTCTTTGCGCACATCCTGAAGGAGCGTCGCCAGCTGGAAATGGGCGGAATAGGACTCCGGCTCCTTCAGTACCACGCGCTCGAATCCTTTGATCGCCGCATCCATGCGGCCCGCCTGCAGATCGTCCGTCGCATTGGTGTACATGCGGGACGTGCGCTCGCGGGCCTCAATCTCGGAAAGCGAAGGCCCCTTGTCACAACCGCAGAACGTCGCCAGGAGACCGGCAAATACGCCGACCCTCAACACGAAATGCCTATTCATCGTCATCTCCTTCCGCTGTCTCGCCGCCATCGTCGTCATCATCATCATCTAAATCGTCCTCATCTTCTTCCTCGTCGTCCAGGAGCGATTCGTCGTCATCATCCAGAAGCGACTCGTCATCGTCGTCGTCATCCACCAACGACTCGTCCTCGTCGTCGAGAGACTCTCCATCTTCTTCTTCGACCAGAGACTCGTCATCATCCTCGTCGTCGAACGCGTCCGGCGTATCGTCGATCAACTCGTCCTCCTCGTCTGGACGGAACGAGACACGGCGAGTCGAGGAAGCCCCCTCCTCGTCCGACGAACCAGCCACCTCCATGCCCTGGGCGGCATCGGACTCCACCGGCTGTGCCTGAGGCTCCTGCTGGTCAGCGGACTTTTCGTCGGGCTTCTCCTCCGCGGCCGCGGGCTTCTCTTCCGGCTTCTTCTCCTTGACGAAGAGCTTCGCGCGTTCGCGCGGATTGGAACGCTGAAGCGTCGGATCGATCGCGTTGAGTTCGCTCAGCGAGGCGAGGCCGAAGTGCTCGAGGAACAGCGGCGACGTACCATAGAGGAACGGATGCCCCGGCAGTTCGCTGCGGCCGACCAGGCGCACCAGCTGAAGATCCACCAGCGACTTCACGATCGTGTCCACGGCCACGCCGCGGATCTGTTCGATCTCGGCCTTCGTGATCGGCTGGCGGTAGGCGATAATGGCGAGCGTCTCCAGCGAGGCCCGGGAAAGTCGGCTCGGGCGATCCAGCTTCAGGAGCGCACGCACATAGCGTCCGCATGTCGGAGCCGTCTGCAGACGATAGGTTCCTCCGGAGCAGACAAGGCGGAATCCACATCCGCTGCGCTCCAGCTCCTTCTCCAGACCACGCAGCGCCTGGTCGATTTCCCGCGACGTGCAGCTCTGGTAGACGGACATCACCTCGGCGTCGTCCCCCTCCTCCGGCGCGACGCCACGCACGCACGTGCGCAGCTCCGCCGCCGTCAGCGGCGATTCGCTCGCGAAAAGGAGCGCCCCGACGATCTCCTGCAGCGACGACGGCAGCGGAATCCGGGGGACCTTGGGCTTGATGGACTCGGGCTTCAGTTGTTCGAGCTGGGGAACTGGCTCAACCGTCGCAGGCTCCTCCACGGGAATCTCGGCAGCAGTGTCGGCAGGAGCGTCGACGGGAGCCTCAACGGAAGCATCGTCCGCAGCCTCTGCAGGCTGGGCCTCCTCGACGGGAGACTCCTCCGGCTCGGCGGCGACAGGCGTCTCGTCCGGCGTCTGCTCTGTGGGCGTCGGTTCAACGATCTCGTCTTTCACTTCTTCGGCCATGTCGTCTTCACTGCTCCTCAACTTCAGAATCCCTCAACTCGCCAAGGCTTCTCACCACTCGTCCGGTGCCTCCAACGGCGTATCATCCGGCGTCTCCTTCGACGGCAGTACGGTGATCTCGTGGAACGCCGCATTCTGATACACGATGATGCGGTGCTGGCGCAAAAGTTCCAGCAAGGCGAGAAATGTCACGATCACCTCACCGCGCGGAGACTGCGCCGTGAAGAGATGGGAGAAGGACACCTGTCCGTCGACACGCGTACGCTCGAGGATGAGGTCCATCTTCTCCGGCACGCTGAAGCGCGCGCCCTTGAGCTCTCCTGGCTGCACCTCGTTGAGGCGTGACAGCACATCCTGGAACGCCGTGAGCAGATCATAGAGGTCGATGCGCGCCAGCGCGTCCGCGGCATCCGCCGCCGTCTTCTCGAACTTCGGGCGTCCGCCGCCGTAGTCGAAGCTCTCCTGCACAAGCGCCTCGTATTCCCCGAGCTTGCCCGCGGCGTCCTTGAACTTCTTGTATTCGACAAGCTGCCGGACAAGATCAAGACGCGGATCGACCCACTCCTCCTCCACCCCCTCCTCCGTCGCGCGACGATCCACGGGCAGCAGCATGCGGCTCTTGATCACCATCAGCGTCGCGGCCATCACGATGAACTCGCCCGCGACATCCAGATTCAGCTGGCGCATGATGTCAAGATACGCCATGTACTGCTTCGTGATATGCTCGATCGGGATGTCGTAGATGTCCAGCTCCTCACGGCGAATCAGGTACAGCAGCAGATCAAGGGGACCCTCGAACACGTCGAGGTTCACCTTGTAGTCATCCGCTAGCAGTTCCGCCTGCGCCATGAAGAAGTAAAAGTGTAAAGTGAAGAATGAAAAGTGAAGAGGATACTCTCAGAGCGGACGAATCAAAGGCCCACGGCCGCGCGGACCTTGTCCATCGTCTTCGCGGCCTGCTCGCGGGCACGCGCCGCGCCGGCCTTGAGGATGTCCTCGAGGGCGTCGGGATCCTTCACCAGCTCCTCGCGGCGGGCCTTGAACGGATCGAAGAGACGCTTGTACGCGGCGAGAAGCTCCTTCTTCGCGTGACCGTAGCCATAGTTGCCGGCACGGAAGTTCGCCGCCATCTGCGCGACCTCCTCCGGCGTGGCGAAGAGCTTGTACATCTCGTAGATCGAGTTGCCCTCGGGTTCCTTGGGCTCCTCCATCGTCTTCGAGTCGGTGACGATGGCCATGATCTTCTTCTTCGCCGAGGGGTCGAAGAGCTCGATGGTGTTGTGGTAGCTCTTGGACATCTTCTGCCCGTCCGTACCTGGAATCGTCGCGACGGTCTCGGGGATGTAGGCGTCGGGGAGCTTGAAGATCTCGCCGTAGGCGTTGTTGAACTTCTGCGCCAGGTCGCGCGTCACCTCAAGATGCTGCTTCTGGTCCTTGCCCACCGGCACGAGGTCGGCGTTCATGATCAGAATGTCCGCGGCCATCAGGACGGGATAGGCGAAGAGTCCATGCGTCGCCTCGAAGCCATGCGCCATCTTGTCCTTGTAACTGTGGCAGCGTTCAAGCAACCCCATCGGCGTGAGGCAGGAAAGATACCACGCGAGCTCCTGGACCTCCGGCACGTCGCTCTGACGGTAGACCACGGTCTTCGCGGGGTCGAGTCCGCAGGCGAGGTAGTCGAGCGCCACGTCGCGCGTGG
>JAUNMP010000170.1 GCA_030537465.1 bacterium
TTCAAGACATTGGGTGTGGCGTTGCCGGACTATCGCCTGCTGCGGCGGCGCCCGCATGAGAAGGTTCGCTTCGATTTCTTCATCCGCACTCGCTGCGAAGGCGAGCCGATGGCGTTCATCCCCGCGAACTATCTTCAGCTGGCCGGCGAGTTCGGCGGCGCGGATGCGGGAGAGGATCCGCAGGTCGTGCTCGCACTGGCCTTCCTCATGGGGGACGCCGCCGCGCAGAACCTGGCGATGAAGAAGTACGATCCCGCCACGAAGTCTCCGCTCTACGGAGTGGGCAAGGAGATCTACCGCTTCGGTTACGACATCAAGGTGGGGCGTCTGATGCCGCAGGGCGTATCGTACTGTTCGGTGCGAGGGTCGCTGGGATGGCCGGATCTCTCGTACACTGACCGCAATCTGGATGCCATTGCGTCCTTCTATCTGGCGGTCTACGCGAAAACGCTGGTTGAGTTTGCAAAGAGGCATGTGGTGTGCTCGCTCGCCGATCTTGGAGAGAGGTTCTACGCGGGTTTCGAGTTTCGTCTCCGTGCGATGGAGTGGGGCTTCACAGTGCAGCGTGATGCGTTCGACGACTTCGACCCCCAGCTTCTGCCCCGCTATGGGTTCCTGCAGAAGTGGCGCTTCGTCCTCTGGGCGCTTGAGCGCCATGTCCGCCGTGTTGCCACGCTCAAGGCGATGTTCTTCAAGTTCCTGGAGCATCCGGACCAGGTGGAGGTCACGGTGCCTGCGGATGACGTGAGCATAATCGAGGACGCGAACGCGGCGAACGTGCTGAGTGCCCTTGAGGATATTGAAATCCATTTCATCGGGGAGAATTGATTTGAAGGATGAATTGATCGAGATCCTGGACCCGGCGTCCAAGATCGCCGTCTTGTGCGTAGACTGCACGACCGCGGCCGGACAGCTCGCGCGTGGACATCTCTCGGGCCCCACGGCGGCGCGCTATCTCGCGCAGGCGCTCGCGGGTGTTGCGCTGCTCGGCGCGGAGACGTCCCAGAAGGAGGAGACGGTCACGTTCCGTCTCGACTGCCCGGGGCCTCTTGAGGGCTTTCTCGTCGAATGCACTGCCGCCGGCACGCTGCGCGGCTACACGAAGAAGAAGATTCTGAACGACTTCGACGGGATGGGCACGCCGAAGGACGTGAAGGTGCTGGGCGAGACCGGGACCTTTGAGATCATCCGTTCCATCCCCGGCACGATCCTCTCGAGTGGCACTGTTGCGACGGCCTGGACGAAGGGGGCCGTCGCCGCGGGGCTCGACGCTTTCTTCGATCAGTCCCTCCAGCGCCGTGTGCGCACGGCTGTCGCCGCAACGGCGAACGATGACGGTGTGCCCCTCTACGCGCGTGGCCTCCTCGCGGAGTGCGCCCCTGACGGCGACGTGACCGTGTTCGAGCAAGTCTCCGAGGTGTTTGCCTCGGGAGCGGCCGCGAAGGCCTTGGCGGTCGGCGCCGCCGCGCCGCGGACCCTGCTGAAGAAGCTGGGACTCCCCCATGCGGAGATCCGGAAAACGTCGCCTCTCTCCTACGCATGCCGCTGCAGCGCCGAGCGCGCCGCCGCGATGCTGGCCGCGATTCCGCCGGATGAGCGCGCCACGCTTCCCCCAACGCTCGACATCACCTGCCATATGTGCGGCCGCACCTGGACAATCTCCACTCAGTCATGATCGATTTCGCGAAAGTCCTCAATTCCGAACAGTGTGCCGCCGCGACCGCGTCGGACGGCCCCATGCTTGTGCTCGCCGCAGCCGGTACAGGCAAGACCCGTACACTCGTCCACCGCGTCGCCTATCTCGTCGAGAACGGCGTTCCGCCAGAGCGCATCCTCCTGTTGACGTTCACGAACCGCGCCGCGCGTGAGATGCTTGAGCGCGCCGAGACGCTCGTCCCCGGCATGGGCGGCGTATGGAGCGGAACCTTCCACCACGTCTGCGCGCGCTTCCTGCGTCAGTACGGGTCCTGCCTCGGGTACAAGCCCGGCTTCACGATTCTCGACGAGGACGACCAGAAGAAGATCATGGGGCAGTGCATCAAGGAGAATGTCGAGAACGTCAAGGATTTCCAGAAGAAGGAGTTCCTCCTCAAGCTTGTGAGTGACGCCGCGAACAGCCAGCGCGATCTCGAGAAGATCGTGCAGAGCTACCAGACGAAGACCGCCATCGACGCGGCGCTCGTCCTCAAGGTCTGCCGTGCCTACGAGGCGAAGAAACGCGAACTCGGCGCGATGGACTTCGACGACCTGCTCGTGAACGGCCTGCGCCTGCTCACAGAGAACGACCGCGTCCGCGAGTTTCTGCAGGAACACTTCCTCCACGTGCTCGTCGATGAGTACCAAGACACGAACACGATCCAGTCCCAGTTCACGGATCTCATCGCCGCCAAGCACCGCAACATCATGGTGGTGGGCGACGACTTCCAGTGCATCTACACCTGGCGCGGCGCGCAGTTCGAGAACATCATGAATTTCCCCGACAGATGGGACGGTTGTCGAATCGTCAAGCTCGAGCGGAACTATCGCTCGATGTCCCCGATTCTCGACGTCGCCAACTGCGTGATGAAGGACGTGCAGCATCAGTTCGAGAAGACACTGCGTCCGTTCCGCACCGGCGCCGCGCCGAAGCCACGACTCTACCACGTCTACGACGGGCGCGCCCAGGCCGAGGCTATTCTGCGTCTGGTGAACACGATGCGTCAGAACGGCATTGCCTACAAGGACGTCGCAATTCTCTACCGATCGCACTACACCTCGATTGACATCCAGATGACCCTCACGCGCAATCGCATCCCGTTTCGTATCACGAGCGGTGTGGGTGTGTTCGAGCAGCTGCACGTGAAGGATGTGCTTTCGTTTCTGCGTCTCTGCGTGGATCCCTCCTCTGAGCTCAGCTTCCTGCGCTTGATCGAGTTGCTGCCGGGTGTGGGCGAGAACTCCGCCCGCAAGTACTGGAAGGGTCTCGGCAACACGTTCGACGCCGCAAATCCGATGGACCGCATGAACCTCGACTCGATGATGTGTGCGAAGGGCAAGGAGGCCTGGTACAAACTCGCCCTGGCATTTGAGCGCGCGCCGGCGCATCTCGCCGCAGGTGAAGATCGTCTGCTCATCGAGGATTTCTGCAAGCTCTTCTACGCAGATCACCTGCACAAGGCGTTTGAGGCAGAGGACGCGGAGTCCCGTCTCGAGGACCTGGGCGAACTCATGGCGCAAATCGCGACGGCGCCTGGCGGCCTCAAGCAGTTCCTCGACGAAGTCGCCCTTATGACCAATCTCGACGCGAAGGCGAAGGACGGTCTCCCCGAGGATCATCTCACGCTCACGACTGTCCACCAGTCCAAGGGCATGGAATGGCCCGTTGTCATCCTGCCCTGGCTGGCGGATACGATCTTCCCGAGCGCGCGCGCCGTCGAGGAGGGCAATCTCGCGGAGGAGCGGCGCCTCTTCTACGTGGCGGTGACCCGCGCGAAGGACCGTCTCTACATGTGCGTGCCCAAGGCGAAGAAGACCGCGGATGGTGGACTCTTCCCCGTCGACCCTTCCACGTTCGTGCGCGAGATTCCAAAGGAGCTCGTCGAGGAGCAGACGCTCTACTCCGCAGATCGCGGCTATGGCGGCGACTCTGGCTATGGGCGTCGCGGTGGTTACGACGACGATGAGGGGTATGGTTCCGGCGGTGGCTACCGCTCGGGTGGCGGATATGGTGGGGGCTATGGTTCCAGCGGCGGAGGCCGCGGCAAGCCGAAACCCGTGTACAAGACGACTTGGAGGCGGTGATGAAGGAGTTCCTGAAGAGGCCGGCGGTTCGTGCGTTTCTCGTGTTCACTGGCGTCTATGCGCTCGCCTTGCTGGCAATCTTCTGGGGGGCTTGGTCGCTTGACAAGGTTCCGGTAGCGCCGGACTGCGCGACGACCTTCGCCGTTGACGACGCGGCGGTGTGGTTCAGGGAGGTCCTTTGTGGGAAGGACTTCGTTCCCTCCGATCTCATGCACGTGATCGGAGGAATGTACGTCTGGGTTGAGCTGCAGTTTGCTCTCGCCGCCTGGCTTGCCGCGCTGGGGGTCGCCTTCTATCTGCGCGGACGAGGACTCTCCTTCGTTGCCAGCTTCGGCGGTGGAGCTGCCTTTGGATTGATGGGCTACTGTTTTACGCTTTTCTCGGCGGGGCACCTTGGCTGGTTCGTTTGGTTGATGTACGGTCCGTTCGCATTTGGCCTGGTCGATCGGGGTGTGCGGAAGGGAAAATGGCACAATTGGACGCTCCTGGGAGCTGTGCTCGCCTGGGCCAGTGCGCGTCAGTCCGACCTTTGGCTGATGTTCACGGTGCTGACGTTCACATATGGTGTCTGGTGCTTGATCCGCGAGCGGAAGACGCTCAGGTGGGGCCGTCTTTTCATAGGGGTTGGAGTTGTTGCCATCGTTGCCCTGCTGGTAGGTATGCCGCAGTTTGGACACGCAATTTTCCATGATATTGCGGGGCGTGAGAAACAGATTGCCAGCAGTTCCTCCGTCGAAGCCAAGTCCGCCGAGGATCCTGCGGCGAAGGAAAAGGCTCGCACGGAGCGCTGGCTGTTCTGTACGAGCTGGTCGCTTCCGCCTGAGGATACGCTCGAGTTCGCGCTTGCAGAGATCCACGGAGGGTCCAATGACCCCCGTATCCATCAGAAGCCGGGTAACAAGCCTTATCAGGGGCGCCTAGGACAGCATGGAATCGTGCCGCCAGGTTCGGGCGGACGCCACCCAATCACGGGTGAACATCTTAAGGCGGGAGACGAGTTCTGGATGCCCTACCGCCAGCATTCGCTCTATTTCGGATTCATTACGCTGATTCTGGCCGCACTCGGCTGCGTTGGCTGGGTGCTGGAGCTGAAGAAAGGGTCATCGTCGAAGGAAACGACGTCGAAGGAGCCGGGAGCCGATTGGCGCGACGCGCCGTTCTGGATTGTGGCCGCTGTTCTGGTCTATCTCTGCGCGCTCGGGGGCTTCACGCCGTTCTATCGTCTGGTGTTCGCCCTGCCGTTCGGCGACCTGGTTCGCTGCCCTGTGAAGTTCGTCCATCTGCTGGAGCTCTGCGCGGCTGTGCTCGCGGGCTACGGCCTTGAGTTCCTGCGCCTTCGGCTGGGAGCGGGACGTGCCTGGGTTGTCCCCGCGCTTGCGATAGTCGCGGCACTCAACGTCTTCGACCTCGCCCGTGTCGATGCCAGGTACCTCGCGGTGCAGGATGTTTCGTTCCAGCGGGCGAAGAACACCGTGGCGGACGACGTGCTGAAGCTCGAGGGCGGGAAAGTCTTCGTCGCCGTCGCGCCGCAGGAGGGCGGTCAGCTCATCCGCGATTCGTTGGGGCTCAACCGTGTGGAGACCACGGACAGTATGGAGTCTCCCGAGACGCGCTTCGTGCTCGCGAACGGGACCTCGCTTCGGAATGATCAGACGCTCAATGAGCGAATGAAGAGCGGTGCCGTGAAGGCCGTCGGCATGTACACGCTCTCGCAGAAGGAGGGAATCCTGTCCACTTCCAAGGACCGTGCCGCGCTTGCGCTGTTCCAGGTTGTCGGTGTTCCCGCGCCCGCCCCGAAATCCGAACCGCCGGTTGACGGCGGAAAGCGGGCGCTTGGATTCCTTTCGATCCTTTCGACGTTTGCCGTATCAGCGTGGACCCTAGTAGTCTGCCTGCAGCGTCGGCGTGCCGCTTGAAGGAGGGCGTGATGAAGAGAAGAGGTGTGCTGCTTCTGGCGGCTGTTGCCGTCCTGGTGGTGTCGCTTGTCGTGGTTATGGGGTGTCTGTCGCGTCCGCTTGGTAGCAACGGCGTGCTGTTGCTCGCCTTCGACGATCGGAACTTCGCGGACTGGGAGCGCGCGTTGCCGCTCTTTGCGAAATACAACGCGCACGCTTCTTTCTTCATCAGCGGGGAGTTTGACGCGCAGGCGGCGGCGACGGCGCAGAAGCTGAGTGCCGCAGGACACACGATCGGGCTCCATGGACGGCATCATGCAAATGTGCCTGAGGCGATCGCAAAGTGGGGTCAGGACGGTTGGTGGCGTCGCGAGGTGGCCACGGAAAAGCAGCGGGCCGATGCCGCGAATGTGCCCATCCGTTCCTTCGCCTACCCGAACAACCGGCACGACGATCCGACCGACGCCCATCTCCTCACGCGCTTTGAACGCCTGCGCGCTGGCATCTCCGGTGTTCGTCCTCACGATCCGAAGGGTGAACGCCTGGCGGAGTTGAAGCCGCTAGCTCCGGACGATCGGCTCTTCTTCCCCGTGCGTGAACTTCCGAAGCACCGCGTGATGTGCGGCATCATTCTCGGCGAGAACTATCATACCGACATCGAAGACGTCGCGGCATGTATCCGCCGTGCCGGCACGCGCAAGGAGGTGCTGCTCTTCACGTCACACGGCATCTCCCCCAATGCGAAGGGCATCAACATGAAAACCGAGTGGCTGGAGCGCATCCTTGCGGAGGCGAAGGCCGCCGATCTGCGGGTGCTCGGCTTCGACGAACTCCCCTGAGGTGACTCATGAGACGGAATCTGCTGCTGGCGGTCGTTAGTCTTGTTTCAGGCATCTGCGCGGCTGGCGATCCGCTGTTGGACGGGTTCCGTGCGCCGCCACGCGAGGCGAAGCCGCACGTGTGGTGGCACTGGATGAACGGCAACGTCTCCAAGGTGGGCATCACCGCCGATTTGGAGGCGATGGCGAAGGCGGGTATCGGCGGGGCACAGATCTTTGACGTGTCGGACGGCATCCCGCCCGGGCGCGTGGCGTTCAACTCCGACCTCTGGTTCGAGATGCTGAAGTACGCGAACGAGGAGGCGAAGCGTCTCGGCATTGAGCTCTGCCTTGCCAACTGCAGTGGATGGTCCTCGTCCGGCGGACCCTGGGTGAAGCCCGAGGACGCGGAGAAGGACGTCGTGTTCGCCGAGACCGTTGTGAAGGGCGGGACGGTCTTTAACGGGAAGCTTCCGTGCGCGGAGAATCCACACGGGTTCTACCGCGATCTCAAGGTACTCGCGTTTCCGCGTCCCGCGGCCGAACGAATCGCTCCCGAAGACTATGGCGTGAAGACCGAGATCAAGGGCGACAAGGCGATGATTTCCTTCGCCCGGTCGTTCCCCCTGAGCGGTGTGGCCGTGTCGTTGGAAGGAGGGGGACGCCATCCCGAGTCAAAGGTGTCCGTCGAGGTCGACGAGGGCGCAGGCTTCAGATCCACCGTAAAGGGGTTCCAGGTTTATCCGACCCGCTACGGTTTCACCGACCGGCGGCTCTTCGTTCCGGTTGCCGCGCCGCATGTGCGTGCCGTGCGGGTGACATGCAGATCGAGCAAAGGCGTGAAGCTGATGGCGGTCGTTCCCGAGGCACGGGGGCGCATCGTCGAGGAATGGGCGAAGACCTTCGTCATCCGTTCGCGCATCGTGGGGCATGCGAACCCCGTTGCGCCGGAACTGGCCGTCGATCCATCCCGAATCGTGGACCTGACTTCCGCTCTGGGGACGGATGGTTCCTTCTCCTGGCAGGCTCCCGCAGACGCCGACGAATGGGTCGTCGTGCGCTTTGGCTATGCGGCGAACGGTGCGCGGAACCGTCCGCCGACCCCTGCCGGGGATGGTCTCGAGGTGGACAAGCTCTCTAAGGCCGCGTTGAACCGTTTCTTCACGCAGGGTTACATCGACCGGGCACTCAGGAAGTTGGGCCCCGTCGATCCACGCGGAGGCGTTAATTCACTCATCGTCGACAGCTTCGAGGTAAAGTCCCAGAACTGGACGGAAGGGTTCGAGCGAATCTTCACTGAACGGAAGAAGTACGATCTCACGAAGTTCCTCCCGGTGTTCACGGGACGTATCGTCGGCTCGACGGAACAGACCGACGCCGTCCTCGCCGACTTTCGGGAGGTGGCATCCGATCTTTTCATCGAAAACTACGCGGCGGAATTCCATCGTCTCTGCCAGGAGCGTGGCCTTCAGTTCTACCTTGAGGGCTATGGCAGCTCGCCGTGCGCCGACCTCAAGTATGAGCGCCACTGCGACATCCCGATGGGCGAGTACTGGGCGAACAAGAACCTGCTCACGGGCAACTGCCGGTTTGCGGGCTCGGTCGCCCATGTGTGGGGGCACCGCTTCGTCGCCTCCGAGTCGTTCACGACCGCCGAAACGGGACGCTGGACGCGCGATCCATTCACCTACAAGGCACAGGGGGACCGAGCCTTCTGCGCGGGTATTAACCGCATCATTTACCATCGGTGGGCACACCAGCCATGGACGAATCCCGCGAACGAGCCGGGTATGACGATGGGACCGCACGGATCGCACTTCGAGCGGACGCAGACTTGGTGGAACGATGCCGCCGCAGCCTGGCTCGCCTACCAGTCCCGCTGCCAGTGGATGCTCCAGCAGGGCGTCGTCGCCTCCGATCTGCTCGTCGTGGCGGAGAAGGGAACGCCGAGCTGCGGACTCGACCTCGCACGTTGGCATGAATACGAGAAGGTATCGGCGGACATGTTCGGCCGCGGCATCCAATGGGACCTCTGCGACGAGGAGGCGCTTGCCGCCTCGAAGGTCGTGGACGATAAGACCGTGACCCCAAGTGGTGCCGTCTATCCCAATGTGATTCGCCTGCCACGCGAAAAGCCCCCGCGCATCGCGCCGGACTTCGACTGCGCCGACGAAGCCCTCTTTCGGGCCCTCCGCTGGATTCACCGCCGCACGGCGTCCGGCGACGACATCTACTTCGTCGCCCTGCCGAATGCAGATGAAAAGACGTTCGAGGCGTCCTTCCGCGTGACGGGGCGCCGTCCGGAGATCTGGGATCCGGAGACGGGAACGGTCTCGGAGCCATCGCAGTGGCACGTGGAAGGGGGGCGGACTTTTGTGACGCTCGCCTTCAAGCCGTCGGGCGCCGCGTTTGTCGTCTTCCGTCCAACGCCGACGCCGTCCCTGGCGAAGGCCTCGAAGACGCCGTCTGCGGAGACTGTGGTTCCTGTGGAGGGTCCTTGGCAGGTGCGCTTCCTCGACGGACGCGGGGCGCCGTCCGGCTTGCAGGAATTTCCCACTCTCCTGCCCTGGAACGAAAGCGCCGAATCTGGCATCCGCTTCTATTCCGGCTCCGCACTCTACACCAAGGTCATTCACCTGCCGGATCTCTCCTCATTCAAACATTCTTCCAATTCAAACATTCAAACATCAAACCAGGGGCCTTGCCGTCGCTACATTCTCGACCTGGGCGACGTCAAGAACATCGCAGTCGTGGCGGTGAACGGAAAGTCCTATCCTGTTCTCTGGCGTCCTCCGTTCCGCGTCGACATCACCGACGCGCTCAACCTCTCAACCTCTCAACACTCTCAACCTCTCCACATCTCCATCCGCGTCACCAATCTCTGGCCGAATCGTCTGATTGGCGATGACGCGCTCGCGTGCGACGCGCAGTACCGCGTCCAGGACGATCCGGCGAATGCGCGGAACAAGAAGGGTGGCATCATCTCGATTCCCGATCGGTTGTGGAAAGACGAGCCGAGTCCAACGGGGCGTCATACCTTCACGACTTGGCGCCACTGGACAAAGGAGGACCAGCTCCTTCCCTCCGGCCTTCTCGGCCCGGTGAAGCTCGTCGTTTCCGTCTATCCATAGGCGGGGGGCGCGACTGTTGCGCGTGCGACGATAGCCGATTCTAGACCAAGGGGAAATCCATTTTAGACCAGTTGACGTGGCATTCTAGACCAGTGGCGAATTCATTTTAGACCAGTTGGATGAGGAGGATAGACTGATGAGACCGGCAAAAGTGCCAGGCGAGGTGGTTTACGAGAAGGTATGGGCGTCGTTGTGTGCACGGATGGATCCGTCGACACGCCGAGTCCGACCCTCGTGGATTCAGATGATGCGGGAGATTGGGGTATGCCGCCAGCGCATTGCCGATACCATCAATACCCTCAAGGCGGAGGGGAAGCTCGAGGTGGTCATGGTGCCGAAGCGTACGGGCGATGACAGACACTGTGACTACTACTACAGGATTCCATAACGGCTACTCCATGTTCCTGTGGCGGAATGTTTCTCCATTTGGCAAAGGATAAAGTCGATTTTGGGAACGATTTGTCCCGAAAGTGTCAGTGTAGATCAAAAGGGCCGCAGTCACAGTCATAATGTGCGCAGATGCATTCCGCGTGCGGTGACAGTCACCCGCATTCCACAGACGACTCGAATTGGAAGGTCCCTGCCTTGAAGATGAAATGGAAAATCGGGTGCAACGAGACTTTTATGCTGCACCAATGAGGTAGCGGTCGGTTTCATGCC
>JAUNMP010000419.1 GCA_030537465.1 bacterium
CGGAACATGATGAACTACTGCCCCGACATCAAGGTGTTCGACGCGACGATGCGCGATGGCGGGCTTGTGAACAACTTCGCGTTCTCTGACGAGTTCGTGCGCGACCTCTATCAGGCGAACATCGCGGCCGGCGTCGACTACATGGAATTCGGCTACCGCGCCTCGAAGAACATGTTCAAGGTCTCCGACTTCGGCAAGTGGAAGTTCACGACGGAGGAGGACCTCCGCGCCATCGTCGGCGAGAACAAGACGCCGCTGAAGATCTCCGTGATGGCCGATGCGGGCCGCTGCGACTACAAGACGGACATCCTGCCGAAGAAGGACAGCGTCGTGGATGTCATCCGCGTGGCATGCTACATCCACCAGATTCCGCTTGCGATCGACATGATCGAGGACGCGAAGGCGAAGGGCTACGAGGTGACCTGCAACCTGATGGCGGTTTCGAAGGTTCCGGGCGAAGACCTCGACAAGGGCATCCGCATGATCGCCGCCTCCTCCGCCGACGTCCTCTACCTCGTGGACTCCTTCGGCTACTTCTGCCCCGAGCAGATCGCCGAGATGGCGAAGAAGTACGTCGACGCGATGCAGGGCAAGCAGGCGGGCTTCCATGGCCACAACAACCAGCAGCTGGCCTTCGCGAACACGATCGAGAGCTGCCGCCACGGCGTGAACTACCTTGACGTCACCGTCAACGGCATGGGCCGCGGCGCGGGCAACTGCTTCTCCGAGCAGCTGCTGCACTTCCTCAAGAACCCGAAGTACAATCCGCTGCCGATCGTCGAATTCGTCCAGAAGCACATGCTGGGCATCAAGGCGAGCGGCGCCAAGTGGGGCTATGACATCCCGTACCTGCTCACAGGTGTGATGAACTGCCACCCGCGTTCGGCCATCAAGTTCATCGACGAGGGCCGAACGGACTACGTCAACTTCGCCCACGAGTTGACGGAGATGGACTGAGGAACCTACTTCCTGCGCTTCGCCTTGCCGCTCACGTGGTCGAGGCGAAGCGAATAGAGCGCGGTGATGGGAAGAGACCGCTCAAGTGCCCGACTGAAGTCGGGCATATTTGTTGGCGTGAACTTCTCGCAGAGCGCCTTGAGGGCGGCATGGATCTCCTGCTCGTCGGTGACCCGTTCAAGATCTCCCCAGGCCATGGCGCTTTCGAAATAGGTGGTGAACTTGTCCGTGGCGGGGACGACGTCCGTGTAGGCGCTCACCCAGCAGCGGGGATCCGCCTTGAGGGCGTCGATCTTGCGTCCTGCCGTCGCGCTGTGGAAATAGAGCTTTCCGTTGACGCAGACGGGAGAGATCGGAAAGCCATAGGGACCCTGGGGCGTGACGAGGCTGACCGTGGCGGTCTCGGCGCGGGCGAGGATGGCGAGCGCCTCCTCGCGTGTGAGCGCGCGATCCCTCCGGCGCAGGGGAACTTCCGAAACGAGAAACTTCTTCATCTCGACGGGCAGGAGGTTTGCGGCGTCAAGGTCGGAGAGATCGCGCCACTCGAACTCGATCCAGTCCTCCTTCGCCGTGGCCGGCGTACCCTCCGGGATGGAGAGGCGGTAGACGAGGTTGATTTCGGCATGGGGCTTTCCATGCTGCTGGAACTGGTTCTCGACGACACCGAGAAGGGTGCCCGCCGTCGCGTCGACGCCCATCTCCTCCTGGAGTTCGCGCACGAGGGCCTGCCGCCCCGTCTCGCCGAAATCAATGTGTCCGCCTGGGAGATAGGAGGTGGCTCCGCCCTTGGCCCGGCAGAGCAGGACCTTGTCGTTCTGGATGCAGACGCCCCGGGCGATCGTCTCGATGCCCGCCAGTTCATATTCTGGGAATTCCATAGCAATGGGTAGTATAGCACAACCTTTCGTGGTATAATCCCGCCAAACGAAGGATTGGAATTACCCCATTTTTTGAGGGGCTCAATGTAGCGAAGTCCTGTAAATAA
>JAUNMP010000171.1 GCA_030537465.1 bacterium
GTTTCTGCGGCACATTTGCGGCACTTATGCGGCATGGAGGGATCCGTTATGCGGCGTCTTTGAGCGAAAACACGGTCTTTCTTCCACTTAGATGCTCTTCGTCGATCATATCGCACATGTGCAGCGTGAGCGTGATGCGCTTGAACGTTCCGTGATCGACATGGAGCGTGCGCATGAGCGTGCGCCGGAGGAGCTCCGCCGTCGACGAGCATGCTTGCCGTTGGGTTCAGAATGCGACCTGCCCCGACTCCCGCAGCGAGACATATGAATCCCGCCCGAGGACCAGATGGTCAACCAGCGGAATGCCGACAATCGCGGAAGCCTCCACAAGACGCCTCGTCGTCACGACGTCCTCCCGGCTCGGCTCGGGATCCCCGGTCGGGTGATTGTGCGCGACGACCACGGCGTGGGCGCCCCATCGGATTGCATCCTTGAAGACCTCGCGCCCATGCACGGGAGACATGTCGAGCGTACCCCTCGTCACGCGGATCGGCTCGCACAGGGGATGGCTTTTGGCGTCAAGAGGCAGCACCAGAAAGTTCTCCTGTTCGTCGCCCATCTCCAGCACACGCCGAAAAATCGCCGCCGCGGCCTCCGAAGAGTCGACGACCCGATTTCGGACATCCTCCGCCGAGGTCTCGAAGCCCCGCCGGACAAGCTCGAACGCCGCCGCCAGCTCAAGCTGCTTCGTCGGACCGATGCCCAGCACGCGTTCCTCCGGATGCGCCACGTTGTATCTGCGGATCGTCTCCCGCAGCTCCCGCCAATCGCAGCGCACGAGTCGCGTCAAAGAGCCGAAGGCCTTCAGGAGTCGTCGGGACAGCTCGAGCACGTCGCAGCCGTTGCTGCCGGTCTCCAGCATGACGGCCAGCAGCGACGCATCATCCACAAGGCGAACGGACGAAGCCCGGCGCATCCTCTCGCGGGGCTTCAGCTCGTCGGAAAGCGACTTGAAGTCGTTCGGTCTCATGTCTCTACATCAGCCGCTTGCCGAGATGGATCTCGAACACGCCATCGACCTCGTCCACCTTCTCGACCTCCCAGGTCATCTGACGCGTCGTGTACCCGTAGGCGAGACGCACCGCGACGGGCTTCTTGTCGCGGAACATCGGAATGTACTTGGCCTTGATCTCCCGGTACTCGACCCGCTTCTCCCCGGACTCGATGGCGTCATACCATTCCGCCTGCATGACCAGATAGGCGTTGTAGCCGACGGGGACGGGGGCCGGCACGCCCGGCTTGCCGCTCCGCCACCATTCCGCCGGCGTCGCGCTGCACGAATCGACGAGATCGACGTACACGCCCCGGTACTCCTCGAAAAGCTCCCGGAGGGCCTGGACGATGGCGACCTTCTTCCCCTCCATCTCCGCAAGGGCCTTCGGTCCGCCGAACATCGACATCGGCGGCAGGATCCTGTCGAAGTCGTCCCCCGTCGTCGCCAGATTCCCGACCGAGAGGGCGTTCGTCACATAGGTGTAGGTCGCCTCCTCCATTCCGAATCTCCGGACAAGGTCCTGCACGTCCTTGACGAGCTTTGCCATGACAAAGGCCGCCCAGTTCGCCTGCCCGGAAGACTTGTTGTAGGACTGGATGAACGCGTTGATCAGCTTCCGCTTGGGACGCAGGTTCACGCTCGCGTCGAGGGCCTTGATGATCCTCCCGAGCAGTTCCTTGTCCCTGCAGTTCGATCCATGGTACTGCTCGACCATCTGCAGAATGTAGTCGATGTTCACGTCGAACTGGCGGATCGTGTCCATCTCGAACACGATGTCGTCGTTGATGTTCTCCGATTCGCCCTTGGACTTTCCGCGCAGCGTGTCGTAGAAGTCGAGATACCGGCTCTTGTAGTCCTGAAGCTCCAGATCGGTCAGAATCTGCCTGGCGTCCCTGTCGTCCGCGAATTCGTCGAACACCCGGAGCACGTTCAGCCGGCGCAGGACCTCGCCGAAGAGCGCCACGAACCTCTTCACCTTCGCCTCGCCGACGATCTGCGCGCCGAGCGGGAACTGCTCCTGGAGCGCCGCGACGAGATCGACGTAGCCCCGGACCTTCTGCCCCTTCCCGTCCTTGTACCCCGTCCGGTAGTACTCCTCGAACGTGCGTATCTTGACGATTCCGGCCGCGTCCCTGTCGCCGAAGAGCGCGATCGCCTCGTTCGTCTGGTCCTCGAGATTGCGGAAGCAGACGATGTTTCCGCAGGTCTTGACTGAGTTGAGGATCCGGTTGGTGCGCGAGAAGGCCTGCAGCAGGCCATGGAGCTTGAGGTTCTTGTCGACCCACAGCGTGTTGAGCGTCGTCGCGTCGAAGCCCGTGAGGAACATGTTCACGACGATGAGAAGATCGAGCTGGCGCTTCTTCATCTTCTCGGAGAGGTCCATGTAGTAGTTGTGGAACTGGTCGCCGTCCCCCGCCCCGAAGGCCGACTTCCCGGCCTTCGGGAAGAGGCCGTTGTAGTCCGCGATCGCGTCTTCGAGGAATGCGCGGGAGGTCTTGTCCAGCTGCGTCACGTCGCCGCCGTTGTCAAGCGCGCCATCCTCCGGGTCGTCCTCGTTCTGGGAATAGGTGAAGATGGTCGCGAATTTGAGCCCCTTCATCGGATCCGCCTCGCCCAAGGCGGCGATCTTCCTCTTGAACGCCGTGTAGTAGGCCATGGCGGCCCTGACGGAGCTCACGCAGAAGATCGAGTTGAAGCCGTTCATCCGCTCGCCTTTGAGCATGTAGCTCTTCGCCCGCAGCGTCTTGTCGCCGAAGTGTCCGAGGATGTGGTCCACGACGGCGTCCACGCGCTCCGGCTTGAGCAGCGCGTTCTCGATGTCGATCCCCGCGACGTCCTTGTCCCTGATGTGCTCCTTCGGCGCGACCTTGCCGACCGTCTCGACGTGGAACGGCAGCACGTTCTGGTCGCGGATCGCGTCGACGATCGTATACTGGTGCAGCTGGGCGCCAAACGCCTGCGCCGTCGTGCGCATCTTGGGATTGCCGCCCGTTCCCGCGTTCTTGGCGAAGATGGGCGTCCCCGTGAAGCCGAAGACGTGGTACTGCCTGAAGCGCCTGGTGATGTCCTCGTGCATCTTCCCGAACTGGCTGCGGTGGCATTCGTCGAAGATGATGACGACGTGCTTCCGGTAGATGCCCGCGTGCCGGCTCCCGGGCGCGTTCTGCTTGACGAAGATGGCGAGCTTCTGGATCGTCGTGATGACGATCTTCGACTTCCGGATCGGTTTCCCCTTCCTGTCGGTCACCGGCTCGTCCGTCAGCTGGTCCGTCAAGGCCCCCGTGTCGACCGTTCCCTTGACGCAGTCCTTCTGGAACCGGTTGTACTCCTTCTGCGTCTGGTTGTCGAGATCCTGCCGGTCGACGACGAAGAGCACGCGGTCGACGTAGTCGAGCCTCGTCGCCAGCTGCGCCGTCTTGAACGAGGTGAGCGTCTTGCCGCTCCCGGTCGAATGCCAGACATAGCCGCCCGCGTCGACCGTGCCGAGCATCTCCTTCCGGTTCGAGGCGATGCGGATGCGCTCCAGGATGCGCTCGGTGGCGGCGATCTGGTACGGGCGCATCACCATGAGGATCTCCTCCTCGGTGAACACGCAGAACCGCAGAAGGACGTTGCGCAGCGTCTGCTGGGCGAAGAAGGTCTTCGCGAAGTCCTTCAGGTCGGTGATCGGCGTGTTCTTCGCGTCCGCCCAGTAACTGGTGAACTCGAAGCTGTTGGACGTCTTCCGTCCGCCCTTCGTCGCCAGGCTGGACATCTCGCGGAGGTGGTTGTCGCGCGTCGTGTTGGCGTAGTACTTCGTCTCGGTGCCGTTGGAGATGACGAACACCTGCACCCACTCGAAGAGCGCGTCGCCCGCCCAGAAGCCCTCGCGGCTGTACCGCCTGATCTGGTTGAACGCCTCGCGGATCGCCACGCCGCGCCGCTTCAGCTCCACGTGGACGATCGGCAGCCCGTTCATGAGCACCGTCACGTCGTAGCGCACCTCGTGCGCGCCGTCGTGCTCCTCGTACTGGTTGACGACCTGCAGCGTGTTGTTGTTCAGGTGCTCGGCGTCCACGATCATCAGATTGTCGTGCCGCCCGTCGTCGAACGTGAAGTCGAACCGGCGCTCCTCCTGGAACTTCCGCGTCTTCTCGACGATGCGGTCCTTCCTGTTCGCCAGCACCTCGCCGTAGAACCGCCGCCACTCGCCGTCGGTGAAGGCGCCATCCCTGAGCGCGGCATGGTTCAGCCGCTCCATCTGGCTACGCAGGTTGGCGACGAGATCGGCTTCCCGCGTCAGCGTGTTGAGGTATTCATACCCCTGCGACTCGAGGATCTGGATGAACTTCCGCTCCAGCTGCGCCTCACTTTCATGCGCCCCGCTCCCGACCTCCAGCTCGGGCACGTACTCGTTCACCACCGTGAACTGCGGCAGTTCCGCCAGTTTATCGTAGTTCATCCGTTCACCCCACTCTCTTGAAGGTCAGCAGCCTGTCCCGGTAGTATTCGTACTGTTGCTTGCGCAACGCAATCTCACTAGGTAAAACTTCTCGACACAACAACTCAAAGTCATCAAACGACTTTGCCACAGCATCTTGTTCTGATCGAATTGGTATTGGTATCAATGCACGACCAACTCCCTCTGCAGAGATCGAACAAATCTTACCTTCCGAGACAAATCGCTTAATTTGTGAATGATAGATTTTACTACGCAAAAAATACGATACGTACCGTGGATTTTGGGCATGTACAAGTGTATAGCAGGCATCGTGCACAGCTACATCGCAGTCCCCTTCCCACGACACTCCAATACCTATGTCATCACTATTTTCACCTGCTCCAACAATGATCACATCATTTTTGTGCGCATATCGCATCTTAGATCCAAGCTCTCTGCGAATATTGGATTGAGCCACATCAGCAAATACGCCATATCGTGTATATATCTCTCCATAATGAACACACGGAACTCCACTTTCAACCGCATCTGCATGAACAAAACGCTTCCCTCTGGTAAGAACACCAATGTCTTTGATGGCGATCCTTTTAGCTTTTGAACATCTAAAATACGAGTCCCGATACCACTCGTACTGCTGCTTGCGGGCGGCAAGTTCCTGCTCCAACTCGTCGATCAAACCAGCCATCTCATCCAGCATCCGCACAATCTCCTCCTGGACGGGGAGCGGAGGGACGGGGATAACGACAGCCATTAATTCTGCAACACTTAAATGAACAACTTTGCTTTTAACCTTACCCTTACTTTTTTGTTGTTGCGCCTCATTCGTCGACAAGGCGTATCCCATATATTTGGGATTCTGATTATGCTTCATTACAACTATATCGCCACCGGCAAGACATTTGTCATGACCAACATAAACGGTTGACTTACCAATTTCCGATATCTTTTCACCTGTAATTGAGAAAAGGATATCTCCATGCTCAAAATATTTTGGAGATGGTATATATTCAATCCTTGTATGCGAGATACAGGTGTCGAACCACGTATTATAGGATGTATAGATTTCCCCATATCGTACACAGGGGATTCCTGCGTCCGTGATCTGCGTTCGCAAGATACCGTTACCTCTATAGAAGTCCGTGGCCACCTCCCCCAACGTCTTGTACTCGACGCCGCGCGGGCAAAGACTTGCGATCAGTTTCTCAAGCTTGTTCATTCGCCCAGCTCCCGGATCGTCTTCTCGACGGCCTTGCGGAGTTTGTCCTCGCGTGCCACGATCTCCGCGATTCGGGCGTTGATCTGCCGGATGTCGACCTTGGGACGGGTGTCCCTGGGCTCGACATAGGTCGAAACGGAGAGGTTGTAGCCTTCGGCGGCGATCTGCGTGCTCGGCACAAGGCGCGTCAGATGCTTCACCTCTCGGCGGTCCGCGTAGAGCTTGAAGATGGCGGCGATGTTCTCGTCCGCCAGCCGGTTCTTGTTGCCCTCCTTGACGAACTGCTCCTTGGCGTCGATGAAGAGAACGTTGTTGTCGTTCTTCTTGTTCTTGCGCAGCACCAGGATCGTCGTCGCGATGGACGTGCCGAAGAACAGGTTCGGCGGCAGGTCGATCAGCGCGTCGACGAAATTGTTCTCGACGAGGTACTGCCGGATTTTCTGCTCCGCGCCGCCGCGGTAGAAGATGCCGGGGAAACAGACGATGGCCGCGCAGCCGTTCTCCGCGAGCCACGCCAGGGCATGGAGGATAAACGCGAAATCCGCCTTGGTGCGGGGCGCCAGCACGCCGGCCGGCGCGAAGCGCGGATCAGTGATGAGCGTCGGATCGCTGTCGCCGTCCCAGTGGATCGAGTACGGCGGATTGGAGACGACCACCTCGAACGGCTCTTCGTCGAGATGGCGTTCGTTCGGCTTCTTGAGCGTGTCGCCGAGCGCGATGTCGAACTTGCGGGGGTCGATGTCGTGCAGGAACATGTTCATGCGGCAGAGCTGGTGGATGGTCGGCTCCTTCTCCTGCCCGAAGAACCCGCCCAGCACCTTGTCCTTGCCGATCACCTTCGCGACCTGCATCAGCAGCGACCCGGACCCGCAGGCGGGGTCGTAGACCTTGTTCACTTTCGCCTTGCCCTGCGTCGTGATGAGCGCGAGCAGCCGCGACGCCTCCTGCGGGGTGAAGAACTCGCCGCCGGACTTGCCCGCAAACGACGCATACATCTTCATCAGGTATTCGTAGGCGTCGCCGAAGGCGTCGATCGTGTTCGACTTGAAGTCGCCGAGCTTCATCTGCGCGACACCCTTCAGGAGATCCCGCAGCCGGTCGTTGCGCTCGTCGACCGTCGCCCCGAGATTCTGCGTGCTGTTGAAGTTCATCCCGTTGAAGAGGCCCTTGAAGTCCTGTTCGCTCTCCGTTCCTCGGGCCGAGCCTTCGATCTCCTCGAAGACGTCCGACAGCGTCACGTTGAGGTTGCGGTTCCTCTCGGCCGCCGCGTAGACGTTGCGGAACAGATGCGAGGGCGAAATGAAGTAGCCGAGCTTGTCGACGATCTGCCGCTTCGCGGGAAGAGCCGTCCGGTCGTCGAGATCGCCGTAGACGAACCCCTTGTTGCCCGCCTTCTGCTCCGAAAGGTTGACGCTCGTCTCCAGTTTCTCGGAGATGAAACGATAGAAGAGAGTTCCCAGAACGTAGGCCTTGAACTCCCATCCGCTCACGCTGCCGCGCAGGGCGTCGGCAATTCCCCAAATGGCCTTGTGAAGTTCGGCCCGCTCGTGTTCCTTGACGTTCGCCATCCGTATGCCACCTTTTCGCCGCCGGGAAAATCGGCAGCGCAGCTTCGGCGGCAAAAAGAAAGCGTGCCTCGTTCAAGATATCTCCAACGAGGCACCGGAAAGAGCCCATTCAAGAAATACCAAGAACGGGCACGCAGAACCGGTACACAATAAGGCATGGGCACAGAATGCCCATGGTGTACAGCCCTGCGCAGCCACATTCTCGCCTCTTGAATTGAAAATTTCCGGTTTTCGTTGGAAGCAAAAAATGCGCTTGCGCACATTTATGATGGCGGCAGAATCGCCGAAGTAGGCGGGGAGTGTCAGACACTCGCCGCCAACTTTTGGCGCGTCGCCGCCGATATCAAAGAACAAAACGTCTCGTGGACACGCGTCCGCTTGACGGGAGAATTATAGCAAAAATCCGCCCCGTGCGAGGCGGATTTCAGTGCTGAGAGGCGAGAAGCGAGAATGTGCAGTTAGACCCACTCCAGCTCGTTCTCGAGTTCCCAGAAGGTCTTGCCGTCAATGAGAGGAATGTGGGTGAATTCCTCCATCACCTCCTCGATGGTCGGCTTCGTGATCGAGCAGATGTCGGCAATGGCATTGCCATGATCGCTCTCAAGCTCATACATCTCAATACATGAACTTTTCCCGCCGGACTCATTCCTGAACACACAGCATCCGTTCACAAAGAAGAACCTGTCCTTGTAATGGACATATGCGTCTTGTGCTTCTATCGTTTCAAGAAACTCGCGTGTATTCCCCTGTTTCATATTAGACTCCTCTCATGAGCTTCTCCACATGTCGTGCCAACATGCGACATGCGAGAAGCCCATTTGACAGACCGAGACGAATCACGGATTGTCAATTACAATCGCCGCGGGCGGCAAAGGAACATCAAATTCGATCTCCAACTCTTGGGCAGGAAGTTCAGACAACATATCATGCACTGTTTTCCCTGTCTGGGAGATCACAGATGCCAGCATGTCATCATAGTCTTTCCACCCGTACTCGTCTTCAGTCTCGGTATGCGTGAAGTCACCTTCGTACACATAAGCATAATACCGACCCATATAGTCAAACTCAAACCCTGCATACCGAAACGAGAATGAAACAAAACAGCGTCCATTCCCCTCGTCGGCAATTGCCGCCATCAGTTTATCAAGTGCACTCGTCATGCCAAACTTCCTCTCATATGCCTGAGTATTGTACCATATCTCGCCAGCTCAGCCGCAGAGGGATCCCTCCCAGGCGTAATACGAACTGGAAATCCATTTGCATCTTTGGAATAATCATGGACATGAACATATCCCTTCTCTTTACCATAATGCTTCCAATGTCCTACATCGAATTCCAGGATTGGTTCATGCGCTTCAAAGACTCGCAAATGAAGCATCTCCCCTTTCCCGTTTCTCGATATGTAGGCATCAGCGGTTTTCGCATACTCTGGCAATGCCGAGTTGGGTCTGGCATTAAACTCCAGAATTTTCACCCCTTCGATTTCGCCCACCTTGTGGTAGTGACTTTCAAATCGCAAGACAAAACGTCTCGATTCCATATATTGACCTCGTGATCCCATGACAGATCCTTTCTCTTGTCAGAATAGACCAGGTTGATAAGCCCCGCTCTGCGCCGGTGACACACGATCGAAATGGCGCAAAACAGGAATGTCAAAATCCAATACGGGCATTGGCCCGTAAAGGATCAGTCCCGCGGGCATTGTTCGTTCGCAAAACGCCCTGAGACCCAGTTTGAACTGCCGTCTTGATTCCTCCTTTCGTACGGTTCCTATTGTCGAGACAAAGCTAACGGCATGTTTGGGGATGCCTTCGAAGCAGATATCATAGGTGTCAGGGTAGGCCCAAACGGCATTCGGGAACACCCGAAGTCCGTTGTCTTGAAAATAACGGCCCAACTTTAAGGCTCTTCAGGCATAAGTGTGGGTCTATTCTGGTACTCGGAGCGCCCAATTTGGTACGCAGATGCTGCGCATACGCAGATTTTTCGACCGAATCGACGTGGCTACGACGCCCGCGCCAATGACTTGAATTTGAAAATTCTGTGGCTTGTTTTTTTGACGCGCGGACTACGCCACGGTCGATTCGGTCGAAGATGCGTATTGGGCAACAACCTTCAGGATATACGATCTCGCCGAAAAACGTTTGTGGCGTAGCCCTCGCCGTAAATGGGGGGCACCGGTTTGTCAATGAATTGCGATTGGGCGAGGGCGTCGTTAGCCACAACGTTTTTCGGCAAATACCGCGTATGCGCAGCATCTGCGTACTTCATAAAGCCATGAAAGGCGAGAGGAGACCCACACTTATGGCTGAAGCCTCAACTTTAACGAGCGTGACACATTCCAAAGAATCGATGCTCTGTCCATTCCCAGCAACAATGAGAAATCCGGGCATACGACATACTTGCACCTGCGCAACAAAGGCAAGTACTTTTCAGGATTAAGCCACACTCTGTCAATTCGTCTGTCGGCAAGATTGAATACCGCACATGCATCTACCGACACTTGTTTTTTGAGTTTGTCAAAAGGTACGCGACACCGGGGCACACCGGTCTCGGGATTCAGAACAGGGAGACCAAAGCGACTGCTCCACACCCAGCCGTCCCCCCAATCCAAATGATAATGCAAATCCATATATCGCGCATCTTGTCTGTTCATGTTTTCACCCTGATATGCCTGTCTTTAGGTAAAACACGCCCTTCGCAGACCAAAAAAAGCGTGCCTCGTTCGAGATATCTCTACCGAGGCACCGCTAAGAGCCCGCACTGAAATATCAAGAACGGGCACGCAGAATAGGTACACAGTACGGCATGGGCACACTACACCCATGGTGTACAAATCCGCGAAACCACATTCCTTGCCTCAGTACTTCAAATTAGCGGTTTTCGGTAGAAGCAAAAAATGCGCTTACGCACATTTGATGGTGACGGGTTGATTTAGGTCGAGGTCAAAGGTCGAGGTCGACAGCGGAATTTTACCGTCCACTCTACACCTACACCTATTCTCTACATCTAAATCACCCGCCGATATCAAAGAACAATGTC
>JAUNMP010000172.1 GCA_030537465.1 bacterium
AGGCGACGGAGTCGCCGGAATGTTCAACTGAGGAGGGTTTTGCAATTACCTCATAAGAAAGATACGACCAATGTTCTGGGGAATGCTTGACAAATCCTTTAGGCAAACTCCGCGCATATCATTGAGTAAGCTGATATGTGGATTTGAGTTTGTACAAGATGAATTCATGAATTATCGGCTGGGTAAAATGAAGATGGACATTTTCAAGAAATATTGCCACAAGACAGTTTAAACCTCGTCAAGGAGTTGTTGCCATGAATGACATGAAAAAGATGACCGATTACAAAAAAGCAATAGAGAGGCGGCTGGAGAAGTCCTGCGAACGAGACGGGTGGAGTAGAAACAAGAGGTGATTCTATGGCAATGCCGCAACGAGACAACAACATCGAGCAGATCCATCGGCTTGAGGGCTTGATCGCCTATGCCGAGGAGCAGAAGGACTGGGACGAGGTGGAGCGGCTCAAGGAGCAGCTCCGTCGGCTGCTGGAGCGAGTGTAGGGCAGATGATCATCTGGAATCCGTGGCATGGCTGCCATAAGGTGAGCGAGGGGTGTCAGCATTGCTATATGTACTTCCTCGACCGTATGCGCGGCATCGACACCTCGAAGGTGTCCCGCAACGCCAACTTTGACATGCCGTTGAAGCGTGGGCGTGACGGGCGCTTCAAGGTCGCCCCCGGCATGGAGCTGCTGGTCGGGCTTTCCACGGACTTCTTCGTCGAGGAGGCGGACGCCTGGCGCGACGAGGCATGGGCGGTGATCCGAAAGCGTCCCGATGTCGTGTTCCGAATCCTCACCAAGAGGGCGGGGCGCATTCGCGACCATCTTCCGTCCGATTGGGGCGACGGATACGAGAACGTCATGCTTCAGGTCACGACCGAGAATCAGACGCGAGCCGATGAGCGGCTGTCCATACTCGTTGATGTTCCGGCCAAGTACAAGGGCTTCATGGCGGCACCGCTCATCGGCCCGGTCGATGCCGAACGCTACCTCGCCACCGGACAGTTCGAGCAAGTCCTCTGCGGCGGGGAGAACTACGACGGGGCGCGGCCTTGCCATTATGAATGGGCGAAGGGGCTGAGCGACCAATGCCGTCGACGCAACGTCACGTTTGACTTCATCGAGACCGGCACGGTGTTCGTCAAGGACGGAAAGGAATACCGCATACCCGACAAGCGGGTGCAGAGCCGACAGGCGTACCTTTCGGGCTTGAGCTTTCAGGGCAGGATGCCGCAGTACAAACTTCGTCCTGCGGAGGGGTCGCTCTTCGACGAGCCGATTGCCTTGCGGACGGGCGGGTTCCGCGAAGCCTGCGCCACATGCGGCTCGCGCCTCACCTGCAACGGGTGCAGCAACTGCGGAGCCTGCGAAAGTTGAATCAAAAAAATAGAAATATTTTCTCCACCAACTTTTTCGGGGAGAAGTTTCATGGTTCAGCATTTATTACATATTCAGAACCTCGTCACACCCGAAATATGGTATAATATAAGGCGTTTTCGGAGGTTGATTTCTCCGCTCGGCGCAAGTGGGTCGGGCTTCGGAATCTTTCAACCTCCACCACTAGAGGCGGTTCTCCGTCAGTTTGCAGTTCCTTTCAATTCGCAAACTTGCCCACTCGCACACTTGCAAATCAATCCAAGCCATGGACGAAGAATACGTATACGCCGTCACCATCAAACTTAGGACGCAGTTCACCGCCAGCGAGAGGGCCAAGGAGATTTACAAGGGAGGCGATGAGCTCTGCGGTGGCGGGGAGATCGACGACTTCACGAAGGAATGGGAGAGGTCTAGCGACTTCGTCTTCAGGGAAGCGCAAGCCGCCATCGAGTACTGCAATGCCTGGAAGTCGCGTTTCATCGAGCAGAACCAGGGAGTCTCCTGCACGAAAAGACGACCGGTGAAGGTCCTTCGGGACGACTCCTATACGGAGGGCATCGATGACCCCAACTTCCATTCCGCGCAATGGACAGTCGAACTCGAGTTGAGCAATACTTTAGGGACTACGAACAAACTTCTGACAATCCTCGTCGAGAGCATGGCCGTCGTCGATTTCTGGCCCTATGCCACGCTTTCGTATAACGAGGTCCTCCTCGACTGGTGCAACTGGGAACCACGTGAATTCGCAACGGTGCTCTAGACAAGCTATGGGTTAAGCAAGGGGTATTTTGAGCTTTTTTCAGAGGGTGTTCTCCTTGTGTTGACAACTCATGCGGCGATGCTTTGGGGTGCCGGTTTGTCAACGGTGTCCTTCAGACCCGATTTACAAAGAGAACAGACGATCCTCAGCAAGGTCTGCGACGACAAACGAGAGCGTTGCCTTGTGGTGCTTCCCTGCGTTGATGCGCTTCTCATAGATCGCCCTGAAGTGGGCGTCGTTCTGCGAGATCGTGAAGGCGAACTGCATGAGAGCCGTCCTCAAGGCTTTGGATCCGGCTAGTTTGAGGGGTTTGACGGCGCGTTTGATGAGATACGCTTCAAGGGTGAATCGTCAGAACGCTTCAAGGGCCTTGGGATTGGTGAGGAAGTCCCAAAGTCCCATGAAGAAGATACCGTTGTCGTCGTACTGCCGTGGCTGAATCGGATTGTTGGTGATGACGAGTTTTTTGAAGGAGTCGCCGGTGTGTCGAAGCGAGAAGGTCTCTTGTGCCCGTTTTTCGGCATCGGGGATCATGTAGGCGGACTGGATGTAGATGCGGCTTGACCCGCGATTAACGACAAAGTCGATTTCATATTTGGGCGTCGTGTGTCGTCCGTCCCTGCGCTTGTCAAGTTCTATGACGCCAACATCGACGGAATAGCCGCGGCGTACAAGTTCGTTGAAGATGACATTCTCCATCAGATGTGTTTCTTCGTTCTGCCGAAAGTTGATCGCGGCATTCCGCAATCCAGTGTCAACGGCGTAGTACTTCATCGGGTAATCGAGATAGTGACGGCCACGGATGTCGAAGCGCTGGGCATGAGCAAGGACGAAGGATTCTTCGAGTGCGGAAAGGTACTTTGCAACAGTCGGTTGAGTGGCGGTAAGTCCGGTTTCGGTTTTGATGGCATTCGCGAGTTTGTTGGGATTGGTCGGACACGCAATGGTACTCAGGGCGAAGTTGACGACATGCTCGAGCAGAATGGGGTTCTGAATCTTGTAGCGCTCAATGATGTCGCGCAAGTAGATGGCCTTGAAAAGCCCTTTGAGATAGGCTTCCTTCTCGGCGGCGGTTGGCATCAGCGCACATTCGGGAAGTCCGCCGAAGGTGAAATAGTCATTCAGGGTGAGGAAGGGATTTGCGTCCCGCTGAGCGAGTTGGCTAAACTCGGAGAACGAGAGCGGAGTGACGCGAATGATTTGTCCGCGACCTCGGAACTCTGTGGACACGTCAGTTTCGATCAGGCGCGAGTTGGATCCGGTCACATAGACGTCGGCATCGGGCATGGTTCTCAATTGGCTCAAAATGCTGTAAAAGGTGATGTAACCCCAGTCGCGCTCATCGGGATGAATACGGGCTGGATCTATCGCTTGATTCCATTCACGTTGGCACAGTTGGATTTCGTCAATGAGAACATAGTTGTGAATTCCATCGTGAATCAACCGACTGTCGATGTAGGCGCCCAACGCATTGGGCGTGCGCAAATTCTGATAGGCTCGGCTTTCCAAGTCGATTTCAATGATGTGGTTTTCAGGGATGCCGGCATCAAGCAAGTGTTGCTTAAAAAGGTGAAACAAAAGGAAACTCTTGCCGCAACGGCGCAATCCTGTCAATATCTTGACAAAATCGTTACCTTTGGCTGCGATAAGCTTGTTCAGCAATTCATTTCGTTGGATAGTCATCGCAGTCCTTACTTTTTAATCTTCCCGTCATTGTTCGTAAACTTTAAAGCATGGAAAGTGTACCATAATCGTTGTCCCAGTGCAAAGTCGAATATTTTTCATTTCCCGCGCCATATTTTGCAATGGTCAGGAAAGGTAAAGCTGTTCCATTCAGACTTGGTTGAATTTCTGGAACTATTACTACAAGATCCCATGATGGGTTCCCCGCGTTCCGACGGTGGATCGTCATCGTCGGTCATTGGATCGCTACTTGCGCATGAGGGGCGATCTGGTGTACAATTCCTGCAAACGGCATAAAGGAAGGTGGATATGAAGGTCATTCTAGTGAACGGGTCTCCGCATGAGCACGGCTGCACGCGGGCGGCGTTGGACGAGGTATCGCGCGAACTGACGTCGCAGGGGATTGAGAGCGAGGTGTTCTGGTTGGGACTGGATCCGATTGCCGGTTGCATTGGCTGCGGAGCCTGTCGCGAGAAGGGCGGCTGCTTCCGCAACGACTGCGTGAACCGCTTCGTCGAGAAGGCGGCGACGGCGGACGGATTTGTCTTCGGAACGCCCGTCCACTGGGCTGCGGCCTCGGGCGCAATCACGTCCTTCATGGATCGCGTGTTCTTCTCTGCTGGCGGAAAGCTCCGCGGCAAACCGGCGGCCTGTGTGGCATCGGCCCGCCGCGCGGGCACCACGGCGACGCTGGACCAGCTCAACAAGTATTTCTACATCTGTGGATTGCCGATCGTTCCGTCCCAATATTGGCCGATGGTGCACGGCACGAAGGCGGAGGACGTCGCGCAGGACGCCGAGGGTCTGCAGATCATGCGGACGCTTGCGAAGAACATGGCCTGGATGATCAAATGCATCGCGGCCGGAAAGGCCGCTGGAGTCGACCTTCCCGAGCTGGAACCGATCACGCGCACGAATTTCATTCGATGAGGAGTTTCAAGATGAAGAATCTGGCTTTGGGAATGGCTCTATTGGCCACATGTGTTGGCTGGGGGGCGACGCTGACGAATCTCGTGGTGCATTCGGCGAAGATGGAGAAGGACGTGCCGGTGACGCTTGTCCTGCCCGAAGGCTATGCCGAGGGGACGGCGCGCTATCCCAGCATCTGGGTTCTGCATGGCGCGGGGGGCAGCGGTGCCAAGAAGGCGGGAGAGAAGATCATCGGCCAGATGGTGGACAAGTATGGTTTCATCGCGGTGTGCCCAGACGGCGGCGTCACGAGCTGGTGGCTCGATTCGCCGATCGATCCCAAGTTCCAGTACGAGACGTTCGTCGCCCAGGAGGCCCTGCCGGCGGTTGACGCGAAGTTCCGGACGATTCCCGATCGGACAAAACGCGCGATTATGGGCGGGTCAATGGGTGGGCACGGCGCGTGTTATCTTGGCATTCGCCACAAGGACCTCTTCGGAGTCATTGGAAACATCTATGGAGGCGTCGATCTCGTGCCCTGGTCTGGAAACTGGGATATCGCGCGCCGGTTGGGACCACGGGACCAGTTTCCTGAGCGTTGGGAGGAGCATTCTGTCCTCAATGTCGCCAAGACGTTGAAGAACGGCGAGGTGGACCTCATCAGCGTGCTTGGTACCGAGGACTTCTTCCTCGGCTGTAATCGCCAGCTACATGAACTTCTCTCCAACAATGGCGTCGCCCACACGTACATCGAGGTTCGCGCACCGTCGACGATCAAGTCCGTTCACGGAAAGTTCTACGCCCAGGGGGCGGAAATCGCGTTGCGGTTCATTCAGAACTATTTCGTCGATGGCTACGGCCATTTGGGCGATGTCGATGCCCGCTAGTCGTCTTTGAGGATCTTCTTGATTCTCGCGACGTTGAGGGCGGAACGGATACGCGATTTCGTCTTCTCCATAACCGCTGAACTAAGAAGAGAGAGGATCCGTTTGGGGTCTGTTGTCCCGTTGATGCCTGTTGCCTGCAGGACGGCATTGACAAGAGCCGCTTGCCCAGGGGCGATGACGTCGCGGGCCAGGGCCAGCGCACGGGTTGTGATGCTTTGCGGCATCCCTGAGATGTCGCCGGCGGCGATGGCCTGGTCAAAGGCCGCCGTGGCTGTTCTACGGCCGACGATTCGTTCAATGATTGCGGTGGAGACTCCGGCGTCCATGGCGAGCATACAGAAGACGGTACGGAAGGAGCGTGACCCGTAGACGCTTATCTGTCTTTTCTGTCCAGATTGAGGTTTCCCCGTCTGATTCCTACGGGTTGTTCGTACCAGATCGGAGAGAGATCTCCCTCCAAGGGATGGTGCCTTTGGAGACGTCCCTGGTCTGAGGGTCTGCCCAATCAGCCGTTCAATGGCCTTAAGGTCCTCTGAGCACTGTCCTTTGCGATGGCCAGTGATAGCGGAAATCTGAGAATATGATCGCCCTTCTGCGAAAAGTCTATAGGTTGTGATTAGCCGCTCAGCTTTCCTTGGGGCAAAACCCGCGGATTGTATGGATGCCGTGACATCATCGGGAGATGGGGGCTGAGTCTGGATCCGGGGCGCGGCTTGGGATGTTGGCTCGCCCAGAGTTCTTCCGATAAGTGCCTTGATCCCGTTGAGGAGGTATCCTCGAAGGCTATGGATCCCGTGCTGGTTCTTGAAATTATACCTGTGGGCCGCCTCGGGGAAGACGAGTCCCCGAGCTTTGCGTGAACTGGCACGCAGGTCTGTTAGAATGGTACGGAGCGGTAGCAGGATGGGAATTTCAATCTGTTGATTCGTACGTGTCGTCGTGACGACGATGCTTCCGCCATCAAGATCGATGGACGACCATTTGAGATTACAGACGTCGCCTAGTCGCATCCCCGTACAGGCTGCGGTGACGATGAGAGGATGAAAGAACTTGTCCTCGCGGGAGAGGTCGAAAAGGGACTGGACCTGCTCCCGTGAGAGAGGAGGTTTTGCGCCCCCGGCGATACGGGAGGATTCCTGTTTTATCACTATTTTCGGCATCTTGATGCTAGGTCTACGAAGATGGTTCCCGAGTATAGCAAACAGGGTTCGGTTGAACAAGTATGCAATTTATGATCGCCCTTGTTTTATTGGCATTTGAATGGGGTTCGGATTGTTTTGTACTGATATTAAATCAAGGGTTCGTATTCAAATCAATCTATCAAGATTTGCACGAATACGGCAAAAATGGTATACTCGCCAAAACTTTTGCCCCGAGAGAGGGCTTGCATTCGAGTGGAAGAGGATACAATGGCAGAGAAAGCCAAGAAGCTGTTTTTAGGCATAGACATTGGGTCGACGACCTTCAAGGCCGTGCTCCTCAATGGTGAGGGAGAGGTCCTTCGCACGGTCTACAAGCGGACGCAGCCCGTTGAGGCCGGGAAGGTGGCCTGCACGGGACGGTGCAATGGATGTGGTGCCTGCAGTGGTGGTTCCGTGAAGCGGCTTGCGGTCGAATTCCTCAAGGAGTCTGGACTTGCGTCCTTGGAGGATGTCTCGGCGATTGTCGTGACGGGTAGCCAGATTGTCGAGGACACACGGAAATTCATTGCGTTTGATTTCCAGGTGAGCGAAGTCACGGCGCATGTGATGGGGGCGAAGTTCCTGCATCCGGATGTGGACGCGATCATCGACTGTGGCGGACAGGACTCGAAGTGCATGGTCTACAGTCCGACCATGAACCTCTGGACGAGCATGATGAGCGGCGTCTGCGCCGCCGGCACGGGCAGCTTCCTGGATTCCGTCGCCGCGAAACTTGGCGTAAAGATCGAAGAGGTCGCCTCAAAGGTCAACTACGAGTCCAGCACGGAGTTCAGCTCCGTCTGTGCCGTGCTCTCTGCGACCTCCATCAACAAGTTCAAGAACCGCGTGCCGATCGGCGATCTCCTCGCGGGCGCGTGCAAGGCGCAGGCGCGCACGATCCTCAACTCGGTTGGTCAGCTGCTTTTGAACGCTCCCGGGCGCAAGATCCTCTTCCAGGGCGGTGTCGCGTTCAACGGTGCGGTGGCGTACTATCTCAAGCAGCTCACGGGCAGTGAGATCATCATCCCCAAGTACCACGAGGTGATGGGGGCTCTGGGCGCGGCCTTGATCGCGCGCCAGTTCGACGAGCTGCGCGGGGGTGGGACGCTCGAGCTCCCGAAGATCGAATACGAGTCGACGCGCGGACGGTCCGTGCTGCTGCGCATCAAGTCCACGAAGCGCGACTTCTTCTCGACGGACAAGTCCAAGCCGCTCGTGTGGCGCAACCTCTTCTTCCCGACGGAGATTCTCAATGCGATGGGATGCCGCATCCGCACGCTTGAGACCTATGCGGCGCTCTTCGGCCGCAAGGCCGACAAGGTCAAGGAGGCCCTCGGGCGTGCCGCGCAGAAGGGCTATGACGGACAGACCTGCTCCTTCCTCCGCATGCTCGAGGGCATGCCGCTCGAGAAGCCGGACTACGTCGTATCCACGATGCAGCCCTGCCAGCAGGCGGAACGCGTCTTCGCGGACCTTGTGCGCGAGTACGAGATCCCCGATCGCCTCTATTCCCTCCAGACGCCGATCAACAGCCATTGCCGAAATGCCGTGGAGATGATGGCGGACGGCCTTGCGGAGTCTGTCTCTCTGATGGAGAAGGCCTTTGGCTGCAAGCTTGATCCCGCGCGTCTCGAAGAGGCCTGCGTGCTCTCGAACCAGGCGGCCGAGCTCGCGAAGAAGTGCGCGCATCTGCGGTTCACGTCCCCGCCGCTGGTGCGCGGCAGCGAGGCGATCTACAATGCCATCGTCTTCTCGCAGCTGTGGGGCACCCAGGAATTCGTGGACATCCAGGAGGCCTACTACGAGGAACTGCTCGCGAAGAAGGAATGGGCCGAGAAGCGCTATTCGATCGACGACACGCATCGTCTTCTGTGGCTGCACCTGCCGCCGTTCTATGATTCGAAGCATCTCGACTTCATCGAGAAGACCTGCAATGCGCCGATTGTGTTCGAGGAGACGAATTTCGTGGGATGGGAGCCTCTGGACCCGAAGGATCCCTATCGTTCGCTGGCGAAGAAGCTGCTTCAGTCTGGCTTCCTCGATCCCTCGCTCCGTGTGGAGTACGTCAAGAGGGCCATCCCCGCGGGCAAGTTCAACGGCGTGATTCTCTACACGCATGGCTTCGGACGCTGTTCGCTTGCGGACCGCTCGTTCTCCAAGCAGCTTCGTGAATCGCTCGATTCGGTGGGCGTGCCGCTGCTCACGCTGGAGGGCGACTGCATGGACGCGTCCATCGACCCCTGCTCGACGGTGACGAAGATCGCCGCATTCGTGGAGGCGCTGAACCTCAAGCGCACGGGCAACATCTTCGGCGTGCGCGCATGAGGCGGTGGCTGACAGCGGGGGTGTGCATGGTGGTGGGCCTGTTGGTCTGTGCCCAGTCGCCCGCACATGAGGCGCTCAAGAAGGAGATTGCCGAGCTGAGGAAGAAGCCCGTCGTCTGCGAGCTTCCGCCCTATCTGCCTGCGGACGAGGATTTCGACGCTGTCTGCCAGAAGGCTGGCAAGGAGAAGAAGAAGGTTCTCGTGTCGATCGGGCGCGAGGTCTGCGGACGCTGCCAGCGCTTCTACGAGCTGGTGCGGCGCGGAGAGGTGCGGATCGACACGAATGCGTTCATGTTCGTGCGGCTCAACATCGACGACTTCTCGCAACGGGAGTACTTCCTCGGCACCTTCGAGCCGCCGGACAACCGTCTGCCGTTCGTGGGCGTGACGGATGGCGAGAGGTCCGAGATTCGCCCCTGCCTCACCGGTGCGCCGTCCGCCGCCGAGTACCAGGAGCTGATGAAGACGAAGTGACGTCGGGAGTGAAGGCGTCGGATCCAATCGGGTTCTTCGACAGCGGCGTGGGAGGGCTCTGCATCCGCGACGCGGTGCGGTCGCTTCTGCCCCGCGAGGACACCGTCTACATCGCCGACTCGGCGAACTGTCCCTATGGCAATAAGCCTCCGGAGGAAATCATCGCCCTGGCCCGTGGGCTTGTGAAGACCCTTCTGGCGAAGAGCTGCAAGATGGTGGTGGTCGCGTGCAACACGGCGACGGCCGCCGCGGTCGACACGCTGCGAGGTGAATGGCCGGATGTCCCGTTCGTGGGAATGGAACCTGCGGTCAAGCCCGCCGCCCTGCGCTCGAAATCCGGTGTGGTTGGTGTGCTGGCGACGCAGGGAACCTTCAATGGGCGGCTCTACCGTGAGACGAGTGCGCGGTTCGCGAAGAAAACGACGGTGCTGACCGTCGTGGCGGATGAATTTGTGACCTTGGTGGAGAGGGGTGAGCTGGAAGGTCCGCGGGCGGAGGGGATTGTCCGCGCGAAGGTGGAGCCGCTTCTCGCGGCGGGGGCGGACAATCTGGTTCTCGGATGCACGCATTTCCCGCATCTGGGGCCGCTCATCACACGCGTTGCCGCTGGACGGGCGACGATCATCGAGCCGTC
>JAUNMP010000420.1 GCA_030537465.1 bacterium
CCCCGATGCCGGGCACCTTCAGGATCTCGTCGAGATTGCGGACGGCCTCGATGTGCTCGAGCTGGATGATGACGAGCGGATCCACCTTCGCCGCCCGCCAGTAGGATTCAAAGTCACCCGCGCCATAGGCGAGACCGCGGCGGAATCCGCAGCCGCGGTTCCCCGTCGGCGGATAGCGGCACGCGGCCACCGCCCGCGCCGCGTCGGCGGCGTCCATCACCATCGGCACGATGACGCCGGCGGGACCGAAATCGATGATCTTCTTGATTTCGGTGTGGTCGCAGGCGGGCACACGGTAGAAGGCCGCGCAGTCCGTCCCCTTCACCGCCATGAGATGCGTCATCGCGTTCACGCGGTCCATTTCGCCGTGCTCCCCGTCGATCCAGACGAAATCGAAGCCGGCCATCGCCGTCAGCTCCGTCACCGCGGGATCGGCGAAAGTGGTCACCGCGCCGAGGGCGAGTTCGCCTCCACGGACCTTTTCCAGAAACTTCTCGAGATTGTTGATTTCCATAGCCAAATCCGAATCAAAACCATCCACGTTCCTCATCCACCGCGAAGCCCAGGCGATCCGCCGTCCTGCGCGCGACCAGCGGATCTCAGTTCACCCACCTGTTGACGTACTCGAGGAACTTCCACGCCGCGAACACCGCAATGGGCAACGCGATGATGATCGACCAGATGATGCCGCGCAGGCGCCGATCGACCACGCGATCCGCGCGCGTCTCGCGGTCGAGAATCACGATTTCGCCCATGCCGGCCTCCTCGAGCATGCGCTGCGCCTCGTGGTGGTTGCGCGCCTTCACGCGCCGTTCCACGTTTTCCCCATTCGGCTGTCTGCAGGTGACGATGTACGTGTTCATGGGCATAGTATAGCATATTTGCCTGTTCCGCTTGCGGCATCGGGGGGAAATGGAGTAAAATACCGACGAAAGGAAAATTCGGCAATGAGCGACAATCTTCTCATCCGCTGCAAACCGCAGCAGGGCTACAACAAGATCTTCGACGTGGGCGAGTACAAGATGAAGCTGACGAAATTCGGCATCATCAAACTCGCGGCGGGCACGACCTACGAGGACAACACGGGCGACATGGAAGTCGCGCTCGTCCTCATCGGCGGCAACTTCAAGGCGGCTGGCGACGGTTGGTCGTTCGAGGTCGCCGATGGTCGCAAGAGCCCCTTCACGGGCAAGCCCCACTGCCTCTACATGCCCCGCAACACGAAGTACACGCTTACCGCCACGACGGACGTCGAGCTCGCCTACAACGGCTCCCCCGCCACGCGCGACACGGCGAAGCCCACGCTGATCAAGCCCGAGGACACGCGCCACATCGCGCTCGGCAAGGACAACTGGACGCGCACGAGCGAGATCATCCTCGACGAAAAGTTCGACAGCGAGCACTTCTACATCGGCGAAGGCATGATCCCCAGCGGCAACTGGAGCGGCTACCCCAGCCACCGCCACGACGTGAACAATCCGCCCGCCGAGCTGGACATGGAGGAGACCTACTTCTATCTCTTCGACCCCGGCCAGGGCTTCGGCTTCCAGAGCGTCTACAAGCCAGACGGCTCCCTCAACGAGGCCTACCGCGTGCAGGATCACGACACCGTCGCGATCGCCGAGGGCTATCACCCGCTCGTCGGCGCGCCGGGCTACTCGATGTACTACCTCTGGACAATGGCCGGCAGCCAGGGTCGCGGCCTCATCTCCTCGATGGACCCCGACCACGCGTGGGTCAAGAATCAGTGATTAGGAACTAGGATCCCAGAACCAGGAACCAGGAACTTTGAACCTGGAACCTGGAACCTAAAAATCGTCCGCGTCGTCAGGCGCGGACGACTTTCCATTCCCGAAGGGGTTCCACGGGAAGACCCATGACATTCTCGTAGGAACCGGTGTAGGCGGCGACGATCAGATCGCCATGCT
>JAUNMP010000421.1 GCA_030537465.1 bacterium
GCGACCTTCGACCGGAAGAACTACTTCTATCCCGACATGGCGAAGGACTACCAGATCTCCGAGAACGACAATCCGCTCTGCATTGGCGGCGGCGTGGAGATCACGAAGGCGGACGGCACAAAGAAGTTCATCCGCATCAACCACATCCACCTTGAGGAGGACGCCGCGAAGATCAACCACTACGCGACGACGTCCGGCGTCGACTTCAACCGCGGCGGCACGCCCCTCATGGAGATCGTGGGCGAGCCCGACCTCGCGGACGCCGACGAGGCGATCGCCTACCTGACGGCCCTCAAGGAGATCCTTGTCTACGCGGGCGTCTCCGAGTGCAACCTCGAAGAGGGCAACATGCGCTCCGACGTGAACATCTCGATCCGTCCCGTCGGTGAGACGAAGCTCGGCACGAAGGTCGAGATCAAGAACATGAACTCCTTCAGCGGCATCCACGCCGCGCTCGAGTACGAGGCCCGCCGCCAGCGCGAGTGCATGGCGCATTCGATTCCGATCGTGCAGGAGACGCGCCGCTGGGACCCGGATGCCATGGAGACGGCGTCGATGCGCTCCAAGGAGAATGCACATGACTACCGCTACTTCCCCGAGCCGGACCTCGTGCCGGTGGCGCTTTCCGAGGAGCAGATCGAGGAATGGCGCAAGCTGTTGCCCGAGAAGCCCGAGGCCCGCCGCGCCCGTATGATCGAGGAGTACGGCATCGCCGAGTACGACGCCGGCGTCCTCTCGCAGGCGAAGACGAACGCGGACTTCTTCGAGGCCGCCGCGAAGGGACTCGACAAGAAGACGGCGAAGCTCCTCTGCAATCTCTACATGGGCGACGTGATGGCGCTCCTGAACGCGAGCGGCAAGACGATCGGCGAATGCGCGTTGACACCCGAGTCCCTGCGCGCGCTCATCGTCCTTTCCGCGAAGGGCACGATCAACGGCCCCACGCTGAAGGAACTGCTGCCCGAGATCTTCGAGAAGGGCGGCGATCCCGAGGCGATCGTGAAGGAGCGCGGTCTCGGCGCCGTGAGCGACACGGCCGCCCTCGAGGCGTTCGTCGACCAGGCGATCGCCGCGAATCCGAGTCCGGTCGCGGACTTCAAGGCGGGCAAGAAGGCCGCCGCCGGCTTCTTCGTCGGCCAGGTGATGAAGCTTTCGAAGGGCAAGGCCGACCCCAAGATCGTCGGTCCGCTCGTCGCGAAGAAGCTCGCCGCGCTCTGAGTCTCCGTCCAGACTGCCCTGTCCCGTACTTGACGCGTCGGGATTAAGATGGGATAATGCCCGCCATGAAGACATGCATCTTTCTGGCGGGCTTTGCGTGGGCGATTGCCGCGCAGGCGGTGACGTTCTACGTAGACTCAAAGGCCGCGGCGGGGGGTGACGGATCCTCGGCGAAGCCGTGGAACACGGTCACAGCCGCCGTGAACGGTGTCCGTGTCGCACGCAAGGGCGGCATGCTGAAGTCCGCGGAGCCAATTGAGGTCCAGTTCTTCCCTGGCGATTATTTTGTGGGGGATGGTGTCAGGCTCGTACAGGAGGATTCGGGGACGGATTCGGCACCAGTCGTCTGGCGGACGGTTGGTGCCGCGAGGGCCCGCCTCACGGGCGGCGTGCGCGTTGATCCTGAACTCTTTAGGAAAGTCGAAGATCCTGCCATCCTCGCGCGTCTGCCCGAGGAGGCGCGAGGAAAGGTCTACGTCGCGGACGTCTCGGGGCTCGTCCCCGCGAAAATCCCCGGAATGGCGAAGAACTTCGGTGCCACCCCCACCGCGCCTCTTCTGTTCGTCGGGAGACGGCTCGGCACGCTTGCGCGTTGGCCGAATGCGGACTACACATCGTTTTCCAAGGCCGTCGATAAGGGAACGGTCGTGACGCGGCGTCCGGATGGCGGGACGGTTCGCACCCCAGGCGCCTTCATCTACGA
>JAUNMP010000422.1 GCA_030537465.1 bacterium
AGGGCTCGCGCCGATCTACGATGTGATGAGTACGGTCATTTATCCCAACCTGTCAAAAATCAACGCGATGTCCATTGGCGGGGCGAGTCGAATGTCTGATGTCACGCGTGCGAGCTTCGGGGTGATGGCCGATGAAGCCGGACTCCGTCCGGCACTTGTTCTCGGAAGACTTGACGCGATGCTTGAGAAAATCGGCCCTGCTGCACGGGAGTTGGCGGAGAAGCTGAATACTGCCTGGCCAAGTGACGTGTACGGCCGAATCGTCAAAGTCATAGACATGCAGGCGGCACAAGTTCGCCGCAGGTGATTCTCTACAAAATGTGATCGCCCGTTTTACACGACGATGACACTTCTTCCGCCGAAATGTGAGATACTGTGCGCATCCACTCGGGAATGGGTCTCGCGTGGGGAAAGGAATATGAAGATGAAGAAGACGCTCATGATTCTCGGCGCGATCGCTCTGGCGTTCGCATTTGCCGGCTGCTGCACCTGCACGAAGACGTGTGCCTGCACGGAGTGCACGCATGGCCAGGCCTGTGCCTGTGGCTGCGGACAGACGGTCTGTACCTGCGACAAGGCGTGTGCCTGCGGTTCGGCGACCTGCTCCTGCAAGAAGTAATGCTGTCGACCGTACTCATAGGACTCGGGGACTGTTGCACATCCACGAACTGGGTGTGCAACTGTTTTCCGTGTACCTGCGTCAAGTGCTGTTGCCTCTACGGAGCTTCGGCGTTGACGCTGGGACTCGCCGTGCTTGGCGTTGTCCGCGTGGTTGTCGGGAAGGAGGGCGTGGAGGTGGTGGGCGGGGACGAAAAGACCCGCGCCGAGGTCGCCGCGCTTCTCGCGAAGGCGAATTATTCAGTCAATGTCGTCGCGGCCGAAACCTGGAAATTCGGCGATGCGACCGTGGATGTCTCACGGCAGACAGTCGTCTCCGCCGAAGGTGTTGTTTCCCGCTTGACGGGAAAGGAAATCAAGATCCTCCGTCTCTTCTCGGCTGATCCCAAGGCCGTCGTTTCGCGCGAGGCCATTCTCTCGACCGTCTGGGGATTGAAGTATTGGGGAACGACCCGTACGGTTGATCAGCACATCGCCCAGCTCCGCAGGAAACTGGGCGTCGATATTCTATCCGTCCGCGGCGTAGGCTACCGCCTGGCCTGACGTGACGAACCTGCACCGTATCTAAAGGTTCGCCCTATGGCGAACCATGGATGCTTCCGATTGGCGTTCGCCGATTTCGTCTGCTACACTTTTCTCCGCAGCCCACTCAAGACGAGACGGGCAATTTTAAAAGGAGAAAATTGACCATGAAGACGAATTCACTTATCGCGGCAGCACTTATCGGCACGACGTTCACGACCTTCGCGGGAGTCCCGCTGAACAATCTCCAGGGCACGGGCGGCATTGCCTTCAACCCCCTGGCCTATACGGCGGGTCGGACCTGGGAGGAGGGCGGCACGAACACCCTGGACAAGATCGTCTCCAAGCCCCAGGTTGGTTCCTGGTACGCGAATCTGACGGATGCCGACATCCACTGGTTCGCACTGGGTACGGCGGTCACGGTTCTGGAGCGTGTCGAGCTTTCCGGTGGCTATGGAGGCATCAACGCCCATAAGTATGGCGACCGAAGTATCAACACGTACAACGTCGGCGCGAAGTTCCGTTTCCTTGACGAGAACGCCTTCGACACCGCCTGGGTGCCGGCTCTGGCCGTGGGGGGCGTCTACAAGTATACGGATTCGAAGACAGTCGATGCGCTGGGCCTGGACCACGATGGCTTCGACGGCTATATCGTCGCCTCGAAGCTGGTGAAGGAGACGCCGATTCCCGTGCTGCTCTCCGTCGGCGGACTTCTCTCCGACGAAGTCGTCAACGGTGTCGTCGGGCACAACGACTACGGCGCGGCCGTCTTCGG
>JAUNMP010000173.1 GCA_030537465.1 bacterium
CTTTATTTACAGGGCTTCGCTACATTGAGCCCCTCAAAAAATGGGGTAATTCCAACAAGGAAAAGCGTGCCGTCGTTCGGCAGCGAGCATTCGTAGCAGCCCGCGTCGACGACGCCATCGGCAATGCGAGTGTTCCCCGCGAGATCGGTGGCGGACGTCATCCAGGCGGCGTTCAGACCTGCGTTGCGGGCGGCAGACCCGTAGCAGAGCGCGTAATACGGCGCATCTGGATACCGTGCGTCACCCGCGACGAAGCGAGCAGCCCCTTTTTTCAAGTTCTCCTGGACAATCCGATCCGCCCCCGACAGTGACAGGACATCTGCGTAGACGCAGTTCCGCAATGTCATCGCGCAGAGGCCGAAGTCCGTCTCAGCCGCATAAGCCCAAACCGCCAGATCGGCATTCCCCTTCGTCTGCCAACGATTTCCGGCGAAAAGGCAGTTCTCGACGACAACCGTCGACGGGTAATAGCGGTAGCCCGTACCAGCCGCGTTCTTCTGGTAGTCAGTCCCCTGATCACCGTAGAGGACGTGACCATTGTCTGGAATGATGTTGTCGGCGAACGTGCAGTTCACGATGCTTGCCGTCTGCCCCTCGGCATAGACCAGTCTGCGAATCTCGCAGTGGTGGATAAGGCAATTCGTCACCCCAATGCCGCCACCCGAGTTCCGCACGCAGTCGAAGAGCCACGGTCGGTCGTTTCCATCCTGGACGACACGCTCGAACGTACAATGATCGAAGCTGCCGCAGCTCACGTCTCCGACACCCGTGAAAGAACAGTCACGGCAGTGGGTGAACGCACAGAATCCTCCACGGGCGGTGGAAAAACATGAGTTGCTCTCGTAGCGGCAACCTCTGGACGTGCCCTGGAAGGTCGCGCCACCGCGCTGTCGGGTGGACCGGTTCCCACGGAACGTGCAGTCCAACGCCGTCACATACGCACAAGCGCCGCCCTGATTTGTACTGCTATTCGCTTCGAAGACGCAGTTCGAGACCGTGCCGGCGTACACCGCTCCGCCTTGCCCTGCCGTCCAGTTGCCATGGAACGTACAGTCGCGCAGCGTTCCCGAACGCACGGCGCCACCGCCCTCGCCCGCCTTCGCCCAGCAGCCATTTTCCTCGAAGCGGCAGCCATGAGCCGACAAAACCTCGAACATCGCCCCGCCCGTATTCGTCGCGACATTCCCGACAAAAGTCGAATCGACGATCTGATTCCACCCATTCACGCCGCCACCGCCGCCCGTCGACGCATTTCCCACAAATGTGCAGTTCGTGATCAGGGAACTCATGCGATTGTTCGCGTAGACCGCCCCCAGCGGCGAGACATTGCCCTCGAAACGGCAACCGCGCACGAGACCGGCGATGTTCTCGTAAATCGCGCCACCGGCCGCCGTCGCCGTGCAGTTCGAGAAGATGCAGTCCGCCACGTAGCCCGCACTTGCCCCCTCAAGCGCACGCATTTCCTGTACGTAGAGACCACCACCGTACACCGCCCGGCAATCCCGAAACACACAGACCTCGAACTGGTTTGTACTGGACGTGGAGTAGTTGAAGTTGCCGTCCCCGTAAGCGCCACCGCCCTGTTCGGTGGCCGTGCAGGACTCGAAAAGCGACTGCCGGACTGAATATGAGAACACCCCGCCACCCCGCACCGCCTGGCAGTTGCGGAAGACGCAGTTCGTGATCGCCCCCGTCGCGGGTCCCATCGCGTAGATGCCACCACCATAACCGTACGTTTTGGCCGCCGACGTGCCCGGTTGCTGCGCAGCGTTGCCGTTTGCGAACACGAGGTTGTAGAAACTGGCCCCGCGGCCCGTACCGGTATAGACGTACACGATCGTCGCGATGCCACCGCCATCGAGCACGGACTCTTCGGCGGCATCCTTCTCCAGCCAGCTCCGCGCGTCCGCGCCAGCCAGACGGATGCTCTTGTTGAACCAGAGGCAGGCGTATCCAGCGTTGTCCGGCGCGCTCATCGTACCCCACACGTTGTTTCCGCTCTTGAAAGGCCGCAGCGCGGAGAGATCATAGCGTCCCGCCGCGAGTCGGATTGTATCACCGTTCACGGCCTTGTCAATCGCGTTCGTGAGTCCCGCGACATCCGAAACATCGTATATCGCCGCACCAGCCGTCAATCCGACGAGCGTACACGCCGCCGCGAGTGAAATGGCACCCTTCATTTCTTTCTCCTTAACGAATCAAGAAAACCGTCCCGTTCATCTTGCACCAGAACAGGGACTTGCCGCCGTCGGCCAGCTTGAGTCCGTTGGCTTCCTTCACGCTCTCGGCGCCGACCAGCTCGATCTCCGCATCTGCGAGGCCTGCAGGAGCCGTGTCGAGATTCCAGACGGAGACGCGCGTACGGCTCTCCGCGCAGGCGGAGACGTCAACCTTGATCTTCGCGCCGGAAGCGAGGGAGACTTCTCCCGCCGCGAGCGTACCGCAGCGGCCCTGTTCGTCCGCGACGAAGTGGAGCCCCGAGGCCGGCTGGCCGTCCGTAGTTTCAACGGCGACAGCCGCCGCCTCCACGCGACCCGTGCCCGAGAGGACGAGCCAACCCGTACCGTCGCGACCCAGGACGATGTTCCGGACCGTCTTGAACGAACCGCCCTGGACATTCAATTCGCCCGTCGCATCGTGCCACGGCTGCAAGTTCGCGGCATTGGCGTGGACATGGCGCATGTTGTCCATGGTCGCACCACCGACATAGACAATCCGCGTCGTTTCGAACGTGCCGTCCTCCAGCAAGTAGCGGCCCTTGCCGCCGTGCAGGCCGAGAACGACGTCGCCCAACGTATTCCCTTCGGGGACCTCGTCCGCCATCGCCTTCACCGAACCGCCGATCTGGCGTACTTCGCCGTCCGCGCAAGGGCCCTCGCCCACAATGAAGTTTCCCTTCACCTGCGTGTACTGTCCCGCAACCAGGAACTCGCCGCGCAGATAGGAATTGCCTCGCGCCACCTTCATTGCGACGCCGTGGCCAACCGAGAAGCCGCCGTACGTCGTGGACTGTGGTCCCTGACCGTAGATCTTGAGACTCGCGTTCGCCGCGATTTCAACGCGGCCCGTCGTGAAGAGTCCCGACGCGGTCGTCGACGAGTCATTGCCGGGCGAAGCAATGTGGAACATGTCGTACGTACCGAACTCATAGGAGCCCTTCTTGAACAGGATCTCGCTCAAGCCACCGCCCATGCCGATATACGTCTGGTTCCAGAGGTTCTTCACCGGCTGGTCCCAGTCCGAATCGAACTCGAGCACGGCGTGGCCACCCATACCGTACATCTGGAGGTTCCACGGGACAAAGGTGAAAGCGGGACGAGAACGGCCCTTGAACGAAACCCTCGCCGTCTTGCCCGCAGCGGCACGGACATTATGGTAGTGGACAGTCTTGCTCGTCTCCTGTTCGCAGAGCAGGCGCGCGTCGTCCTTAAACGTCACGGTACCGACGCCAAAATCGTACTGCGTGTTGCGGTTCTGGGTCACCGCCGGATTGATGCGCTCGGAAATGCCGTAGTTCGCGAACGCGCCCGTGCCACGCACGCGGATCTCACCGCCGTCGAGCTTCAGGCTCGAAACATTGCTGATATCACCGGACGCATTCCCCTCGTCGGTCACGCGCACCGTCGCGTCAACGACGTCGATGAGGCCGCCTTCGCCCACCGTCAGGAGAGACTTGGATGTCGTGTGGCCCTTGACGTGCAGCGTCGCGCCGTTCGTGACGAGCAGCGTCGCCGTACCTGCGCCAACATTCTTCACGAAGAGGTTCGTCGTCAGCGCATCCGCGGCGAGCGTGACCGTGTAGTCCCCGCCCACGGCGTCGACAAACGTGTCACGTTCGCCGGACGGCGCGAGGTCCCACATCCAGTTCGCATCCGTCGCCCAGTCGCCGGAAACCGCCGCCTTCCAGATCGCGGCACTGTTCGGGGCCGGAACCAGGGACAGATCTTCGCCCACCACCGCAGCGTGTCCGTTCAATGTCACGCCGGCGATCGCCGCACCAGGCGTACCGTTGCGGATCTTGACCGAAGCCTCTACGCCCGCAAGCGCGAAGTCGACCGTCTTGCCGGACACGACCGTCAGCGTATCGATATCCAGCGAGCGCCCCTCCTCGACGATTACGCGGTTGTTGGAGCCGCCCTGGACGGTGAACGTCGTCACGTGCACCTGCGAACCGATCCGGAGGCAGCCACCGTCCTGCATCGCAAACGTGTTCGACCAGGCGTTCGCCGGCGCAAACGTCCATGTGCCCGTTCCCTGCTTGATGATCTCGACGGCCGGATCGACCGTGCCCGCCAGCGTCGCGGCCGCGTCAGTCGAGCCCTTCAGCGTCAGCTGGCCCGTCGTCATGCCCGTGCCCAGTGTCACGGCGGAGTCGAGGACGAGGTCGCCCGTACCGGACTGTTCAAGAATGCCTATACCCTGCGTTCCGCTCGGATTCTGCAGAATAAGGTCGCGGTTGGAGGTCTCACCCGCGCCCACGTACCGCAGCGTCGCATTGTTGCCGAGCATAAAGTCGACATCGCCCCAGCTGCCAAACGTCCCCTTCTCGCCCAAACGTTCGACGATGAGCCGCGCCCCCGTACTTGCGCTATTGCCCAGAACGAGGCCCTGGAGCGTGCTGGGCCCCGTAATCTGAAGCGAAGCGCCGCCGGCCCGCCAGTAAAGACGCTGCGGGTAGTTTGCCGGCGGCTGCCCGCCGATGAACTTGTTTTCGACACGGCACCCCAAAAAGAGGTCCGAATAGATCGACGACTCGCAGATCACGCCAGCGTTGCTCCGTAGGCCCACGCCGAACTTCCACGTGCCCGCGCCCGTGACACGGACGGGACGGGAGATCGACAGATAATTGTAGCAGCTGATCGGCTCGATCGTACCGTTCTCGGTAATCTCGATTTCAAGCGGCGTTCCGCCCGTCATGCTGGGGACGTCGAAGAGCCGAAGCTCCGTCTGCGCGTTGACCGTCACCTTGCCCGTCAACGCAAACCGTGCCATATGATACCAATAGGACGAACCACGGACAAAGACATCGTTGAAGACCAAATCGCCCGACCCCTCGAACTTCGTGCCAGGCTCGCCGCCGCCACCCGGTGTGACGGGGGCCTTCGTCGAATAGCCCCACTTGCCGAGCACAAGAGGTTCGCGCGAATTGTTGCGCACCGTGATCTGGTCGCCCCCCCCAGTTTGTCGCCATGCACTCAACGCCCAACTGCAGGCGCGCGGCAAGCACGGCGGCCGGCGTCGCAGACGTCTCGGCCGCAGAGAAGAGACCGTTACGCTCGATCGGGACATACTGCGTGTCGGACGTGCCATAGGTGTAGCGGTTCGTGCCCGAAGTGACGATCTGCGCGACGGAATAGACGCCGTCGAAGTCGATCGTCGTCGCCTTTGCGCCTGTCAGGGCATCGCCGAAGACGGCAACGTCGCCCATCTGGCCCACGCGGCCGCCCGCCGTGGAATACTGCCCCGGCACAATGCCCTCGGCCCAGTTGTTCGCATTCGTCCAGGCCCCGTTCTCCGCACCCGTCCAGGTAAAAGTCCCGCCCAGTGCCATCAACGGCACCGTCAATACCATGCCAACGACTGTCTTTGTTTCCATAATCGACACCAATCAATGTTGTCTGTCAAACTACAACCGCTCACGACTTCCGGAGAAGCTTGACGGCGGACTTCACCGGCGCGAGATCCCGACCGGAGAACGGCGTGAACGGCGCGGCGAGCACGTTCTGGATGAGCCCCATCTCGGCAAGGGCCGCCTTCACGCCCTTGAGGAAGCCGATCTGCCCTTGGCCGAGGCCATAGAGCAGGTAGGACGACAAGGTCGTGAAGCGCTGGAGCTTCCGCACCTTCTCGACATCCCCCGCCTTCGCGGCAAGGTACATCTCCTTGAACTTGGCGGGCCAGAGGTTGGCGCCCGTGCAGACGCCGCCGTCCGCGCCGAGCAGCACGGCCTCCCCCATCGCCTCGTCCGGACCCATGAAGAGCGAGAATTTGTCCTTGTAGGGCTCGAGCGCGATGCGGAACTTGTTGAAGAGCGCGATGATCGAGCTTGAGTCCTTCATCGCCACAATGTTCGGGTGCGAGGCGAGCTTGGCGATCGTGAACGGCTCGATGACCGTATCCGTGTGCGCCGGCATGTCGTAGACGACCACCGGCAGCGGCGACCGGTCCGCAAGCTCCGTGAACCACGCCACGCATTCCGCCTGCGTGAGTTTGAAGTAGTACGGCGGTGCGGCGACGACGCCTGCGGCGCCGAAGGACTTGCACTTCGCAGCGAACGCCAGCGCGTCCTCAAGGTCCGTCTCGGTGATGCCCACCAGCACCGGCAGCTTCGTCAGCTTGCAGACGGTCTTCACGAGTTCCTCGCGGATGGCGTAGCTCAGGTGCGGCCCCTCGCCAGTCGTTCCCAGCAGGAAAATGCCGTCGACGCCTCCATCCACGAGGTGCTTCACCATCTTCTTCACGCCCGTCTTGTCAAGTTTCCGCTTCTCGTCGAGCGGCGTCACCATCGGTGGAATCAATCCTTCTAGTTTCAACATATTCAAATTCCTCGCCTTTCAACCTTTGAACCTTGCACCTGGAACCTTAAACCTTGAACCCGGAACATTCAACTTTGAACCTACTTCGCCGGTGTCTGGATGATCGGCAGAATGTTGCCGTCCTTGTCGAAGTACATCCGGTCAAGACAGGTCACGCGGTCGTTGCCGCCCTGGTTCGGAATCGGATGGCGATGGTAGCAGATGTACCAGTCATCCGTGCAGGGGATGTTGATCACCGAGTGGTGTCCGGCACCGGTGGAAACGGGGCGCTGCGTCGAGAGGACGCCGCCCTTGAACGTGAACGGTCCGAACGGCGTGTCGGCGACGCTGTAGTTGACACGGTAGTTGTCCGTCGTCCAGCCCCCCGTCGAGTACATGAAGTACCACGTGCCCTTCCGCTCGAACATAACGGACCCCTCGGTGTATTGCTCAGGGGTGATGTCGCGCCACATCTTCCCGTCATCGAGCGGCAGCAGGCTCTTGAAGTCCGGCGCGAGCTTCACGAGGTTGCAGCGTCCCCAGCCGCCATAGACCATGTACCAGTCGCCCTTGTAGGTGAAGACGAACTGGTCGATGGGCTGAGCGGCATTCCAGAACTGGTCGATGAGCGGCTTGCCGATGAGGTCGCGGTAGGGACCTTCCGGGCGGTCCGCCACCGCAACGCCGATGCCTCCGTACTTGCCGATGCCGGGCTCCGTCACGGGGGTGAAGTTTCCGCCGCGGCGGTCGATCGGATAGGCGTCGTTCGCACCGAAGAAGATGTAGTACTTGCCGTCCTTCTCATGCGCGTCCGGCGCCCAGAGCGCGCCCTTCACCCATGGAACGTCCTTCGCGTCAAGGGCGCGCGGATGCTTCGTCCAGGTCTTAAGGTCCTTCGAGGAGAAGAGATCGAGGAAGAGCTGCTCCTTGAAAGCATGGGAATAGGTGGGGAACACCCAGTAGGTGTCGCCGTAGCGGCGGATCTGCGGGTCGGCGTACCAACCGGGGAAGAGCGGATTCGCAGCGACGGCCGTGGCGGCGTCAATCGAGCGAATCACCTGCTCGGCCAGACGCTTCGAGCCCTCGGGCTTGAAATGGACGATGTCCTTGTACTGGCGGTCGATGCCGTTCACCTTGACGAAGGCGTTGAGGTCGTCAATGCCGTCCACCACGCCCGCGAGCGCCGTCTTCGCGGCGGCATTGTAGGTCTCGACGGGTTCGTTTCCATGCGTGTGCCAATAGCTCTTCACCGACTCGTTGATCGGCGTAGTCGTGGCGAAGACGAGCTTCGCGTTGGGGAAGAGATGGCGGAGCGCCTTCGCGGTGCGCACGACGAAGTTCGTGTAGATCTCAACGGGGGTCGTATACTCGCCCGGGGGGATTTCCCCGATATCCCAGAGGCCGTTGTTCCAGTGGACGACCTCGACCTTGGCGGGGTCGGGTGCGAGCTTGACCCAGTCGACAAGACTGCGCAGGGTATACTGCGCGAAACGGCAGTTGTCCGTTGGCTGGAACACGCGGTCGCCGCGCGCCTCCAACATCTCCTTCACATACGGGCCATACCCCTGCCGGATCGAATCGCCCAGCAGAAAGACGTCACGCCCCTGCGCGGACACCGCAAGCGCACAACCAACAATAATGAACAGTTTTTTCCACATGGAGAGTAGTATACCATATCCTCTCCCCTCGCGAGAGCTTCTAGAGGTTCTAGAGTCTCTAGATGTTCTAGGCTTTCTAGACTCTAGGGGGCTGCGCGCCACTGGTCCATGTTCAGGACCAGAGGAGATGTCGAGACGGCCTCGAAATGGGATCCGGTGCCGTTGCAGGCCCCCTTCCACCAGCGGGAATCGACATAGGCCTCCGCCAAGACATCGCCATCCGCACCATAGACGAGCACGTTGACGGCGTGGTCGGGGATCGCCGCCTTCGACCACCAGTCCGCACGGTCCAGCCGGAACGCCCCGTTTGGAGCCAGCTTCGTCCCCACGGGAAGCCGCACATCCACCGCCACGCCCTCCTCGGGCTGGGAGGCGACGACGCGGAATCCGGAAAGATCGACCGCGACCGTGGCCGAAATGTTCGTCAAGGTGATGAACTCTCCCCCCGGGTTGCCGGCGGGGACCGTCGAGACAGACTGAATGCGCACAGGCAGCGTCTCGCCCGGCAACTCCTTTGGCTCACCTCCGCCCAAGGTGCGCAGATAACGACGCACCGCCATCGTGTTCGCAAGCGAGATCTGCTGGATCACCGACTTGCCGTCAACCTTCGGCAGGAAGGTCGTGAAACCTTTTTCGTCCACCGTGACCTCGCCCCGGACGCTCTGCGAGAAGAAGCCCGTCCCCAATCGCTCGTCGGCCACGCCCAGAACTGTCATCGGGTCCCACATCAGCTGACTCTTGGAACGCGGACCATCCGGATCCCAGCACTTGTAGATCTTCGCCATGGGATGCGCGGCGGGGAAGTCCTGCCGCACCTGCGCGGCGGGGTAGTAGATCCGCACACCCACCTCGTACGGCGTGCAGACGATCGGCGTCGGCCAGGACGCGAAGATGCGCCGTGCGCTCGGGATGTCGCCCCACACGTTGTACTCGGGATGGGCCAATGCTCCATCGAAACTCCCCGCCATGATCCGCAGCGTCCTCACCTTCCGCGCAACGAGCTCGGCACCACCGGGCGTATCCAGGAGGCGCATCAGGTTCGTGAAGAACCCGACGGCGCAGAGTTCAATCGACTTGTCGGGAGCGGTCTTCAGCAGGTCGAGGTACAACGCGACGGAATCCTTCACCACGCCCGTACGCCGTTCCGCCCGCGTCAGCACGTTACTGTGCACCAGCGACGAATAGGGCACGAAGATGAGCTGACCCTCCGTCTTGCCCTCAATGGTGCCGATCGGCACGTCATCAAGCCCGTGGTGATGCAGGTAGGCGTCGGTGAACGTGACGTTGTCCGCACCGGGACGGTCGATCATCACGGCCGCAAGTTTCGCAATCCCCGCCTTGTGCAGGCGGACGGCGAGCTCCAGCGCGAACGGATCGTCCGTGCTCGATCCCATGTCAGTATCAAGGATGATCAACGGCTTCTGGAAGGAGATCTTCAGATAGCCGGAGACGGGAACGGCGACGCGACGCACACCAGCGGAGGCGGACTCTTCGCGCACCTTTTTGCCGAAGGTGTCGAAGACCTCGACCTGCGCGTCGGCGGCGAAATCGACGACAACGGACGCCGCATTGGCTCCGTTCAATACGTAGGCCGTCTTGTCCGACGTTCCCGTCGGCACCGTGAGGTTCTCCTGGTAGACGCCCAGGACCCGCTCCGTGGAACTCTCCCCCTCAAGGAGCGGGTAGTCCGCCGCGGGATAATGCGGACGGAACACACCCTTCAGCAACGCTTCCCGATGAGCCTGCGAGAAGTCGATCCAGTGCTTCATCATCCGCAGATGGGATTCAGGAAGCGTCTTGAGGCGAACCGAATACTGTACCACACCGAAGAGCGAGTTGAGGATGCAGCGTGCCGCGGACTCGGGCGTCTCGTCGCTCCGCCACTCGAGCATATCGGAATGGACGG
>JAUNMP010000174.1 GCA_030537465.1 bacterium
GCAAATCCGTTCACTGTCATCTCCTGGCTCCCTTCCAAAGGAGATTATACCACAGTCCATCGGACCGCAGACCGCAGGCCGTCGCAATTCCACAGGAAAGAAGAAAGGGACATGAGTACCTTTCTTCGCCCCTCATTATGTATTCTTTTTTAACATGCCACTAATACGGCCGTGGTAGACTAGTGGCGACAAACGGGGAAAAAGACCGCCATGAACCAGCTTGCGAACATCCTCATCGTCGAAGACGACCCGACCATCCGCACCCTTCTGCAGATGATGCTCAAGGCCGCCGGCTTCACCCATGTCAAGGCCGCCGCGCGCGGCGACGACGGGCTCGAGGCCATCCGCCGCGACCGTCCCCGGCTCGTGCTGCTGGACCTCATGCTTCCGGGCGTTGACGGCCTCACCGTCTGCAGCCGCGTCCGATCCGATCCCGAACTCGCCGACGTGCGCATCCTCATGCTCACCGCGAAGAGCGAGGACGAGGACATCGTGCGCGGCCTCGAGCTCGGCGCCGACGACTACGTCACCAAGCCCTTTTCGCGCGAGGTCCTGCTCGCGCGCATCAACGCCGTCCTGCGCCGCAACGACCCCATGGCCGCAGGCAAGACGCTCGACGGCCTTCTCATCGACGAGCGCGGCGGTGCGGCGATCCTCAACGGCGCCGTCCTCACGCTCACGCGCGGCGAGTTCCGGCTGCTCGCGCTCCTCGCCTCGCGTCCCGGACGCGTCTACACGCGCGCACAGATCATCGACAGGATCCAGGACGAGGAGAAGTCCGTCACCGAACGTACCGTCGACGTCCAGCTCGTGGGTCTTCGCAAGAAGCTCGGCGACTGGGCGGTGCACATCGAAACCATTCGCGGCGTGGGGTATCGGGTGAAGCCATGAAGTCGTCTCTCCTCGGATATCTCCCCTGCGCGCTCGCCGCCGTCGGCCTGGTCGCATTCGGCTTCGTCCTCAAGACGGAGACGGACGGCTACCGCCTCGCCGTCGAGACCTGGGCCGAGCGCGATCTCGCCGCCCGCACCCAGCTCGCCGCGGAGAGCATCCAGGACGCCCTTGTCACGGGCGACTTCGCCCATCTCCGCGACTTCGCCGACGCCCGCCGAGCCGACGGCCTCCGCCTCACCGTCCTCACCAGCCCCGGCGGCATGGTCTACGACTCCGAGCCGACGGCCTCCGGCAACCACGGCGACTGCCCCGAGGTGAAGTCGGCCCGCATCACCGGCACGGGCAGCGCCATCCGCAAGTCCCGCACGACGAACCAGCGCATGCTCTTCTGCGCCCGCCAGGCCGGCAATGACTTCATCGTGCGCCTAGCCCTCCCCTACGAGACCGTCGTCGAGCCGCTTCGCCGGAACCGTCCCGCCCTGATCCTCTCCGGACTCTTCGGCGCCTCGGGCATCCTCCTCATCCTGCTCTTCTCCTTCCGGCTCGTCGCCCGCAACCGCGAACTCGCCCGCGAGCGCGACGCCCAGGAACGCCTCCTGAAGGAGATGGAGCGCGTCGCCGACTTCCGCCGCGACTTCATCGCGAACGTCTCCCACGAAATCAAGACGCCGCTCACCGGCATCCTCGGCGCCACGGAAATTCTGAGCTCCTCCGACGCGAACGCCCTCCCCGAAGACGATCGCCGCGAACTCCTCGGCATGCTGCGCCGCGAGTCCACCCGCCTCGACGCCCTCGCCCGCGACATTCTCTCCCTCTCCCGCCTGGAGCGCGGCGAGGAGGAACGCCGGCAGGATTTCCAGCCGGCCGACCTCGCGGACATCCTCACGTCCGCGGCGAACCTCGTCCGCCCCCAGGCTCAGGCCGCCGGCATCCGCCTGATCGTCCATCCCGCCGAATCGGTGATCGTCCCCTGCGACGCCCGCCTCGTCGAGCAGGCCCTCGTCAATCTCGCGCTGAACGCCGTCCGCCACTCCGGCTCGCCCGACGTCGAACTCTCCCTCGCGGCTACCGAAAACGGAGCCTCCTTCACCGTGGTCGACCACGGCATCGGCCTCCACGAAGCAGACCGCGTCCGCGTCTTCGAACGCTTCTTCCGCGTGGACAAGGCCCGTAGCCGCGATCAGGGCGGAACCGGCCTCGGCCTCGCCATCGTCAAACACGTCGCCCAGATCCACCACGGCGACGCCACCGTGGTGTCAGAACCCGGCCACGGCTGCGCCTTTACCCTTACGATCAACAAGCCAAGAAAGGAAAACGAACATGAAGACTAAATACATCGAGACCTGTGGTCTGGCCTTGGCGCTGACGCTCCTCGCCGGATGCGGGGCCGCCAACGCGGCGGAACAGAAGGACATGTCCACCAAGACCGCCGAGAGCTCCGTCACCACCAACGACAACGGTTCCGTCTCCCGCACCTTCGTCGAGAGCTCCGTCACCACCAACGGCAACCTCGTCACCGAGCGCCGCCGCGAGACCCGCACGAACATGGACTCCGCCGGCAACATCCTCGAGACGTCCACCAGCGAGTACGCCCAGAGCTACAACGTCGGCGACACCGGCTGGAAGCTTCCCGCCTCCAAGCTCGACACAGACTCCGACAAGCCCGTTCCGACGGACGCCTTCATGGGCCTCAAGTTCGGCGACGTCCTCAACGAGACCAACACGGTCCGCGAGGCCGGCGAACCCTCCCTCCTTCGCGTCGCGTTTAAGCCGAAGAAGGGCCTCAATGGCTTCGACGACTACTACGCCTACATCACGCCGAAGACCCACAAGGTCGCCAAAATCTGCGCCTGCGCGAAGGATGCCGTTGAACCTGGTGGCAGCTGGCGTCGCCACTACCTCATCGAGGCTCTCGAGAAGCGCTACTCCACCTGGGCGCGCCTCATCAGCTACCGCCGCCCCTACTACGCCTTCGACGTCGCACCCGACCGCACCGTGACCGTCTGCCTCGCCGGCGCCTCGCAGGACTACCAGACCGTGATCTCCGCCTGGGACGACACGATCGTCCAGCTCGCCGACAAGGAACAGGACGAACTCCGCATCGAAGCCCGCAAGGCCGCCAAGGACCGCCGCGAACAGCAGGTCAAGGACGCCGCGGACGTCTTCTGAGCCCCACTTTCACTTCAACACCCCCGGGGCGGCGTCTTCGACGTCGCCCCTTTTTTGTTATCTCCACCAATTATGGTATACTGCTGCCAACGCATATGAATTCTGCCTTCCCCATGTTTGCTCTTGCCCTCGCCACGTCCTCCGCTGCGGCGCTGGAGCTTGCGCCTGCGGGATGGATCGCAGAAGATGCCGACACCTTCCGCGGCGGTAGAACGGGAACAGGCGTCTGGGCCTATCGGAGCGGACAGGCCACGGCCGCCGACAAGGCCATTCAGTTCGCCTCCCCCGGCGCCCAGGGCGAGTTCACGATGTTCGCCGCGGACAAGGCGTCTCGGAAGAACCAGGTGGAAGTTGAATCAGACCTCGTCCTCGGCGGCTGGTCGGACGCCCTTCCCCGGCTCCCCGCCGACACCCAGTGCTCCCTCGCCTGGCTGCGGGATGGTCTTCGCATCTATTCGGCGGATGGCTGGCTCCCCGTCTCCGGCGCCGAGCTTCTCGGTGACGGTCGAGGACGTCACCGCCTTCTCACCCGTCTCGACTACACCGCCAAGACCTTCTCGATGAAGATCGACGGCGTTCTCCTGCGCACACGGAGCGGACAGGGCACCTTCCGCCTCGTCGGTTCGCCTTCATCCGCACAGGGCTGCGGATTCGCCGGCGGCGGCGCCATCTATTCGCTTTCGGGCGGCGAACGGACCTCCAGCCCCGCGACGCTGTCGACCGAGGAAGTCCACAACGCCTTCGCCGATCTGCCCGCCCACCCACGTCTCCACGTCCGCGGCCCCGCCGGACTCGCGGCTCTGCGTGCCGACTCCTCGCCGCGGGCCACCCTTCTCCGGAACCGCGTCGTCTCCGCAGCCAAAGAAAAGATCAGTCAGGCCCTGACCTCCCTCGGCAAGGACGCCGCCAACAAGCGCCTCACCGGCGACACCACCGCCAGCTCCGTCATCATCCTCTGCGCAGCCGCCTACAGATTCTCCGACGACGTCCGCCTCGCGGCCCGCGCCCGCGACGAGATGCTGAATGTCTGCGCCCAGGGCGCGAACAACGGCTGGGTCCCCAGCCACTATCTCGGCGTCGCGGAGGTCCTCCGCGGACTCGCCTTCGGCTACGACTGGCTGTACAAAGCCCTCACGCCCGACGAACGGACGACGATCCGCAACGCCATCATCACCTACGGATACGGCGGCATGAGCGGATGGAAAGGCTGGGACACAAACGCGAACAACTGGTCGCAGGTCTGCTGGCAGGGTGTCTCCGCCGCGGCCCTCGCGATCTACGAGGACGATCCGCTCCGCTCGGAGAATCTCCTCGCCCGCTGCGTCAAGGGCCTCCTCCCCTCGCTCGCCGTCTTCGCCCCCCACGGCTCCTATCCCGAAGGTCCCGGCTACTGGAACTACGGCACCCGCCTCTTCTGCCTTCTGCTGGACCAGTTCGAAACGTCCCTGGGGACGACCTTTGGCCTCTACGAGCTTCCCGGCATCTCCGAGACCGGTGGCTATCCGATCATCATGCGGGGACCGTCCGGCAAGGTGTTCAACTATTCCGATGGCGGCGAAGGCCTCTCCTCGTTCCTGACCTCGGAGATCTTTCTTGCACGAAAGGCCCTCCGCCCCGACTGGGCGCGTTCCGAGGCCTCCACGCTCGATGCCGACCTGCGCGGCACATCATCCATCTTGGGCGAGAATGCGCTCTGGGCGCTTCTCTGGGGAGACCAGCTGGACGCCACCGTGCCAGACCAGACGCCCCTCGAATGGTTCGGTGCCGGCACCAATGCCGTCGCCGTCTTCCGCGAATCGTCTCAGTCCCACGCCATGTATCTCGGCATCAAGGGCGGCAACCCCAGCCACAACCATGGACATATGGACGTCGGCTCCTTTGTCTTCGACATGGATGGTCCGCGCTGGGCCTCGGATCTCGGTTCCCAGAACTACGCCTCCCTCGAGGTGCTCGGCACCTCCGTCATCAATCTCTGGAACTCCGCCCAGTCCTCGACGCGCTGGAACGTCTTCCGCCTGAACGCCCTGTCGCACAACCTCGTCACCATCGACGGCGCCCCGCAGCAGGTCGCCGCCAACGTGCCGATCCGATCGACGCTATCCGGCGAGGTCTCCGTCGCCGAACTCGACCTCTCCCCCATCTACGGTCCTTCCATCTGCAGCTCCGCCAAGCGCACGTTCACGATGGATCGCCCGAATCGACGGCTGCGCATCAAGGACGCTTTCTCCGGCCTCACCGCGGGGGCGGAACTGCGCTGGGCCCTGACGACGAAGGCAACGGTCCGCGGCATCGAGGGCGATGTCGTCCATCTTTTCCTGGAGGGGAGCTGCCTCGACATCGCGATGGACGCCTCCGTCCCCGGCGTCTGGTCCGTCGAGGACATCTCCAACGGACCAAATTCCTGGGACTGCGCGAACACCGACTACCGTCAGATCGTCTACACCACCATCGCCCCCTCGACCCGCACGCTCACCCTTGAGGCCACCCTCTCGCCACCGGCTGTCGACTGGCCGGCCGGCACCACCTTCTACGGCCTCGACCAGGGCATCTCATCCATGGGCGGACCCGTGGGCTACGGATCTCTGCTCGAATGCATCGGCTGGTGGACGGGCCCGACAACCTCCTCCTCGCAGGAGAACACGGTTCCGCCGTGGCGCGGCGCCGCCCATGGCTTCCGCTACGTCATTCTCTCCGCCACGAAGACCAAGCTCACCCAGTCCGGCTCATTCCCCGATCTGCCCATTCAGTTCGGTACGGAGACTCTTCCCACCGCAATCCGCGCCAACGGGAACATCCGCCTCACCGTTCCCGATGGAACGGTCTACGGAGGGACCTTCTCCGGCAACTCGTCCGGACTCTTCGTCCTTGACGGCCGCTACCGCTTCGCCAAATCAAGGAACGTCCTCACGATGACCGCCGGCGCCGTCGAGAACGTTCCTCGAGGCGTCTCCCTCGCAGGCCAAATCATCGCCGATGCCGACGTCGTCCTCCACTTCGGCGCCACCTTCTCCACCGGCTACCATTCGACCGCCACGCATCGCATCGCCGGTGACGCCACGCAGTTCAAGGGCTCCTATCGTGTCGACAAGCCGTCCTACAAGACCGGAAACACCCCCGAGGACCAATACATCCTGATCGCGCTCACCTCTCCCTCCGCCCTCGGCGACTCGTCCGCGCCGCGATCCGACGCCCTTGTCCTCACGGACAACACCGCCCTGACGATAGGGCCGGACGTCATCCAGGACGGCACGCGTGGCATCACCTGCGAGATCGGTCCCTCGGAGTGTATCCGCCTCCTGGCCAACGCCTCGGAGGACTGGACGCTGGCCGCGCCCGTCCTGGCGACCCAGGGGACTCTGAGAAAGACGGGCGAGGGCACCGTCACGCTCGCGCGGAACTACACACTTCCCGCACTCGTCGTCGAGGACGGTCACCTGGGCCTCGCCTCGAACGTCTGCGCCACCGTCAGCACGTTCACAGGCGAAGGACGCGCACGCCCCGCCGGTATCTACGGTTCGGCTGAAGCCTGCGCGATCCACCGTGGCGTCCAGCGCGACGACACACTGACGGGACCCGGCATCCTTCGCGTACTGAACGGTCCGCCCGCGCCCTCCGTGATCCTGTTCCGCTGATCAGCGGATGAAGAACGCGAACCCGCCGCCGCGACGGACCACCAATACGCCCGTACCCGAGAAGCGCGTATCGTCCTTGTTGGCGGCCGCACTCTGCAAAGAGCCGTACGTACCCGCCGTCCGAGGTGCGGAGAGCTCGTCGTACACGAGATACTGCACCGCCTGCTGCACCCCCTCGTCCAACTGGATCTTGCCTGTCGAACCGACGGCGAAATGGACGTCCGCCGCCTCGTTCAGCGCCTTCGTCGCGCCGAGCTGCAGCGTCCCGCCCTTCATCACCACGTTCGTCGTGCCGCCGAGCGCGCCCGCAACGGACGCCTTCAGCAGACCCGCCTCGATCGTCGTCGTGCCCGTGAACGCGTTTGTACCGTCGAGCGTGAATGTCTTCGCGCCCTTCTTCACGAGCGAAAGCGGTCCACGGATGTAACTGGAACCGTTGGAGCTTCCCCAGACGGTGTCGCTCCGCTGATCGAGCGTGAGCGTCGCCGGCTTGTCCGCAGGCGTGCTGACCGTGCGCGTATTGTTCGGACCAGCGTAGCTTGTCTGGACCTCGCGCAGGCCGCACAGCGTCTGGTCAAAGCCGTCCAGATTGAAGGCGACATGTCCGCTCGCACTGGCCTTGCCCAAAGACATGAGCGCGTTCGTGCACCAGCCATTCGCCACGCCGAGCTGGATTGTCCCCTGCACGCAGGTTGTGTCGCCGAAGAAATTGCTCGGGCAGAAGAGAACCGCCGTACCCGAGTCGTCACGGCCGAGGCCGCTCGGCGTGTCGATGCGGCTGTGCACGTGGATCGTGCCACCGCCACGGAAGAAGAAGCCCGTCAGCCCCGTGATCACGTTCGTGCCGTTCGGTCGTCCGACCACGAGGGTGCCGCCGTCGCTACGGAGGTACTGCTGGGCCTTGCCCGATGTCGGCTGCAGCTCAATGTCACCATACCAAGATCCAGCGCCGCCGTCGTTCGCCTTGAAGAGGAAGGCACGGTAGTTGCCCGGGGCCGTTCCGAAGAGGAGACGGACGTCTTCGACCACCGTGTCCTTGCGCAGTGCAAGGAACGTGCAGGTATTATAGTCGGCGGCGTAGCCCGTGACCGTCACCGCGCTTGCGTAGCCGAGCGGCCGCGTGCCCCAGAGGTTCAGCGACACGTCGCCCGTCCCCGTGTGGCCGCCCGTCGTCACGTAGTTCACCGTCCCGCGGAATGTGTTCTGACCGCGCAGATGGTGGTTTCCCCAACCGAACGAAAGCGAGACGGCGTCGCCCGCGATCACGCTCTCGGCGGTTTGGTCGAGGATGGCGTTGTGCGCGACGTCGAAGGACGTGTCCTGCACCGAGCCCTTGAGGACGAGCTTGCCCTCCTTGACCTCGGTTGGCATCGCGTAGGCATGGCTGCCTTCAAGCGTGAGCGTCGACGCACCGGTCTTCACGAGGCCGCAGATGCCCGTGATCGAACCCTCGCCGCCAAGTGTGTAGTTCGCCGTCGCGGAACTGACTGCGATGCCGGCCGGCGCGACATTCACGGAAATCTCCACGTTCGTCGCCGTCGCGGTGTCCGTAAACGACACGGCGTCGCCGTCCGCGAAGGTCGCGGCGACGTCATTCGCGAGCCAGTTTTCGTCCGACGTGTTCCAGGCATTCCCCTGCGCGCCGCTCCAGACAAGGCTGCGCGCGGCGGGTGCCGTCACGAAGAGGGTGAGCCTGTTCCCCTGCACGGCAAGCGTACAACCCTCAGGCGCGCCGGGCGCGAGCGTAAAGGACGGGGAGATGAGATTCGCGGCTTCGACGAGCGTGTAGACGCCGGGCTCGACGGCACCCTCCGCCGTCACCGCGACCTGGACACCCGAACCGCCACAGAGGACGTCGCCGGTCGATCGTACGCAGTCGTTCGTGCCGTCGCCAAGACGAATGTGCAGCGTACTCGTGCTGTTCAGGCGGAGGAGCGCGGGACCGAAGTTCAGCGTGCCGATCGCGTCCGCGTGACCGGGGGCGAGGTGTCCGCCCATCGCGATCTGCGTCGTGCCATACACCGTGCCCGTGCCGCCCAGGTACGTGTCTTTCCCAACGGAGACCTTAGGTCCGTCGTAGCCCGTGCCGTCGGAAATCGAGCCATCGATGTCAAGACGCCCGGCGACGACGTTCACACGTCCCGTCGACGTGCTCGCGCCCGTCAGCGTCCAGGTGCCCGCCAGCTCCTTCTCGAGGCTGAGGTTGTCCGTGAGCGACGCCGTGAGCACGCCGTCACCCGCGCCACCGACGTAGAGCCAGGGATTGTTGTGGGCCTCGCGGGCCGCGTTCTTGGACTGCGTCAGCGCGCCGTTGAACGTGATACACGTCCCCGCCGTCTCGTTGCGCAGCCGACCGCCGTACCGTGCCGTCGTGTAGTTGCCATTCGTATAGACCATGATCCGCAGGTCGCGGTTGCAGTTCGTACTCGTCGCGCCGTTGTAGAAGATCGCGCCCGTCGTGGTGTAGTTCTGCTGGCCGAAAGTAATGACATTACCCGCACCCATGCCAGACGGCATACCCTTGTCGGCGATCGTCCCGCGGAAGGTACCGTCGCTCATTTCGAGAACCGTGGTCGAACCGGACAGATATTCGTTTGTGGGACAGAGCATGTTCACGACACCATTGTCCGTACGACCGAACTTGTCCTTAAATGTACGCGGGATGGGTACATGGACGTTGAATGTGATCAAACCGCGCCAGGTACAGGACGAACCAGTCAGCGCACCGTGCAGATCGACTTTCACGCCCGACTGCATCGAGCCCCGGAAGAAGCCGTTCAAGTAGAACGGACGGTCCGTCGAATAGGCTGCGGAAGCGTCCGACTGTGTCTCCATGTAGAGCGTACCGGAGGAAAGCTTGATCTGCGCGTTCTCCGCCGCCGGCGCGCCGAACGAGCTCGCCTCGCCGATATTCGCGAGCGTGTAGAACCAGAGTTCGCCACCCGCGCACTCCGTCGTGCCGGTGTAGGTATTTGCCTTGTTGTAGAGGCGGAACTTGCCGCTCCCCGTCTTCCTGACGCCGCCCGTGCCTGAAACGACGCCCTTAAGATAGACGTCCTTTCCGCTTGCGACGTTGACCGTCAGCACGCCCGGGCCGATTTCGAAGTCTTCGGCGATGTCCTTCGCGTCGCCCGTGAACTTCGCCGTGTCGCCGCCGGTCGGATAGCCGCTGCCGCCCCAGTTCGCCTTGTCCGTCCACTTCGTCGCGTCACCCGCCCCCGTCCAGGTGTAGGTCGCCGCGACCACCGTCGTCGTGGCCAACAGACAGCAGAGGTAATTGCAAAACCCCTCGGACACCCTGTCGCCGGCCCTGCCACCCGAC
>JAUNMP010000175.1 GCA_030537465.1 bacterium
TGCCGGCTGATGTGGTCGGCACGCTCATCTACTCCCCCAAGACGGGCGAGTTCGCGCCGAAGAAGGGTCCGGTCTTCACGAACATGCTGCTTGCGGACGAAATCAACCGCGCGCCGGCGAAAGTGCAGTCCGCCCTGCTCGAGTCAATGCAGGAAAAGCAAGTGACCATTGGTGAGACAACTTACGAGCTTCCGAAACCGTTCCTCGTGCTCGCGACGCAGAACCCGATCGAGCAGGAAGGCACCTATCCGCTGCCGGAGGCCCAGGTGGACCGCTTCATGTTCAAGTGCCTCGTCGAGACGCCGACGCGTGCGGACGAGCGTCGCATCATGGAGCGTTTCGCCCAGCAGGCGAAGGCTCCCGAAGTGGAGAAGGTCTGTACGATGGACGACATCCTCGCCCTCCGCGCGACGCTGAAGGACGTCTACTGCGACGAGAAGGTCGGCGACTATATTCTCGACATCGTCTTCGCGACACGCGAGCCAGACAAGGTCAAGGGCCTTGAATCGTTGAAGGAGCAGATCCAGGTTGGTTGCTCGCCCCGTGCGACGCTCTGTCTCAACAAGGCCGCCCGCGCGAACGCGCTGTTGCATGGTCGCGCCTATGCGACGCCGCAGGACGTCAAGGAGGTCGCACACGACGTGCTGCGCCACCGCATCCTCCTCACCTACGAGGCCGAGGCGGAGAATATGACGAGCGATCTGGTGATCGACAAGATCCTGAGCACGATTCCGGTTCCGTGATCTATTCGATAGGCGGGTGATGAGTATATCCATGAACAGGTCTGGAATCGCGCTGGGTGCGCTCGCGGCAGTTGTCGCGCTGGGTGCCTGGGTGTGGTTTGGTTGGCGGATTGAGCCAGGGAACGGCGAAATCGCCGTTCTCATGAAGAAGACGGGCAAGAACCTGCCGCCGGACGCGATTCTGGCGCCTGGCCCCGAATATAAGGGCATCCAGCAGGAAGTTCTGCCTGAGGGTCGTTTCTTCCGCAACCCCTGGACTTGGGACTGGAGCTACGTCAAGGCGCTCGACATCCCCGCCGGCAAGTTCGGTGTGCTCGTGAGGAAGTTCGGTAAGAGCCTTCCTCCGGGGCAGATCATTGCGCCGGACGACGAGACGAAGGGCATCGTACGAGATGTGCTGGGTACCGGCCGTCACCGCATTAACCCCTATGCCTATGACGTCAAGATCTGCGACGACATCGTCATCAAGCCCGGTCATGTGGGCGTCGTCACCGCACTGACGGGATCCGACATTCTGACCGATGTGGCACAAACCGCCACGTCTGAAAAGGGTTTTCTCGTGACGGAGGGTGCGAAGGGGGTGCTGCCGGACGTGCTCAAGGAGGGAACGCACCGTCTCAATCCGTTCATCTACTCCGTCTCCATCGTCAACATCCAGTCGCAGCGGTTTGAGATGAGCGGCCCGGACGCCATCACCTTCCTCACGCTCGATGGCTTCACGGTCACCGCGGAGGGTACACTGGAGTTCAACATCGACGTGGACAAAGTCGCCGTGCTCTCGCACGAGGTGGGCGATATGGAGGACATTCTCCAGAAGATCATCGTACCGGCCGCGCGTGGCTTCTCGCGCATCGAGGGGTCTAAGAAGAATGCGACTGAGTTCATTGTCGGTGAGTCGCGCCAGGCCTTCCAGAACTCGCTCGAGACCTACCTCAAGAAGGTCTGCGCACAGTGGGGGGTCTCGCTCAACAGCGTGCTGATTCGCGACATATTCGCGCCGCAGGAGATCGCGTCCATCATCCGCAAGCGCGAGCTTGCGGTGCAGGAGGCGAACAAGATCGAGCAGCAGATCGTGCAGGCGAAGTCCCAGGCCGAACTGGAGCGCGAACGCGCGCTGGCCGAGCAGAACAGCGCGAAGGTCGCAGCCGCGACGGCGCGGATTCAGGCGAAGATTCAGGCCGAGCAGAGGCAACAGGAGGTGGTGATTGCGGCCAGGGCTCGACTCGAGGCCGCGTCGATCGAGCTGCAGGCAGCTGAGGCGGACGCCACCGCGCGGCTGGCACAGGCCGAGGCCGAGCGGAAGGTCGTGGAGGCCGAGACGACGGCCAAGGCCGACGTGCTTGCCCAGGAGGCAGGTGTTTACGCGGATGAACGTGACTATGTGCGCGCGCGGCTCTATGCAAAGACCGCACCGCAGGTTCGAAGTGTCCTCGTTGGCACAGTACCCGACGGTGTGTTCGGCCTTCCCGTCAAACAGGTTGTCACGAACCCCGTATCAGCACCGAAACCGGTCGTCGTGTCGAAGAACGGAGGTGCGAAATGATTCGCCGTCTTCAGGTCTTCGCGCTCCCGATCTGCGCGACGAGTCTGGCCCTGGGGGTTTTCCTCTGGAATTATTGCCGAGTCTACGTCCCCGAGGGACATATGGCCATCGTGACGTCGAAGACGGGCAGGGCCCTGCCGCCGGGTGCGATCCTCGCCGAGGAGGGCGAGAAGGGCGTCCAACGCATTCCGCTCGCGGAGGGGCGCCATTTCCTCAATCCGATCAACAATGAATGGCGGATCGTCAAGGCGCAGATCGTCAAGGTCGGACAGGTCGCCGTCGTGACGTCGAAGACCGGAAAGGAGCTGCCACCCGGCGAGATCCTCGCGGCGGATGAACTCTCGAAGGGCGTGTGGAAGAACGTGCTCGGACCCGGCACCTACCGGCTGAATCCCGAGGGCTACGATGTTCAGACAATGGACGCGATCAGCATTCCGATCGGCTACGTGGGCGTCGTGACGAGTCAGGCCGGGAGACCGGCGAAGAAGGGTTCGTTTGCGGGGCCGGGAGAGAAGGGCGTGATGGAGAAGGTGCTGCAGCCTGGACTCTACTACGTCAACGCACGCGCCTATCAAATCGACGTCGTCGAGGTCGGAATGAACCAGGTCTCGATCGTCGGCAAGAGCGGCACCGTGGTGCTCACGAAGGGACAGCTCGTGAACGTGAACGGTGCGCTGAAGGAACTCCAGGAGAACACGCTCGCCCGCCAGGTCGAGCGGCGCGACGACTATGTGCGGTCCAACCGCGACAGCGGCATCCTCTCGCAGAGCGAGGCAAGCTCGCTCAACCTCGCGCAGAAGAAGTCCCAGCCCGCGGTGAGTACACCCGGGAAGCGTCCCGGACAGGACGCGGAGATGGCGCGCGCGCTGCAGAAACGCAAGCAGGCGCCGCAGCCGCAGCCCAAGGCGCCGCCGGCGGACAACGTCGCATTCGGCATGAACCAGTTCGTGCAGTTCCCGAGTTCGGATGGTTTCTCCATCCTGCTCGACATGACTGTTGAGTTCGAGCTGCTGCCGGAGAACATCTCGCGCATCTTCATGCTCTATGGAGATCTTCCCGCGGTGGTGAGCAAGATCATCCTGCCGCAGATCCTCTCGGTCTCCCGTATGAAGGGCAGCGACTACAAGGCGCGTGATTTCATCGACGGTGGCGGGCGGGAGAAGTTCCAGCAGGAGATGACGGCGGAACTCGTGCGCATCCTCGGCGAGAAGCACATCCTCGTGCGGAACGCAATCGTGCGCCACGTGGAGGTTCCAAGCGACATCCTCGAGCCAATCCAGCAGGCGAGCATCGCGAAGGAGCAGGACCTCACGAACAAAACGCAGCGAGAGACCGCAAAAAAGCAGGCCGAGCTCAACACCGAGATGGCGATGGTCCAGCAGCTCAAGAAGGAGACCGAGCAGGAGACGTTGAAGATCACCGCGACAACGGCCGCCGAGATGAAGAAGGATGTGGCGGTGATCGAGGCGCAGGCCAAGCTCGACGTCGCCAAGCTTGATCTTGAGCGTGCGACCGTGGAGGCGAGGATCATCCGCACGCGTGGTGAGGCCGAAGTGAAGGCGAAGTTTGCGGTCGAGAACGAGAAGGCTCTCGGCGAGAGACGGCGCGCAAAGGTGTTCAAGGATTCGTCCACCCTGGCGGATCTCGTGTTCGCGGAGAATATGGCCACCAACCTCGAGATCCGCGTGATCCACGCGGGCGAGGGCACGTTGTGGACGGATCTCAAAGGTGCGGCGATGACCATTCCCGCGCCTGTCAGGAAGTAGGTTTAACCGGAGAAGAGACGAGATGGCGATTGACGTCAAGGAGCTGATGGCGAAGGTGGGGAAGATTCGAATCCTCACCAATCGCCTGATTGACGACCAGTTGAGCGGCGACTACCATTCGACGTTCAAGGGGCAGGGCGTCGAGTTCGACGAGGTGCGTCCCTATGTCGCAGGCGACGATGTGCGCTCGATCGACTGGAACGTGACGGCGCGTACGGGAACTCCGTTCATCAAGCGCTTCAGCGAGGAGCGCGAGCTCACGGTCATGTTCCTCGTGGACGTCTCGGGCTCGCAGACCTACGGAAGCGTTGGACGGTCGAAGGCCGAGGTCGCCGCGGAGGTCTCCTCTCTGCTCGCATTGACCGCCATCCGCAACCAGGATAAGATCGGGCTCATTCTCTTTTCGGACAAGATCGTGAAGTATATTCCGCCGCGGAAGGGTCGGCAGAGCGTGATGCGACTCGTGCGTGAAGTGCTTGCAGCTGAGGACGAGGCGATGGGCGGCACGGACATTGCGGGTGCGCTGCGATTTCTCAATGGTGTTCAGAAGCGCCGTGCGGTCGTGTTTCTTGTCTCAGACTTCCAGGAGGTTCGTGCCGCGGGTGCCTCCGCAGAACAGGCGGCGGGCTATGAGAAGCTGCTGCGGGTGGTCTCCCGCCGTCATGACGTCGTCTGCATTCCCGTCGATGATCCAGCGGAAATGGAGTTGCCAGACGTTGGGCTTGCGGAACTGGAAGACCCCGAAACCGGGGAACTTTTGCTGGTGGACACGTCGGATCGCAGTGTGCGTTCCCAGTTCGCCGCGACCGCCAAAAGTGAACGGGAACGGCGTGATCGCCTCTTTGCGCGGAGTGGCATCGACACCGTGGTCGTCTCCACCGATCGTCCCTACATTCAGGCGATCCGCGCGCTGTTCAAACGACGGGCGAGCAAGAGATGAGGGGGCCTGGGTTAAAGGTTCCAAGTTTCAGGTTCAAAGTTCAAAGTTCAATGTTCAAGGTTTCAGGTTCAAGGTGAAGAATGGGCATGAATTGGAATAGAGGCGTTCTTCTTTCCGCGTGGACGATTTTCGTCGGGCTTGCTCTGACCGCGGGGCAGGTGGCGGATCTTGGCCGGGATGGCGTGGGGATCACCGTCGAGGCAGAACCCGAGGTGGTCGACGTGGGGCGAGACTTCCTGGTCACGGTTACCACGGTCTCGCCGAAGGGCTTGGAGGCCCGTCTTCCCGATCTGCGTGATCGGTTCAAGGGATTTCAGGTGGCGGAGGACTTCTCCGAGGAACCCGTGGTCGACGCCGAGGGAAAGACGACTCTGGTGACGCGCTGGAGTCTTCGTCCGGAACCCCTGGCGAAACGGTATCGGCTGGCCCCGTTTGTGGTGACCACGGCGGAGGGCTCCTCCTTCTACACGGCGCCGGTCGTCTTCAATCCGCCGGCGAGGCGCGAGGCCGTGACGGGGGCGATGGAGATCCATCCGAAGCGCGACTTCCCATCTTTGAGCTGGCGGCTGGTAGGCATTGGCGCGGGCATTCTGGCCCTGGTGGTTCTGGCGGTGGCGCTGATCGTGTTCATCGTGCGAAAGATTCGGATGATGGTTCGGATCCACCGGATGAGTCCGATCGAGCGGGCGATGTACGAACTGGACGTGCTGCTGAAGAAGGGGCTGCCGGGACGGGGATTCTATAAGGACTTCTACATCGAGTTGACGATGGTAGTGCGGCGTTATATCGAGCGTCGGCATGAGGTCCGGGCACCGAATCTCACAACGGACGAGTTCCTTCGCGCCGCAGAATCGAATCCCGCGTTCACCCGCGAGGCGATTGCCGAGCTGCGGGAGTTCCTGCAGTCCGCCGACATGGTCAAGTTCGCAGGTGTCGAGGCGACACCGGAAATGGCCGATGCCGCCACGTCGCGCGCAAAGGTTTATCTCAAGACGGACGCCACGGCATTTGGCAACGGACGGAATCAGGAGGCCGGGAAATGAATTTCGCGTGGCCCTGGAGTTTTCTATTGGCGGTTCCGCTGGGTATCGCCGCGTGGCGGATGCTGCGGCGTGGGCGGCATGCGGGCATCAAGTTCTCCGCGGTCGGGCGTCTGCCGACGAAGACGGTCGGCTGGCGAGCCTATCTGGCGAACTTGGCGCCGTGGATCTTCCTCGCGGGAGCCGCTCTTCTGATTGTCGCCGCCGCGCGTCCGCGACAGGCCCTCTCGCAGGGTAACCGCAGTGTGGACGCGATTGCGATCGCGATGACGGTGGACGTCTCGGGATCAATGGAGGCACTGGATCTCACGCCGCGGGGCGAGAACTACAAGACGCGTCTCGACGTGGTGAAGGAGATGTTCCGGAAATTCATCGAAGCGCGTCCGGACGATCTGATCGGACTCGTCACCTTCGGTGGCTACGCATCGAGCCGCGCGCCGCTCACGGCAGACCACGAGACCCTTCTGCATGTGCTCAATGGCGTGCAGGTGCCCAGCGTTGGCTACGATGCGAACGGTCGTCCCATCGACCCCGACGAAACGATGACGGCCGTCGGCGATGGACTTGCCACGGCGCTGGCCCGGCTCAAGGACGCGGAACCGAAGTCGAAGATCGCCATCCTTCTTTCCGACGGCGTCTCGAATACGGGCGTGGTCGAACCGGACCAGGCCGCCGCCGCCGCCGAGAAGCTCGGAATCCGCGTGTACACCATTGGTGTGGGCACTCATTCTCGCCGCACGCCGTTCAAGGCTCGCGACATGTACGGACGCACGTCCATCGCCTACGCGGACATGTCGTTCGACGAGTCGCAGTTGAAGTCGATCGCGGCCAAGACGCACGCGCGGTACTTCGGCGTACGCGATGCCGAGGGACTCAAGGCCGCGCTGGAGGAGATCGATTCCCTTGAGAAGACGACGCTCGACCGCACGGTCTACCAGCGGTGGAACGAACATTTTGTACCGTTTCTTCTCCTTGGCACGGCCCTGGTCCTCGCCGCCGTCTCGCTGCAGATGACCGCCTCCCGCCGTCTCGTCTAGTCTTTCGCCGAAGTTCTTCGATCGAACAATCCAACAATTGAACAATCTCCAATCAAACAATGAAATTCGTCTATCCATGGATGCTGGGTCTGGTCGCGCTTGTGCCGGTGGCGGGCGTGTTCTGGATGTGGCTGCGCGCGCGTACCGAGCGGAAGCTCAATGGTCTGGTGGCGCCTGCGCTGCGGGCACGCCTGATGCCGTACCGGTCGGATCTCTTCAGGGTTCAGGCGCTGTTGATGTTCGCGGGATTGATGCTGGTCGTGTTCGCGGCCGCTCGTCCGCAGTGGGGACATTCCGCACAGAAGATTCAGGCGCGGACGCGCAATGTTGTCGTGGCATTGGACGTGTCGCGCTCGATGCTGGCGACGGATGTGCGCCCGAATCGACTTGAACGCGCGAAGGCCGATGTCGCCGACTTGATCGACTCTCTGGAGGGGGACCGCTGTGCGCTGGTGGCGTTCCGGCGGACGGGCGTGCTGCTCTGCCCGCTCACCACGGACCACGCCTTCCTGCGCAGCGCGCTCGAAGGCATGACGCCGGACTCCGCCCCACGCGGCGAGACGGATCTTGGCGGTGCGATCAAGACGGCTCTGGATGCGCTCGATCCGGCCGCCGACGATCACAACGCGATTCTGCTGATTTCGGACGGTGGCGATCTGCGGGGCGATGCCCTGACAGCCGCGCGCGCGGCGGCGAAGCGCAATGTGCCGATCTTCACCGTGGGACTCGGCGATCCCGGGAAGGGGAGTGCGATTCCCGATGCCTCGGGCTCAGGATCGCAGCAGTACAAGGGACAAGCGGTGATGACGAAACTCGAGGAGAAGGCCCTGGTGGAGATCGCGAAGGCCAGTGGCGGACGGTATGTGCCGCTCGCGACGGCGGGAACGGTGGAAACGACCCTGGGCGCCATTTACCGTCGTTTCCTGAGACAGGTCGCCGCGAAGGAACAGGCCGAGGAGGAGGAACTGCGCGCAACGGAACGCTTTGGCTGGTTCCTCGTGCCAGGCTTGCTGTTCGTGCTGCTGGCGGGCGGACTCTCCCGCGGTCGCTTCGCCGGTCGCAATCGTCGTGCCGTCGCCGTGGTGTGCCTCCTTCTGGCGTCGTTCGTCTCCGTCTCGGCCTATTCCGACGAAACAAACTCTCCCAGTCTCTCGGCTCCCCAACCTCCCTCCCCCTCTCAACCATCCCAACCTGTTCTCACGCCTTCCTATGTCCCGCCCGCGGAGGGCCAGTTGAGCGATCGCGACATCTGGAACAAGGGGTATGACTACTGGAAAGAAGGCGACATGACCAATGCGCTCGCGACCTTGCGGACGCTGACGCTCAGCCGTACGCATGGGGCACGTGCGGCGGAGGTCGTGAGCGCGATTCGCCATGCCGAACGCGAGGCCGAGCTGGCGAAGGAGCGGAATGCGGCGGACGTCCACGCCGAAGGTGCTGCGCTGGAGCCCTTGCGGCGCGCGTGCGCGGCCGCCGAGGAAAGCGCGTCGATGATGCAGATTGCCCTGCGGAAGACGCCGGATGATCCGCGGGTCAACCGGAATTTCACGCGGGCGACGGCCGGCGTGAAGGAACTCCGCGACAAATTGCATGTGGAGGAGGTTCTCGCCCAGAGCAAGGGACGTGACCCGAAGCAGATGCTCACGGAGGCGTCGCGCGAGGCGCTGGCGCTTCTGAAGGCCCAGGCGGGCGTGCTGACCAACGAGGCTTCACAGGCGGTGGCCCAGAGCGAGTCGCTGGCGCGGCGTGCGAGCAAGCTGGCGGACGCGCTCATTCCGCTGAAGCGGCAGGTGCTCGAGTCCGTGACGAACGAGCAGCAGGCCGCGACGATCGTCGGGGACGTCGAGGCGACGCGCGACGTCACGCTGCGCGCGGCGGAGCAGCTTGACGACCTTTCGGTTGATGCCGGCGAGAGTCTCGCCACGGCGGAGACGGCCTTCCACCGCTACTGGAAGGGTGTGCTGGATCCGCCCACGGCGCTGGAAGAGGGGCTCAAGGCGCAGACAAACGCCCTCGCCAACCTGGAGCGGGAGAACGACCGCGACTGGCAGCAGGAGGCGGCCGAGTTCTCGCAGATCTTCAACAACGGACTTCAGGCCTGGACCCAACAGGCGTGCGCGCAGGACATGCCGACGGCGAGCAACAAGCCTCCGTTCACGGTAGAGGTTGCGCAGACCGTCGGTGCGGCAATGCAGGAACTGGCGAAGAAGCAGGCTGAACAGATCAAATCTCCGAAGGCCGAAGATCAGACCCAGCTTCTGGCGGGACTGACCCGCGTCCGCGAACGCTGCGCTCTGATCGCCGGCGAACCGACGCAGCTGAACGCCCTGGACATTCTGGCGCAGACGAACGCCTACATGGACGTGAAGCGGACGGACGGGTTCGACTGGCAGAAGGACGCACTTGACGCCACCCGCGCCTTCCGCGCGAAGTTCCCGGCCTGGGCGCAGCGCAAGGCGCAGGAGATCCAGCAGAAGATCCAGCAGGGCAACACCAACGCCGTGCCGTTCACCAAGGAGGCACAGGACGAGATCACGCAGCTGGCCGCCGCTGTCGAGGCAAAGCAGACGCAGATGGTCAAGACGGTTCTGCCGCCGGAGCAGCTGGATATCCTCGCGAAGCTCGAGCGCATCCGCGAGCTGCTGCCGAAGGACGACGGGGGATCGAACAATCAGCAGAATCAGCAGCAGAACAACCAGCAGCAGAATCAGAACGATCAGAACAAGGATCAGCTGCAGGACCAGCAGAAGAACGACCAGGACCAGCAGCAGGATCAGGATAAAGATCAACAGCAGGAACAGAAGGAACAGCAGGCCCAGCAGGAGGAACCCAAGGACCAGAAGGAGGTCGAAGAACTTCTCCGCAAGGCCCAGGAACGCAGCGACGAGCACGAGAACGAGAAGAAGGCCCGCATGAACAAGTC
>JAUNMP010000176.1 GCA_030537465.1 bacterium
CCGCGTGTGCATTATACCATATTGCCATCAGGAAGCGGACACGCATACCCTGCATCCCCGAAGAAACGCCCAGAGATTCCAAAAGGATGGGGCGCGCATGGGATTGTGCTATAATATTATCCCACGAAGGTGAATATAGTTATGGCAGGCAAAAACCAGATGTCCGAGTCGTTTCGGACCGCGGCCGCTCTCGCACTTGTTGGTGGCTTCCTTGAGACTTACACATTCATATTACATGGACACGTCTTTGCCAACGCGCAAACAGGCAACATCGCGCTCTGCGGAATGGCAATCGCCGAAACGGATTGGATCAGCGCCCTGAAATACGCCCTACCCGTGACCTCATTTGCGATCGGAGTCTGTGCAGTCGAATGGATACGCAACCACTGGCCGTTCACCAAGATACACTGGCGTCAGGCGGTCGTTCTCATCGAGGTCATCCTGCTCAGCGGATGCTTCTTCCTCTACGGGACGCCGCAGGACATGCTGGCCAATCTGCTCGTGTCGATAGCCTGCGCCATTCAGGTTCAGGCGTTCCGCAAAGTGCACGGAACATCCTATGCGTCGACAATGTGCACGGGAAACCTGCGTTCTGCCACCACCGCTTGGATCGTCTGGCGGCGAACAGGACAGTCCGAAGCCCGCCACCAATCCTTGTGTTCTGCGGGCGTAATCGCCGTGTTCCTGACCGGTTCTGCTCTCGCCATCCCGTTCGTTCACCTTATGCGGGAAACGGCCATCGCCTTGCCGATAGCCTTTCTGATCTCGGCCGGGCTGATGATGGTCCGGAGAAATCACTGAGGCAACTCTTTGATTGAATTGTTGGCGATACGGACGAGCATCCGTTTCAGAACCCACGCCATCAGGAAATCGACGGCTTTCGCCTTCTGCGCGTCTGTGAGCGGAACGCCTCGCTTCACGTGCGCGGGCGCTTGCGCGTCGCTTCGCGATCGGCTTCGCCGACCTCCCCTGCGAACCTTCGGTTCTTCGGCGCATTCCCACTTCTCCATGCAGCCACGGCAGCACATCGCGGAGCCGTGCATAGCCTTGAAGATTGGATGCCGCGGGCCCTTGCGGGCGGCTTCGCCGTCGCTTCGCGACCTTCCCTCCGAACTTCGTTCTTCGGCGCATTTCGCATCGGCGTCTGCTTGCCGTCGTTCACAGGTTCGGCAGGTGCGAGCTTCTCGCGAACGAAGTCTTCCGCATGGCGGCGGATCGTCTCAAGGCCGACGCGCTCGATGTAGGCGAGATCGTCCGGCGCAAGTTTGAAGCGGCTTCTGAACTTGCTTCTCGCAAGCTTCGCGAACGCCTCGTCCTTGGTCACTTCGGAAAGACTTTCGAGAAGAGTCCGATGAACGTTCCGACCAGGAAGACGCTCAGGATCGTTCCCTCGCGAACGCCCTCAATCCGGCCAAGCGAGAGCGCGGACGTCACAAGCGCAACAAGTGTCAACGAGCCGTCGAGCGTAATCTTGAGCCGCGAGAGCGGAAGTCCGAACTCGCGCGAGGCGACCTTCACGAGCGCATCCCCAGGAATGCAGAGGAAGTCCGAGCGGACCTGAAGGAGAATGCCGACGGCGAGTACAGCCGCACCGACGACCAGCATCGCGACCTGAAACACATAGACCTCCGTCACGAACGGACGCGAAAGCCACATGCCAAGGTCGATGCAGAGTCCGAAGAGCGCCGTCGCCGGAATCTGAAGAAACTGGAAGATCGGGAATCTGCGTCGCAGGATCGCCACCTGCGCAAGGACGAAAAAGATGTTGATGATCAGCGTCAGCGTTCCATACGACAGCGGCGTCACAAACGTCAAAACCCACGGGACGCTTGAAATAGGCGTCGCGCCAAGTCCGGCTTGCGTCGAAAGCGCAACGCCGAACCCGGCGACCATCACACCAGCAGCAAACTTCAGAACCCCGCTCATTCCTTTCAATAATCCTTGCAGACCTTTCCGCGATCCATCGTGAAGCCGCCGTCGGTCGGCTTGAACTTGCCCTTCGCCTCGAAGAAGGCGACGAGAGATGCCGCGTCCATATCCGAAGTCGAGCAAGTGTGGAAACGCGCATCCGTGCCAAACTTCGCGTCGATGGCCGAGATCAGCTCCGCTGCCGTGGCGTAGTTGTTTCCTTCCATCATCCTTAATACTTCATGTCCATGTATCATATCGTTTCCCCCACTCATCAAAGACACATCTTGAGCCCGGGCACGGCGGCGAACGCCTTGTCGAGACGTTCCATCGTCTCGCGGTCGGGAAGCCTGACGGACACGCCGTAGGAGATGTACTTTCCTCCCGCCGATGCCCGCTGCTCGGCAACGGGTTCGACCAGGTCAAAGCCCTCAAAGCAGGCCTTGATCGCCGCATCGTCCCGCTCCGCCGCGACGATGATCAGACGGTGGTGTGCCACAACCGGAAACTTCAACTCGACATTATCCATCAGAGCTTCCCCTCCGCAAAACTATTCATACTCTTGTCCCCAATCAGATATCGTAGATGTCACGAGTCGGACGCTCCTTAAAGACCGCCCAAGTCATCGCATAGAGAATCGCGGGAATGCCGCTCGCGAAGAGCGTGACGAGCGCAACGACCCACCGGAGACCAACAAGGTTAAGGTCGAAGTACCGTGCAAGGCCTGCACAGACTCCGGCCACCACCTTCTCGTCACTCGATCTGTAGAATCGCTTCATGCTTCATATTATACCAAATCATAACCCACCCCACGGATCTTGCCATCCGCTGAGTCCTTTGCTGGAACGGAAAGAGGGACCGCCCTTCGGCGGCCCCTCTTCGTTTACCCTTCTGTCTTCGGGCGGCAGATGACGATCGTATTGTCGTCACCCATCCTCACTTCGGCATCATGCCAATGTCCCTGATGGGACGCGTTTAGTATGGCCCTCTCCAGCGCAGCCACGCTGCAAGGGAGAGGGATCGTGGCCATTTCAGTCATGGTCGGTCTCCTTTGTAGTGTTTTTAGGAGCGGCCATTATACCACACGCGTCAATATGCACATTCTCAGGATCGAGCGAAACGGACGGCGGCAATGAGCGAAACGACTGCGAGGACGAGATATAGGACAAAGACAAACGGATAACCATTCTCCCCCAACGCCATCAAAGCCCCGCTCACCTGATTGCCGCCTATCTGAACGACATTTGCAAAGAGATTCGTGAAGCCGATTGCGCTCGCCATGTAGACGGTCGGAACGCACTCCTTCGTACCGGTCAGGAGAACGCTCGTTACGCCATATCCCGCACCCAGCAGAAGATAAGCCGTGCGATAGGGCGCGATGCCTTTCGCCCCGAACATCGACGCACACAGAAGCATCGTAAACGCCGCCACTATCGCCCCCGCGCCCCACAGGAAGAACGGACGCCGCGCATTCTTCAAGAGGAGGGAGACGCTGCCCATGAAGACCATGCCGAACATGACGACCCAATTCATCTCGGAGACGAGCGCGGGCATCCCGTGAAGCCGGGCGAAAGGTGCCGCGCTGACACAAAGGAAGCTCCAATAGACGGCGATGTTGAGTCCCGCGACGATCATCGCGAGTCGTGCCTTCCGCACCCGGAAACTGGCAAGCATATCCCTCCAGGGGAAAGCCGAGCGCACCGGAGAAGCGGCAAGGCGTACCGTGTCCCCGCGCATCGTCACCGCCAAAATCGCAAGTGCCGCCGCGCAGGCAAGTGTTCCGAAGTTGACGACCCGTGCTGCGAGTTGCCAAGTACCACAGGCCTCGACCAACCACGGGAAGACCGCACTCGCCCCCAGCGTTCCGCCATAGCTGAACACATAGAAAACACCGATCATCGCGGCGAAGTAGCGGCGGTCGAACGAGACGTCGAAAAGCTTCAGGATCGCCAGATAGACGATTGTGCGCCCGCCCCCGTTGAAAAATTCGCCAATCAACATGAGGAGGAGATTCGACGACTCGTGAACCGGGACATACGCGAGCGCTTGCAGAACGGATCCGACAAGCAGCATGCGTCCCCAACCGAACCGATCAACAAAGACGCCACTTAATCCGATGAACAGCATGCAACCGAAGACACCGGCACTCGGCAGCAGCGCGACTTGAGCGCTCGTGAGGCCGTAGTCATCGACAATCCGCTCGAACACCATCCCCGGGACAGCCACGCGGCTCATAGCCCCGAGCATGTAGACGAAACAACCGAATATGAGACGGGCAATACGCATCAGCTTTGGTCACTTAACGCCTTCAACGGCAAAACGGACGGCCTTCGCAAAAGCTGTCGGGCGGGCGGGATCGACGCAACGAACCGATCGGACTCGGAATAATTCTCCATGACAATCACCTGCCGCCCATCGCCCCGATGCCCTGGAGAATCCCTGCGATGCCGACCGCTGCGACGTCATTCACGATCTTGCCCTCGCCGTCAAACGAATAGAAGTTCATGACGGTCGTTGAGAACGAGCGACCGTTCGGTTCGATGCCCGCGAACGGCACATTACCCGTGAACGTACCCGTGCAGAGCCAGCAGACAGCGACCGTCTTTTCGTCCGCCACCATATCCTTGAGCTTCCACTGCACGTCTGGAAAGCTTGAGCGCATCATCGCGACGACGCTCATATAGCCTTCCGCTCCCATGAGCGGCGTCGGCGAGACGGGCGTCACAAACGCCGCCTTCTCGGAGATCAACTCCTTGGCAAGCGCGAGGTCGTTCGTGTTGATGCAGTTTTCAAAGCGCCGCATCGCCGCGCGATTTCGTTCGATCAGAGTCTCATTCATATCATTTCTCCAGTTCGCCGGCATAATCAAGGATTCCGCCGATATTGGTGACGTCGGAGTAACCGAACGAGACAAGCTTCTCACCCGCAGCCTGCGAGCGACGTCCCGAACGGCAGTAGACGAAGACCGGAGCGCTCTTGTTCGTGAGTGTCACTGCGACATCGGGGCCAAGCGTACTCAGCGGAATATTGATCGCTCCTGGAATATGGCCCTCGGCAAACTCGCCAATTTCGCGGACATCCGCAAGAACCGCCCCGGCCGCCTGCCGCGCCACCAGGCCCTCGTCCATAGACAATGTCTTCAGCTCACCTTCCATATCACACCCTTCAGTAATCCCTTTCTGGAACGGACAGGACTCGGCGGATCATCGCGGCATACCTGTCATTCTCCATGCCGCCGCCTTACTTCACCTTGAGGCCCATCTTGTAGGCCTTGTCGAGGAACTTGGTCTCCTTGATCGCGCCCTTCTCGTAGACGCCGGAGGCGACGAGGGTGCCCTTGAGCTTCGAGCCCTCGTAGCAGTCGAGGAAGCCCTGCATCGCCTTGACCGTCCCCTCAGCCATCTTCGCGTCCTCCTCGGCCATCGTCATCAGGAAGTAGTAGTCCTTGTTCGTGATGTTGGGATAGAAGACGACCGAGCGGTCGATGAGCGCCTTGAGCTGGGCGCAGACGGAATAGAAGTAGACGGGCGAGGCGAAGACGATCACGTCCGAGGCCATCATCTTCTTGAGGATCGCCGCCGCGTCATCCTTGATGACGCACTTGCCCGTCTTCTGGCAGGCGTAGCAACCCGTGCAGAACCCGACCTTCTTGTCCGCGACGCGGATCTTCACGACCTTATGCCCCGCCTCCTTCGCGCCCTTCGCAAAGGCGTCGCAGAGGAGATCCGAATTGCCGCCCTTCCGAGGCGACGACGAGAGTACCAGCACATTCTTCATTTTTAGTTTCCTTTCAAATTTCCGTATTATGCACAGACGCTCTAGAAACGACTCGATAGACATTCATGCGCGTGGCAAAGGCCGCTTCATCGATTACAACAGGGCGGATGCCGTATTCGGTTAGAATGCGATTCACGCGGCGAAGTCCGCTGCCCCATTCCTCAATATACCGCATGTATCCTTCGACTGCGAGAGAAGCGTCCGCTCGTAATACTGGGAGGAAATGTTACGCTGTAGCGTCCGCACGCTCCATGTTTCTGCCGCCGCCTCATCAAGATACCAGCGCAACGCTACATTGTCTTCAACTTGCAGAAGAACACGGTAATGAGACCATCCCAGGCGCATTCCAGATTTTGGATACACTGTGTCTAAAATCTTAAAACGCTTGAAAAACGCCAGGTACCGATACAAATTTGAAGCATCGAAGCCTCTCCCGTATTTCTCTGTCAGTGTATTCGCGAGATTGGAAAGCTGAGCCCTCCCATATGCGGCGCGAGCATCACCTCGCAACTCCTCCTCGGCAATACGCTTGCCCAAGAGCCAATTGCGATAGACGAGAACCGTGTCAACCGCCCGGTAGGCAACGCCCTTAGCCTGTTCAATGATCGAGCCAAGATCAGCCGCCAGCGAACCGTTGTTCCGATAGGATATGTCAATGTCGAGCTTTTCCATTAAGCGTTCATACCTTCACGAGTATTTTACCATAGATGTAGACAGGGAACAGCGCACTCCAGATCGCCGCCCATCAGCTTTGCCTGCGCGAAATCGCGCCATGCCTCCGCGTTCTGCGGCTCTGAGGCCGTCCGTTTCCGCATCGCCTCCAGCTCTGCTTGTATTCGGTATTCTGATCTTCTTTCTTCATTTAAGATCCTATCGTTCGGCCAAGTACGTCTCACGTTCCTCATTCGACACGCGCTTGAATTCCAGCGAGTACGACTCGCCACCAAGAATTTCATCTTTCAAGTTCATTACATATTTCCTCCACGAATCCAAAATGTTGACTTGGCCGGAAACGCAACAATCGGCGATTGTACCACTTTGTACGAAAAATCAAAGTCCCTCTCACTCAAAACAACTTTTCTAACCTCGGCATGCGGATAAGATTCTCTTGCTAGGCGAATGATGGCCCCTTGCTCTTCTGCGCACATGTACGGCCCTAGATCAATCGTCCGTAAGAGTAACTTGTGAAACTCCCAGAAACGCATTCCTCCTAAACTTAACGAATACTGTTCGTCACAAAACAAACGCCATTCGCTTTCATATTTCCACGATTCCGCCTTTGTCTGAAGGCAATCATAAAAGTATCGAGAATACAACGGATCATTTTCCACATCACCTATCTTTGACAAATCCAACACTGCACGTCGTGTCGAATACTTGATTGGAGATAAGGCATACGGCGACGTCGTGTCATACGTGACAGGATAGTGGTTCTCGTACAGCAAATCAAACCCCAGCCTTACCCCCTTCCATTTGTTTCCATAATGAGACCACATCAAGGCATCCGCACCCACAGTCTCAGGGCGTGTAAAGCAAAGTATACACGAATTCTTAAAAAAAGTCTTCCGAAGAATCTCGTCTGCAATTCGTTTTGAATATTCATGATGCAAGCCCAGACCTTCGCAACTTGCAACCAAGCCCAGTGAACAAAGCATATCCCTCGCATGCTCCAAGATCACATTGCTAGAAAATTCACCAACACAGACACCGAGACAATCAAACGCATCATTAAATTCCTCCGCGGCAGACAATTTCAGCCTCGCCTCCCTTAATGCGTCCATCCAATGGCTACTCATATATCGGTAACACCGTAGCACATTACCCTCACCCGGCATACGCGGCATCGCCATTACCCCCAACGATGACTCTCCACCCTCTAATGACATACAGACCTCGTAGCAATTTCTTTAGATCTCACTTGCAGACACCTAACTCATCTGCACAGAATACATGCAAAACTTCGTCAAGTGCCATAACTTGCCCCCCCCCATAGTATCCCGTGCCGAGAGGCGGCTTCCTCACGCTCTCTTGTCATCATTCTTCCGACACCATTTCAAATCATACCATCATTCCGCAACTCTTACTCCTTCATTGTTCATAGATATTGCCCCCTTGACTTTCCTTGTCTCGATCGTACATTTCCAACATTCTCAATATGCTTGAATCAATATTATTTTTATCCACATGCGAATGTGCAGCCTCGTAAAACTTCAAATATCCAAGATTCTGACGTACTTTCACATTCGCCCATTGTGCGCCAATGTTCGTAAACCTCGCGGCAACAGCCAATAAACCATACGCACGCTCTTCATCTTTCGGTACACCTGTTCCCCAAAGATAACATTCACCAAGACGAGCTATCGCTCGAGGCCGCCCATGACAAGCCAACGGCCAAAGCAGATCAATCGCTTTCTTTGGGGAATGCGGGAGCCCATCGCACAGCTTAAGATATCGAAGCGCCAGATTATACTGTGCCCCTTCATTACCAAGTTCAGCCGCACGGATGTCATAATCTGCCGATTTTTTAATATTACGCTTGCATCCTTCGCCCTTGTAGTACATATTTCCAAGCCATCCCAAAGACTGAAACTCGTTCTGCTCCGCCGCCAGAGAGAACCATCTGAAAGCGATATCAAAATTTTTCCGACACCCCCATCCACGATAATAACATTCCCCAAGAAGGCACTGCGCCGCAGCGACACCACGTTTCGCCGCTTGTCTAAACAATTGAACCGACTTCTTGTAATCAAGCTCCAAACCAAGTTTGCCATTCAGATACATATATGCCAGAAACGTCTTAGCAACAGGATCACGTCTTGCCGTGCGCTTTAGTTGCTCAATCGGCAACCTTGATATACTGAACTCATCAAGGCGACCTCTTCCACAGGGACTTCCCCATGAGAACATATAAGTCGGAACGTTCGCATCAATATTAGATCCCTGCTCCCAAGCCCTACGAACGATACGAGCTACCTCTGAACGATCCGTAAAAAAAGAATTGCAAAGCATGGCATATCCCTCAGCGACACCAGCATCTGCCCCTTTCAGAATCCAACGCCTTGCTTTTTCAATCTGCCTTTTGGTCTTAGCCAAACCTAACAAATGCTGTCCAAGATTACACATAGCGGGGGCGCATCCGTCATTAGCTGCTCCTTTCAACAACTCAACGCCGTGTTTACAATCCGCCTCCAATTCCCCTTTCGTCAAAAAACTACCAAGAACAGCCCGACCACGCAAATACCCCTGTTTAGCAGCTCTTTCAAACAAATCACGCGCCTTGGAAGAATCTTTCCCTACAACGATCCCCTGATAGTAACATTGACCTAGATTTACTTGGGCCACGCAATCTCCGCGAGAGGCAAGTTCCTCAAGTTGGGTCATATCACTGTAATCACAAGCAACTACCGGAGAATAGTTGCGCCCATAGCGCCCCCAAAAATAGCATAGCATACGCATGACACGAACATTTATATCTTCGCAATCCACAGATTGATCCATGAACTCAGTCATACGAAATGAGTCATAGAGCTCAATCAGTCGAGCGACGGCAGCACATCTCTTTTTCTTCGTTTTCATCGCCAATAGAATTTAAACTGTCCTTGAAAAGCCAATGGCTTAAATCACGCACTCACTACTTGCTTAGCACAAAGTCATTTGACCATCCTATGAGTACGACTATACATCTGAAAAATGCGTTTCATATTGTTAATCCATCATTATAGACAGAGCGATTCGCGAAATCCTTGAAATCAGAAGTCTCCTTCTTGCCTCATTAATGCCTGTTCCACAATTTCGCTTCCTGCAATCGAATTCACAATTAATCGGTTCACGCCAATAGGCCCACGCTTAGGCAATCCCTGGTGTAAAGTCAGCTTCGCGCACAACTTCCCAATGCCCACCTCGAAGCGGCCCCACACGTCGCAATAAGCCTGCGGAATGAACACGCTCGATTGCCTTCTTCACACCCGCCCTCGACATCTGCAACTGAGAAGCAAGTTCGAGAATTTTCACTTTAGGATTCCCTGCCATAAACTGCAAAAGCCGAGAATCCGTGTCGTTCAGTTTTTGGTTACTTTTTGGGCTACTTTTTGGGCTACCGTCTTGTCCACTACCAGTACCAATTTCGGCATCGCCGCTTACGGACGTCAGGACGCCACCCAGGGTATTGGCAAAAGCACTCACGCTCTTGAGCCAGCTCAAGGGTTCCTTGCGCTCCAGCTCAAGTTTCTTGTCGTAGGCTGTCGCCTCGCCAATATAATCAGAAATCCGCATATAA
>JAUNMP010000177.1 GCA_030537465.1 bacterium
GGCGGCCTTCGATTCATTTTCGCATAACCCTACAGGGTTGGGAAAGTTCTAATGATAGCAAATTGCGGCGCGGGCCTTCAACCCTCATCTGCGGTTCATCAGGAAGGCCATGGCGGCGATGAGGATGAACCCCACCCAGCTGAGGGCGTCGGGAACCTGTCCGAACGCCAGATACCCCAGCAGCGCCGCGAAGAGGATGTTCGTGTAGTCGAACACCGCGATCCGCCGAGGCTCGGCGAAGCGGTAGGCGGCCGTGATGCCGAACTGCCCGATCGCGGCCCCCGCGCCCGCGCCGCAAAGCGCCAGCACCTGCCGGCACGTCATCGGCTGGAAGTCGAAGACCAGGAACGGCAGCGAGGCGAGGCAGGAGAAGGCCGAGAAGAAGAGGACGATGAACCGGCCATCCATCCTCAGCAGCCCCAGCTCACGTACGCAGGCATAGGCCGACCCGGCGAAGAGTCCGCCCCCGAGTCCGCACAGCGCCGGGAAGAGCGGCATCGCCCCCAGCCCCGGCTTCACCACGAACGCGGCCCCGCAGAACGCCCCCACCAGACAGAGCGCCTGGCGCAGTGTGAGGCGCTCCTTGATGAAGAGCCAGCTGAAGAGCACCGTGAAGAACGGCGCGAGCTTGTTCAGCATCATCGCGTCGCCAAGGTCGATCTTTCCGATCGCGTAGAAGTTGCTGAAGATGCCGATCGTCCCAAAGGCGGCGCGCAGGAAGAGGACGGTCCAGCGACGGACTGCGGGTCCCTCGCCGAAGGAGATTCCCCGCCCCGCCTTCAGAAACAACGCCAATGCGATCGCGAACGCCACGGCGTTCCGAAAGAACCCCTTCTGGAATGCGGAGATCTCCACCTCTCCGCCATTCGCCGCATTCGCCATCCGCACGAACATGCCCATCAGGGCGAAGCCAAACGCGGAGACGACGAGGCAGAGGATGCCCCGGCCCGTCCTGGAGACCTTCTGCTCCATCTTTCCCGTCAGACCTGCTCGGCGAGCTGCACCGCAAGCCTCACGAGCTCGGCGCAGGGACGCTTCCTGTAGTACGTCTCGGTGCGCGCCTCGGGCGAGCCGCCCTGCGTCGCACCCGTCCCCTCCAACAGCTCACGACACACGATCGAACCGCACTCCGCCTTGAAGCGGGCGCAGAGCTCCTGCACGTGGGGATAGACGGCAGCCTTGTCGGGACCGTACTTGAGCCCCAGCGCGAGCGTCGCGCCCGTCACGGCCCCGCACACCTCGCGCATGCGGCCGACGCCGCCCCCAAGTCCGGCGCTCACCTTCTGCGCCGTCTCAAGGTCCATGCCGTGCTCTTCGGCGAACGCGCAGAACGCAGCCTGCGAGCAGCACAGCCCCGTTTTGAACAATTCAACAGCCTTCTCGGCTTTGTCCATGGACATCTCCAGACCTACTGAACCTGTGGAACGACGACCTGCTGCGGCACCACCACGGGCTGGGGAATGGGCTGCTGGACGGGGACGACCATCGGTGGCGGCATCGCGGGACCACCATGACCCGCAGCCTGAATCGCCTGCGCGGCCTGGACGATGGCCCGTGCACGCCGATCGGCATCCATATCCTCCACCAAACTCGACCAGGCCCTGTACGCCTCATCCGAGACCTCCTCATCCGGATCCAGGATGAAGGCCGCAATCTGAACGGCAGCGGACTTGCCCCGCTCCTCGAGCTGCGCAATGCGTTCGAGCATTCGTTCAGACCTGGATATGTGCTCGTGGTCGTCACGTGCACCGCGACGAGAGGACTCTCCACGTGCATGCCGCGCATCTGAGGGTCTCCTCGCCACCGTCGACTGCCCCCGGGGATGTTCACCGGGCGCCTTTGGACCCGAAGGTGGAACCGCGAACGCGCTCACCCCGAACATGGCCATGAAACCAGCGATCAACAACTTGCTCATCATATCATCTCCTTATGGACACCTTCTTCACCAATTGCAGGACGCAAGGTCCTCGAGGCGATCATAGTAGTTACGGTAGAAACTCTCGGCCTTCGCGAGCATCTCGACGGCGTGCTCCGGATTGTTCTTCAGCAGCTGCCGGAAGCGGTTCTCCTCCGGCGCGGTCGCGGCGAAGCTCTTCGACGGCGCCTTCGAGTCGAGCTCGAGCGCGCTGAAGCCCTTCGCGCCGCGCGAGGGATCGTAGCGGAAGAGCGGGAAGTGCCCCGTCTCCACCGCGGTCTTCTGGCGCTCGAAGCCCTGGGCCATGTCGATGCCGTGGGCGACGCAGTGCGAATAGGCGATCACCAGCGCGGGGCCGTCGTAGGCATCCGCCTCGGCGAGGGCCTTCGCGGCGGCCTGTGGATTCGCGCCCAGCGAGATCTGCGCCACGTAGACATCGCGGTAGGTGAGGATGATGCCGCCGAGGTTCTTCTTCATCGTGGGACGTCCACCTGCGGCGAACTTGGCAACAGCGCCCATCGGCGTCGCCTTCGAGGCCTGCCCGCCCGTGTTCGAGTAGACTTCGCTGTCGAGCACGAGCGCCTTGATGTTCTTGCCGCTCGCAAGCGCGTGGTCGAGTCCGCCGAAGCCGATGTCGTATGCCCAGCCGTCGCCGCCGATGAGCCACACGCTCTTGCGGATGAGCCAGTCGGCGTTCGCGAGCATCGAGACGGCGCGAGCGTCGGTGCGCCCGGCCAGCGCCTTCTTGAGCGCCGTCACCGCCTCGCGCATGTCCTCCACGCCGCGCGGGGTCGCCTGGTCAATGCCGCTCACGCGGGCGGCCGCTTCGCGCACCGCGGCGGGCTCGTCGCGGTCGAGCATCAGCTTCGCCGCCTCCGCCCGGGCGCGGGCCTCGAGGTTGTCGCACGTGACGCGCATGCCGAGGCCGTACTCGGCGTTGTCCTCGAAGAGGGAGTTGCCCCAGGCGACGCCACGGCCGTCCGCCCGCGTGCAGTACGGCGCGGTCGGCAGGTTGCCGGTGTAGACCGACGAGCATCCTGTGGCGTTCGCCACGATCAGGCGCTCGCCGCAGATCTGGGTGAGCAGGCGGATGTAGGGCGCTTCGCCGCAGCCGGCGCAGGCGCCGCAGAACTCGAAGAGCGGCTTCTTGAGCTGCACGTCGTTGAAGTTCGACATGTCGAGCTTCGTGTAGTCCGCCTCGGGAATCGAGAGGAAGAAGTTCCAGGCCGCGAGGTCGCGCTCACGGTTCGCCTCCTCGTGCGGCTGCATCTCAAGGGCGCCGCGCTTGGCCGCGGGACAGTTCGACACGCAGAGGCCGCAGCCCGTGCAGTCCTCCGTCGAGCACTGCACCACGAACTTGCCGCCGTGACGCCTGAAGGACGGGGACTTCGCGTCCGCGCTCTTGAAGCCCGCGGGCGCGCCGGCGAGCGCCTCCTCGGGACACGCCTTCAGCCGCAGCGCGGCGTGCGGGCACGCCCCCGCACAACGTCCGCACTGCACGCAGGCCGCGGGATTCCACACCGGGATGTCCTGGGCGACGCCGCGCTTCTCCCACTGCGTCGTCGCGACCGGCCACACGCCGTCGATCGGGATCTTTGAAACCGGCAGCTCGTCGCCCTTCTGGGCGATCATCTTCGCCGTCACCTCCCGCACGAAGGCCGGCGCCTCCAGGGAGACGATCGGCGGACGCTTCGGCGCCGCAGGGGCGACGGCCGGCACATCGACGCGGCGAATGCCATCCGCCGCCGCCTCGATGCACGCGATGTTCTTGCGCACCACGGCCTCGCCCTTCTTGGCGTAGGTCTTCTCCGCGGCGTCCTTCAGGTACTGGAGCGCCTCGTCCGGCGGCAGGATGCCGCTGATGCGGAAGAAGGCAGCCTGCATCACGGTGTTGATGCGCGTGCCCATGCCGTTCTCGCGGGCGATCTTCGCCGCATCGATCACGTAGAAGTTGATCTTCTTCGCAACAATCTGCTGCGCCATCTCCTCGGGAAGGTGGGCCCAGGTCTCAAGCGGACTGTATGGCGAGGCGAGCAGGAACGTGCCCTCCTCGCGGATGTTCGCGAGCATGTCGTACTTCGTGATGAAGCCAAAGTTGTGGCACGCGACGAAGAGCGGGCTCTCGCAGAGGTACGGGCTGAGGATCGGCTCCGGACCAAAGCGCAGGTGCGACACCGTGAGGCCGCCGGCCTTCTTCGAATCGTACACGAAATAGCCCTGCGCGAAGAAGTCGGTGTGCGAGCCGATGATCTTGATCGAGTTCTTGTTCGCGCCGACCGTACCATCCGAACCGAGCCCCCAGAACACGCACTCGTGGCGGTTCGGATGGACCAGCTTGAAGTCCGCGACGGGCAGGGAACGCTTTGTCACGTCGTCGTCGATGCCCAGCGCATAGCCGTCCATCGGCTTCTGGGCGGACATGTTGTCGAAGGCCGCCTTCACGTGCCCCGGCGTGAATTCCTTGCCGCCAAGGCCGAAGCGCGCGGCGTAGAGCGCCGGACGCGCGAAGAGCGCGGTGCCCGCACGACACGCGCGGTCCACGGCGCCGAGCACGTCGAGATAGAGCGGCTCGCCCTCGCTGCCGCACTCCTTCGTGCGGTCCAGCACCGTGATCGCCTTCACGGTCGCCGGCAGGGCGGAGACGAGCGCCGAGGCGTCGAACGGACGGTACAGGCGCACCGTGACCACGCCCACCTTCTCGCCCATCTTCACCAGCGCGGCCACGGTCTCGCGGACAGTCTCGCTGCCGGAGCCCATCACCACGATCACGCGGTCCGCGTCGGGCGCGCCCTCATAGTCGAAGAGGTGGTAGGCGCGTCCCGTGAGGGAGGCGAACTTGTCCATCGTCTTCTGGACGATGCCCGGCAGCACGTCGTAGAAGCGGTTCGAGGCCTCGCGGCCCTGGAAGTAGACATCGGAGTTCTGGACCGTGCCGCGGATGATCGGATGCTCCGGGTTGAGTCCGCGCGCACGCTGCTCGGCGACGAAGGTGTCGTCGATCATCGCCCGGACCACCTTCATGTCCACCTCGTCGATCTTCTGGACCTCGTGCGAGGTACGGAAGCCGTCGAAGAAGTGCATGAACGGCACGCGGGACTCAAGCGTGGCCGCGTGGGCGACAAGCGCCAGGTCCTGCGCCTCCTGCACGCCCGCGGAGCAGAGCATCGCCATGCCCGTCTGACGGCAGGCCATCACGTCCGAGTGGTCGCCGAAGATGCAGGTGCCATGCACCGCGAGGGCGCGCGCCGCCACGTGGAAGACGGCCGGCAGCAGCTCGCCCGCGATGCGGTAGAGGTTCGGGATCATCAGGAGGAGACCCTGCGAAGACGTGAACGTCGACGCGACGGCGCCCGCGCTCACCGCGCCATGCACAGCGCCCGCCGCGCCGCCCTCGCTCTGCATCTCCACGATCTCGGGCACCACGCCCCAGAGATTCGGCTTCTTCGCGGCCATGTACTCGTCGGACTTCTCGCCCATCGGGGACGAGGGCGTGATCGGGTAAATGAAGGCCACATCGCTGCAGGCATAGGCCACTCTGGCAACCGCCAAATTGGCGTCGGTCATCGTCTTCATGCGGAAAACTTCTTCCTTTTCTCTACAAATGCAAATCAGTTCATATTATATCACAAATCCCCGCAATCGGTCTCTTGAGTTCCATCCGCGGGAATGCTATCATTTGCCCCAATGAAAAGCATTCGCTCATTCAAGCTCGTCGACTACGTCAAGGCGCGGAAATACTGCTCCCTCGCGGAGCTGATGGAGGCGTTCCACGTCTCCTCGGCGACCATCCACCGCGACGTGGCCGAGCTCGTGCAGCGCGAGGTCTTCCAGCGCGTGCGCGGCGGCGTCGCCTTCGTGGACAACGCAGCCCATACCCGCGGCGGCGTCGCATCCAGCTCCTACGTGGAGCGCCGGGCCGTCAACGCCTCGGCCAAGGAACGAATCGCCCGGTCGGCTCTGGACTATGTCGAAGAGGGCGACATCCTCTTCCTGGACTCCTCCACCACCGTCGCCCACCTCGCGGACGAACTGACGCGGTCCTCCTTCACGAGTCTCACGATCATCACGAACTCCGTTGCCGTCATGCAGCTTTTCAGACGTCTTCCCGCGCATTATGTGAGAATTGCGCTCGGAGGGAACTTCGATCCCCAACTCAACTCGTTCTTGGGACAGTCCGCCTTCCGTGAACTCGACCGTCTCACCATCACCAAGGCCTTCGTCTCCGGCTTTGGCGTGGACGACAAGATCGCCACGACGAACCACGAGGACCAGGCGGCCCTCGTCTCCCGCGTCCTCGAGATGGCCTCGCGCCGCTATCTGCTCGTCGACAGGACGAAATTCGGGCGGCGAGGCCTCTATCGCCTTGCCGCCCGTGGGTCCTTCGACGCCATCATCTCGGAATAGGCCCCTCCGTCAGGGCGTCTTTCTCTGGGAGTAGACCGGCGCCAGCGCGTCGTGGATGCGCTTGTAGCAGGTGTAGAGGTGATCGTACTTCGCCGCGGCCGCCGGATCGGGATCGATCGTGCGGTCCACGTGCAGACACTTCGCCACCGCGTCCTTCACGTCCGTGAAGAGGCCGATGCCCGTGCCGGCGAGCAGACATGCGCCGAACGAGGCGTCGCCCGGCGTGGGAACCGCGACCGAGCAGTTGAAGACGTTCGCCACGATCTCGCTCCACAGCTTCGACCGCGCCCCGCCGCCGATGAGGAAGATCCGTTTCACGGGAAGGCGCATCTCCTTCAGCGTGCCGTAACAGTCACGCAGCGAGAAGGCCACGCCCTCGAGGAGCGCACGGCAGAAGTCGCCCCGCGTCGAACCGATCGAGACGCCCGTGAACGAGGCCCGCAGATTCGCGTCCCAGTAGGGACAGCGCTCGCCCTGCAGATAGGGATGGAAGAAGATCCCGCGCGCGCCGATCTCGCTCGACGCCGCCTCGCGGTCCATCACCTCGTACCAGTTCAAAGTTCCAGGTTCAAGGTTCAAAGTTCCGGGTTCCGGCAAACCCGGAACTTGAAACTTTGAACTTTCAACCTTGAAGAACGTATCACGCATCCAACGCTGGCAGAGGGCCGCGGCGTTCGTCGCGCTCACGCTGTACCACATGCCCGGCACGATGTGCGAGTAGGTGAGCGTCTTCGGATGGGGATGGGCCTCGGCCGTCATCGAATTGACGTTGCCCGCCGTCGCGAGCTTGATGATGAGGTCGCCCGGCTCGACCGCGCCGGCGCCGTAGTCCTCGACGGCGCTGTCGCTGGACCCGCACACCACGGGAAGTCCCTCGGGGAGGCCGGTCTCGGCGGCGGCCGCCGCGGTCACGTGCCCCGCGACGTCGGTGGGCTCGATGAAGCCCGGCAGCGCGGACCTCTTCAACCCGGCCAGCTCCACGAGCTCGTCCGCCCAGTCGCCCTTCTTCATGTCGAAGAACAGGGTGCCCTGCGCCTCGATGCGGTCCGTCGCCGCGTTGCCCGTGAGCAGATAGCGCACGTAGTCCTTCACGAAGAGGACGTGCTCCGTCTTCGCCAGCACCTCGGGCTCGTTCGCCTTGAGCCACATCATCTGCGGCAGCGTCCAGGTCGGCGCGGGCATCTGGTAGCAGGTGGAGAACACCTTCTCGCCCCAGCCGGCTCGCAGTGCGTCGCATTCCGCCGTCGCCCGCTGATCCGTCCACATGATCGTGCGGCGAACCGGCTTGAACGCGCCGTCCATCAGCACGGCGTTGTGCGTGGAGCCGTCCAGCGCGCAAGCGACGACGTCCTTCAGATCGACGCCCTTCGCGGCGAGCTTCCGCAGCGAGGAGCAGAGCGACGTCCACCAGTCGTCGGGCTCCTGTTCGCTCCAGCCCGGATGCTCGTGGTAGGTCACGTATTCCGTGGAGGCCTCGCCGGCGAAGGAACCGTCCGCGCCGAGAGCCGTCACCTTGCACCCGCCGGTGCCGTAGTCGATGCCAAGAAGAATTTTCATTTAGACCTCACTCGCGTCGCAGACGAGATTCTCCATGATGTAGTCTTTGCGTTCGGGCGTGTTGGCGCCCATGTAGAACTTGATGGTCTTGTCGATCTCGGTGTCGTCGTGGCACCCGACGGGCGTCAGGCGCATGTCGTCGCCGATGAAGTCCGCGAACTCCTCGGGGTTCAGTTCGCCGAGACCCTTGAAGCGGGTGATCTCCGCGCCGCGCCCGCACTTGGCGATGGCCTTCTCGCGCTCCTCCTCGGTGAAGCAGTAGTACTGCTCCTTCTTGTTGCGCACGCGGAAGAGCGGCGTCTCGAGGATGAAGATGCGCTTGTCGAGCACCAGCTGCTTGTAGAAGCGCATGAAGAACGTGATGAGCAGGTTGCGGATGTGGAGACCATCCACATCGGCATCGGTCGCGAAAATGATCTTGCCGTAGCGCAGGTGCTCGAGCGTCTCCTCGATGTCGAGCGTCTTGATGAGGTTGAAGAACTCGACGTTCTTGTAGAGCACGTCCTTCGCGAGGCCGCAGGTGTTGAGGCACTTGCCGCGCAGGAAGAAGACGGCCTGCTTTTCGGCGTCGCGGCTGCGGTTGAGCGTGCCGCCGGCGGAGACGCCCTCGGTGAGGAAGATCATCGTGTCGCTTCCCTCGGGGAGGCCGGTCTTCTTGTCCACCTTGTCGAGCTTCAGATGGCGCTTGCAGTCCTTGAGCTGCGGCACGCGCACGCTCACGGCCTGGCTGCGCTCGCGCGCCTGCTTCTTGATGGTGTTGAGCTGGCTGCGGAGCTTCGAGGTCTCCTCGACCTTGGCAACGAGCTTGTCCGCCTCCGAGGAATTCTTGTGGAAGAGCGCCTCGGCCTGCTTCTTGATCTCGGCCACGAGCTCGGCGCGGATCTCCGGCGACCCGAGCTTCGTCTTCGCCTGGCCCTCGAAGGTCGGCTCCTGCATGCGGATCGCGACCGCGCCGATCACGCCCTCGCGCACGTCGTCGCCGTCGAACTTCTTCTTCGAGTATTCGTTCAGCGCCTTGGTGAGCCCCTCCTTGAAGGCGGAGAGGTGCGTGCCGCCCTCGGTCGTGTGCTGGCCGTTGACGAAGGAGTAGTACTCCTCCGAGAAGCGGTTCGTGTGGGTGAACACGAACTCGAGCGTCTTGGAACGGAAGTGGAACGGCTGGTAGATCTTCTCGAACTGCGCTTCGTCCTGGATGAGGTCCGCGAGGCCCTCGTCGGAGACGATCTTCGTTCCGTTGAGGTCGAGCGTGAGGCCCGCGTTGAGGTAGGCGTACATCTTGAGACGGCGCATCACGTGGTCTTCGCGGAAGCGGAACTTCTTGAAGATCGTCAGATCGGGCAGGAACTCCACGAGCGTGCCGTTGCGCTCGGACGGATCCTTGCACTTGCCGCGGTGCTTCTCCTTGAGCACGCCCTTCTCGAAGGTCGCATCCGAGAATTCACCGTCGCGTACGGCCCGCACGTAGAAGCGGTCCGAGAGTGCGTTCACGGCCTTCGTGCCCACGCCGTTCATGCCCACGGAGAACTGGAAGCTCTCGGTGTTGAACTTGCCGCCCGTGTTGAGCTCGCTCACGCAGTCCACGACCTTGCCGAGGGGGATGCCGCGACCGTAGTCGCGGATGCTGCACGCGCCGGAGTTCCAGTCGAGCTTGATCTCGACCTTCCGCCCGAAGCCCATGATGAATTCGTCGATCGCGTTGTCGATCACTTCCTTCAGGAGCACGTAGATGCCGTCGTCGTAGTCGCTGCCGTCGCCGGCCCGGCCGATGTACATGCCGAGTCGCCGACGGATGTGCTCCATCGGATTAAGGTGCTGAATGTTGTCGTCGTCGTATTTTGCCGCTGCCATCGGTCTTCGTCTTCTACGCCTTGATGTTTGCCAGAATCGTTCAGCCGCGGATGAGCGCGAGCATCTGGTCGCGCTTCTCCGCCATCAGCTCGGGCGTCTTCGCCTCGAGGTTGAGGCGCACGAGCGGCTCCGTGTTCGACATGCGGACATTGAACCACCAGCCCTCGGAGTCCCAGCGGTCGACGGAGACGCCGTCGAGCTCGAAGAAGTCCGCGAACTGCGCCTTGATCTTCGC
>JAUNMP010000178.1 GCA_030537465.1 bacterium
GGAGGGGGCGGACGCGACGCAAGGAGCGTCCACCCCCTCCATTTGGAATCTCTGTTCACCAGGGGCGCTGATTGACGCACAGACGCGCTTCTGCTAGAATTATGCGCGTACGGAATAATACTGACTTGGAATTATCTTTGCATGGACTTTCTGGATCGCATTGACGAGCGTCGACGGCTGGAACGGTTCCTCTCGCAGGACGAGGGTGGACTCGCTTGCGTATATGGACGTCGCCGCATTGGCAAGAGCCGTCTGCTGGACGAGGTGCTGGCCGGACGACGGGATGTCGTTTCATGGCGATGGAAATCGACGTTGTCGCCGAGTCCGCGGATGGAAAGACGTTGCTGGTCGGCGAGACGAAACTGGCCCTGTCGGAGGTCGAGGCCCGCCATGCCTTGGCCGAGTTGAAGGTCAAGGCCGCGCTTCTTCCCTTTGCCTCACGATATGAACGAGTCGAAACTCGTCTTTTCGTTGCCGAAGGTGGCATCCCCGACTGCATTGACCTTTCGTGGCTCGAATGAATCTGGTCTGGCATACGCCTCCTGCCGACTGACGATCCTGCGCAGGCGCTTGACAAGCCGGTGGCAGGCAAGGTACGGAATAGCTTTTAGCTTGGAGCTTCTGGCTTTTAGTTCGTGGCCCGAGCCTCTGAAGCCACAAGCCGGATGGAAATCTCCACAAGCCCGATCCACCCGCCGACCAGTCGCCAGGAGGGGTGGGGAAGGTAGTTTCTGGCTCTCTGCCGCTGGAAGGCTCGGCTGCCGCCAGCGCCCAGTGGTGGGCACCACCACCACCCCGCCCCCCTTTATAGGGGCGGGTGGGTGCTGCTGGTGGTCGGCCTTCGTAATCCAGACGTAGTTGGGAGTGAGATATGGGCAAGCACAAGGACCTCCGCAACCGCGCGGCCTATCTGATGACCCGTCTGAAGGGACTCCCCCGCATTCAGGAGGGATAGCGCCCGCCGCTCACCTACATTTGTTCTCCGTTGTCGGCGCCGGCGGATGCTGGGTGCTGTCGGCGGAGCTTCCAGGCCTGCCCAATCGCTCTGCCGGGCCGGCCCGAAGCGTCCGTCGGGCGGGCCCGAACGCGTCGTCGGGCAGGCCCGATCGCTCTGTTGGGCCTGCCCAGATTGGCGACTGGGCTGGCTCGCCCGAAAAAGCGCTTTCTCCCTTCTGCTGGAAATGCGACAATAACTGCGCTCGGTTGACCGAGTGACGCAGTTGGGAGTGAGATATGGGCAAGCACAAGGAGCTCCGCAACCGCGCGGACATCTGAAGGAACTCCCCCGCATTCAAGAGGGATAGCGCCCGCCGCTCACCAATTTGGTCTCCGTTGGCGGCGCCGGCTGGGCCACAGTTAAACGCGCCATTGCGGTGTTGATCGTAGAAGCCATTCTCGCCCACCAAGGGGCCTCGTGTCAGTCCGGATGATGGGGGCATCGAGCGGGCCTGGCTGCGGTCGACGGGCCGCCCGCAGGCGCTCTTCTACCTCGGATAGCGTCAAGGCGCCCCATCTCGCCAATCCGAAGCCTTTCTTCCTCCGAAAGGTCTCTTTTGTGCTATAATTCCCTTGTCGATGCGGGCGACCGCGTCGATGACATAGTCCAGGAGGTGGGCGGCTCAACCGTTCTTCCTTCTGGACGCAGCAAACGATTTGCGTGACAGCAAACTGGTGATCGTCTGAAAACCTGAGAAATTTTCGTGAAAGGTTGCCAAGTCTGCCAAGTCGCGTCCCATCTGGGGCGCGTCTTTTCGGCTTGGTCTTCATCCTTTCACGGGCTCTCTCAGGTGCCTCAGGCGGGTGGAAATCGACTGGAAGGGCGCGACCCCGTTTCTTTTTCCCGTAAACGCGCCAGTCAGCCTGTCCTGGAATGCGAAAAAGAGTCGAAAAAGAAGGGAAACGAGTCGGTTGTGAACCAAGCGCGTCCACAAAACTACGAATTTAGGGACACTGCTTTTGTGATGACGAAATTATACCAAATTCCAAGGAAGAGGTGTGCGAAAATGTCCGTTCACCTCCCAACGGAAAGACGGTCATGAAACAGTTTCGTCAACCCAAGACCTTTGGCTACGCACGCGTGTCCACGACCGGGCAGAACCTCGCCCGGCAGCTTGTCGCGCTTCACGAGGCGGGCATCCCCGATGCCGACATCTTCACGGACCAGAAAAGCGGGAAGGACTTCGACCGACCCGCCTGGAAGAGGCTTCTACGGAAGCTGCGCCCCGGTGATCTGCTCGTGGTCACGAGCCTCGACCGCTTTGGACGAAACTATGCGGAGATGACGGCCGTTTGGAGCGAGTTGGTTCGGACGCGCAACGTCCACATCCGCGTGCTCGACATGCCAATCCTCGACACCACCGTCGGACAGGGTCTCACCGCGGCCTTCATCGGCGACCTCGTCCTGCGCGTCCTCTCCTATGTCGCCGAGACGGAACGCGCCCACATCCGACAGCGCCAGAAGGAGGGCATCGCGGCGGCCAAGGCCCGTGGCGTCAAGTTCGGGCGACCGGCAAAAAAACTCCCCAACAACATTTTCGTGATTCTTGAACAGATCTCCGCTAACAGAATCTCAATTCGTGCGGCTTCTCGGACCTATGACATTCCTAAAACAACACTGTGGCGACTCGTCAAAGAAGCGCCTCAGAATGCGGTTGCCCGTTCTTCGCAAAGCATATCATAAAGATAGACAGGTCCTTCGCGATAGAGTCCCGTTAATGGATCCTGAAGTTTTGCATAAAGCTTGGAGGCAAAGACTATGCGTAAGGCATCCTTCATGGAAAGATGTTCCTCTTCCATGACGCGTGCGCTCAGATCGGTTGTTGCCGCCTCAAGCAGATAGCGCTGTTCACTCGACATGTAAAACCTCTTGGCGTTGAAGGCACATGACGGCCTTCGGAGTGTGGAAGGAATACTGAATGGTCCTCCAGGGACGTTGACGAAGTATTCCCAGGATTTCATCCTGCGTCAATTCTCCATGTTGGTATCGACGAAGCAAGGTCACAATCTTATCGTCCGCGACCAGCCCTGAAACGATGTCGTACAACCGATCAATATTGTGATCGGGAGCAGACCGATCACCTTGTCGGTTTGCGATGACGAATGACATCCATTGGGCATCAAGATCGTTGAAGCGCCTCACTTTTAATCCAAGTTGATCAGCCAACTCGTCATTGAACGCATATTTGAGAATCGTCTTTCGCCCAACACCAGAACGACTGACGGACAGACCCGCGATATTGGATGCCGACTGTAGATCTGGAGTCAAATAGAATCCCTGCCCAAAGTCGGTGCCACGGCGACCCCGACTAGGATCAGGAACGGGGAACGCCTCATTCGTTCCATGGTACAGGGTTATCATGCAGCAAGCCCCCCATGGCGACGGCAGATGGAACAAAGGTCGTCCATAGTCAACGCCAAGGGTTGCGACAAGACGACCTCGTACTTGTCCAGGAGATAGTCTAGCCCCTTGTATTGGTCAAGATAGGAGAAGGCCTCGGAGCTTGACATGCCGAATTTCTGGGCAAACTCGTTTACACAGGCAATCGTATATTCGATCTTTTCGGTCTGTTCTACGCTCATTTCACATCTCCTTTCCTACACGCACAGATTTCTATCCGAACAACAGTTCATAGTGTATCACAAAAAAGGACTCACAGGTTGCCGACTTTGGCTGATGCTCAGTTTCTTCTTCGGATTGTCAGTGAAAATTCGGGCGGTCCAAATTCGTAGGTTCTTGGACGGATCAGGCCGATTTCTGAACCTTCGTCACTGCGAAAATGTGACGGAGGTTTGGATGTCAAAGATTTTCGACAACATTGGCGCGAGGTTCGAGGAGGGGCTGCATGCCATTCTCACCAATGCGGGCGTGGAACGCGCGGATTTCTGCGTGGGGTACTTCAATCTGCGTGGCTGGAAGCAGGTTGCCGCAGATATTGAAAATCTGCCGGGAGGGGATGCGCTGGAGAAAAATGCCAAGGGGATTGTCGGTCCGGTCAAGCGCGTGTGTCGTCTTCTGATTGGCATGCATCGTCCGCAGGCTGAACTGATTCGCGAGATGTATGAGATCGAGAAGCCGTCGGTTGACCACGACCAGATCAAGGCCTGGCGGCGGCAGGTTGCACGTGAGTTCCGCAAACAGCTGACGCTGGGAGTCCCGACGGCGGATGACGAGAAGGTGCTGAAGACGCTCCGTCGGCAGCTGGCCGACGAGAAGGTGTGCGTGAAACTGCATCTGCGCTATCCGCTTCACGCGAAACTGTATTTGGCGCATCGTCCGCAGGATACGTCGAATCCGATCATGTCGATCATGGGATCGAGCAATCTGACCTTCGGCGGCATGATGCGCAATGGCGAGCTGAACGCGGAGTTCGGCGACTACCATGACAACCAGAAGTACGCCAAGTGGTTCAATGATCGATGGGATGACAATTTCTCGATAGATATCACCAAGGATCTGATCGAGGTTCTGGACGAGAGCTGGGCGTCGATGAACGGTCCTTCTCCGTATGAGGTGTATCTGAAGATCATGTATCACCTCAGTCGCGAGGCGCGGCAGGGCGTTTCCGAATATCATCTGCCCGCGCCGTTTGACACGGAGCTGTTTGATTTCCAGAAGACGGCCGTCAAGCTGGCCGTGCGCCACTTGGAAAAACGCGGTGGCGCGATGATCGGCGACGTGGTGGGTCTGGGCAAGACGATTACCGCCTGTGCGGTCGCGAAGTTCTACGAGGAATCGCTTGGCGCGTCGACATTGGTGATCTGTCCGCCGAATCTGCGGGAAATGTGGCGGGAATACGCCAACAAGTACGACCTCAAGATGGAGACGCGTTCGGTCGCCGAGAAGTTCGACGCCCGCAAGGAGCGGTTCTTCAAGCTGGTTATCATCGACGAAAGCCACAACCTGCGCAATGCGGAAGGCCAGCGTTATGCGATGATCAAGGATCTCCTGACCTATCAGGGCAACAAGGTCCTTCTGCTGACGGCGACCCCGTACAACAAGGATTATCTCGATCTCGCCAACCAGCTGAAGCTGTTCGTTGATCCCGACCTCGACCTCGGCATCCGTCCCGAGCAGCAGATCAAGGCCGAGGGCGGGGAGCAGCAGTTCGCCGTCAAGTACAGCAACATTCCGCTCGGATCGATCCAGGCGTTCGAGAAGAGCTTCCATTCCGACGACTGGCGCGATCTGATGAAGCTGTATCTCGTCCGCCGCACACGCACGTTCATCAAGAAGCACTACGCCCTGACCGACAAGAGCAACGGACGCAAGTACCTGAAGATGAAGGACGGCACCTGCAACTACTTCCCGGACCGCATTCCGAAGACGATCAAGTTCCCCACCACGCCCGGCGACATGTTCGAGCGTCTGTACTGCGACCGGATGGTGGACTGGATGGGCGATCTTTCGCTGCCGCGGTACGGACTGCAGAAGTACATCAGTCCGGAGGCCGCGGAAGAGGCGAACGCCAAGGAGAAGCAGATTCTCGACAATCTATCCCGCGCGGGCCGGCGCATGATGGGTTTCTGCCGCAGCAGCTTCTACAAGCGCATGGATTCAAGCGGCGTCGCGTTCCTGATGTCCCTCTACCGCCATGCCGTCCGGAATGCGATGTACCTTCATGCCATCAAGAACGGACTCGACCTGCCGCTGCGCGTGGGGTCTGAGGTCGGTGACGGCTTGGAGGAGATGGAGGACTCCAAGGGCGAGATGCTGCTCAGGATCACGGTCGATCCCGACCATTACGTCCAGGCGGGCAAGGAGGCGTATGACATCCTTGAGGCGGAGGCGTCCAGCTCGGTGAAGTGGATCTCGCCCAAGTTCTTCAAGAAGTCCCTCGCAACGGCCATCAAGAAGGACAACGGCATCATCCTGTCCATGCTCGGTCAGTGTGGCGAATGGAAACCCGCCGAGGACGAGAAGCTGAAGTCCCTGTGGAAACTGGTGGCGAAGAAGCACAAGGACGAGAAGGTGCTGGTCTTCACCCAGTATTCCGACACGGCCCGCTACCTGGCCACGCAGCTCAAGGCGATGGGGGTGGCGAATGTCGCGCAGGTGGACGGAGATTCCGAGAACGTGGTGATGGAGGTGAACAGATTCTCTCCTGTCTCCAACAAGATGCCGCCGATCTCCGTTGAGCACCAGACGCGGGTACTGATTGCGACCGATATGCTTTCGGAAGGACAGAACCTGCAGGACGGACATATCGTGGTGAACTACGACCTGCCGTGGGCGATCATCCGCCTGATCCAGCGGGCCGGACGCGTGGACCGCATCGGACAGAAGGCTCCGGAGGTGTTCTGCTACTCGTTCTTCCCGCAGGACGGCATCAACGAGGTCATCCGTCTCCGCGATCGACTGAACGACCGAATCAACGCAAACGCCGACGCGGTCGGCTCGGACGAGGTGTTCTTCGAGGGCAACAAGCAGAATCTTGAGGACATTTTCAACGAGAAGGCCGGTATCCTCGATGAAGCGGACGAGGGTGAGGTCGATCTCGCATCCCAGGCGTATCAGGTGTGGGAATCGGCAACTAAGGACAATCCCGAGCTTCGGGAGAGGATCCAGGCGATGGCGGACGTCGTGTACTCGACCAAGCCTGCCGGAGAGTACCCCGCCGGCGTCATCACCTACGCCCGCACCAAGAGCGAGACGGACGTTCTTACCTGGCTTAATGCGGCAGGCGGCATCGAATCCCAGTCGCCGACTAGGATATTCCAGGCGTTGGCGTGTTCGGCGAAGACGCCGAAGCTCGAACCGCTCGCCAATCATCACGAACTGGTCGCCAAGTCCATTTCGGCGATCAAGGACACCTCGGCGGTCTCGATGGGCGTGCTGGGCTCGAAGTCCTCCACCAAATACCGCATCTTCGCCATTCTCCAGAATCGGCTCAAGGAGAACCCGATGCCGCTTCTGGAGCAGAACCTGAAGACCGCGGCGGATCAGGTCTATTCCTATCCGATGAAGGAGTCCGCCAAGAACGCGCTCGGCAAGATGCTGCAGAAGCGTCTACCTGCCGATGATATCATTCAGACCGTCCTTGAACTACAACGCGAAAACGACCTCTGCATCGTCCCCGAGGACGACGACCACGCCCCGCATACCGCCCGCATCGTCTGCTCGATGGGCCTTTCTTCGGAGAACTGATCTATGACCAAGAACGATTTCCTCGGATTCCTCCACGCCGGTGACTTCAAGCAGCTCTTCCTCGAGTGCGGCTGGAACAACCCGACGACCACGGCCGCCTATCCGATTCCCGTCGGCGAAGAAATCTATTCCGTATCCGAAGTCGCCCAGAAGGGACTGAAGATCTACGTATGCAAGGTCGCGAAGATGCCGGAGGCGTCCGTGCGTCGTCAGATCGACGCCAAGCTCCGCAAGCTGAGCCACGACTACTTCCTCATTTTCGTCTCCACGGATGAGGACTTCCACCATCTCTGGTCCGTGCCGGTCAAGTCGATCGACAAGCGGCAGCTCGTCACCATCGAGTATCTTCAGGACGATCAGGCGGCGTTTCTTCTGGAGAAGGTGAACGCGATTTCGTTCTCCTTCGACGAGGAGCCGACCATCGTCGACGTGGTGGATCGTGTCAACGCCGCGTTCCTGGTGAACACGACGGATGTGACGAAGAAGTTCTACCAGGGCTTCAGAAAGCAACATGACTTGTTTGTGAAAGGCATTCAGGGCGTCAAGGACGATCCGGATCGGCAGTGGTACGCGTCGGTCATGCTCAACCGACTCATGTTCTGCTACTTCGTTCAGAAGAAGGGCTTCCTCGATCTGAATGAGAATTATCTTGCCGACAAGCTCGCGTGGGTGCAGAAGACGCGCGGCGAGAACAAGTTCGATTCGTTTTACCGGAGCTTTCTCAGGAACCTGTTCAGTGACGGACTCAACCAGCCGTCCAAAAGGCGGACGAAGTATTTCATCAAGACCTACGGCCGCATCCCCTATCTGAACGGTGGCATGTTCGCCGAACACGAGATCGAGTCCCGCAATCGCGACATTGACATTCCCGACCAGGTCTTCGAGAAGCTCTTTGCGTTCTTCGACCAGTGGCATTGGCATCTCGACAACCGGCTGACCGCTTCGGGACGGGACATCAACCCGGACGTCCTCGGCTACATCTTCGAGCAGTACATCAACGACCGGGCTCAGATGGGTGCGTACTACACGAAGGAGGACATCACCGAGTACATCGGCCGCAACTGCATTCTTCCATTTCTCTTCAGTAAGGTTCTTGGTAGGGACGCGCGTCCCGCGCGTCCGCCGCATTCCGAAAAGTGGATCTGGGACTTCCTCCGCGACTCCGGCGACCGCTACATTTTCGCCGCAGTCAAGAAGGGCGTCGACCTCCCGCTCCCTGATTATATCGAGCGTGGCGTTTCGACGGTCGAGCGCGACCTCCGGGCGCGCCGCTCGCGCTGGAACGAGAAGGCAGATGCGGCGTATGCCCTGCCGACGGAAATCTGGCGCGAGACCGTGGCACGGCGTCAGCGCTACGCGGAGGTCCGTGGCAAGATCGAGAAGGGCGAGATATCCGACATACACGACTTCATCACCTACAATCTCGACATCCGTTCGTTCGCGGAGGACGTTCTGCGCGAGACCGACGACCACCATCTCGTCGGACACTTCTACAAGGCGGTGCGTGAGGTGACGGTGCTGGATCCGACATGCGGATCCGGCGCGTTCCTGTTTGCCGCGCTCAACATTCTTGAACCGCTGTACGAGATTTGCCTCGACCGAATGGAGGAGTTCCACGCCAAGAACAACAAGCTCTTCAAGGACGAGCTGGCCGAGATCAAGGACAGGTTCCGTTCGAACCAGAAGTATTTCGTCTACAAGAACATCATCCTCCGCAACCTCTACGGCGTGGACATCATGCACGAGGCGACGGAAATCGCCCGCTTGCGTCTCTTTCTGAAGATGATGGCGGTCGTGGATGTCGATCCCTACGACGAGAATCTCGGCCTCGATCCGCTGCCGGACATCGACTTCAACGTCAAATGCGGCAACACGCTGGTTGGCTACGCGTCCGAACAGGAAATCCAGGACGGTCTCGTCAACGGCGACATGTTTGCCTGGGCGGAGCTGAAGGGCAAGATCGACGACGAACTGAAGAAGGGGGCGATGGCCTTCAAGTACTTCCGCGATCAGCAGCTCGATCTCAATGCCGACAATTCATCCCTTGCCGAGACCAAGGCCGAGGTCAAGAAACGCCTCGCGGCCATTCGCACGCTTCTTGATGATCAGCTTTACGATAAGAAGTCGGGCAAGAAGAAAGCTCAATGGCTCGCCGACACCCAGCCGTTCCATTGGTACACCGAGTTCTATCCGATCATGGCCGAACGCGGCGGTTTCGATGTCATCATCGGCAACCCACCGTATCTTGAATTTTCAAAAGTTAATAATTATTCGGTTAGTGGGTATCAGTCAATTTCGTGTAATAATTTATATGCGTTAGTGGTGGAACGATCAAAGAGTTTACTCAATGACATGTCCCGCTTGGGGATGATTGTGCCGATATCAATATCTTCTGCTGAAGCCTTTTTACCATTGCGTAAGAGTTTGGATACCAGATTTAATTACTATTGGTTTGCGCATTATTCAAATCGTCCAGGGCAGTTATTTGAGGGCGCTCAGAATCGTCTCACAATATTTGTTGCAGAAAGGGCAAAGACGGATAAAAAGATTTTTGCAACAAAATATCATCGATGGGATGCCAAGAACGGTGAACGTCAGTTCTTGTTTTCTAAATTGCAATATGAAGAATGCTGTGACCTGTCGCGAAAGTGTGTGTGCAAGGCTGGGAATGTTGTTGTTACATCGGTTCTTTCTAAATTGATCAATAACGTTCAACTTGGATTGCAAGAGAATAAGAATGGGCGACATGAGGTTGGGTGCACCGAGAAATTTATGCAAGCGCCAGTGATTTTCCGCTTGCTTTTCCAAC
>JAUNMP010000179.1 GCA_030537465.1 bacterium
CTGGAAGAACGTCGGCACGGCGTCCGAGAAGCTGATCTACGAGAACACCTTCGGCCAGCGCGTGTACCACCTGGACCAGGAGATGACACCCCTGACGGGCGGGTTCCGCGTTGAGGGTGAAGGCGTCGACCACTGGGTGTCCGCGGGATTCGATGACGTCGATGTCCGACTGCTCGGTGACGCGAATCGCGTCCTCTCGGCGAACGTGCCCGGCGACGGGCGCTCCTGGGCGGTGCAGTCGATGGGTTCGCAGATCGACCGCGGTCGCGTGCGCGTCACAGTCGACATGCGCCCGCCGAACCTCTGGTCCGCACGGGACAGAAACCGCAACCGCATCAACTTCTATTTTGGCGGCCCCGTGTTCGCGCAGGGTCTCATGATGAAGGACGACGGCTTCATGGACCGTGCCGCGATGACCTTCGGCTTCTTCCAGGGCAGCGAGACGCAGATGCTCGGCTTCTACACGAACGTCACGCTCCGCGCGGTCGACGGGCAGACCATGGCGGACCGCGCTGCGCCGAAGGCGTGCGAGGCGGACCACTGGTACCGCTTCGTCGCGACGGCGAAGCCCGCCGACCGCATGTGGTCGCTTAAGGCGTATGACCTGGGAACGGCTCACCCCGATGTCGACACGCCCACGCCGGCCGAGACGTTCGCCGCCTTCGACAACCTCACCTGGCGCGACGGTGCGGAAGATGCGCTCTCCGCGCTTGGCCTCACGGCAGGTGGCTGCCAGGGCTGGCAGCCTTGGGACGTCTACGACTCCGGCAATCTGCTCGTCGACAACATAGTCGTCGAACGGCTGCCGCTGGGCCTGACGCTTCACGTTCGGTAGCGCCTCTTGGACTGGATGATGACAGACCTATGCCCACGGACAGTCCAGAGAGGAAGATTCTGAAAACTTGAGCGTTGAAGAAAATCCTGCTGGCGACAGGGGTGCGTCGCGCTGGTCAGTACAGCGTTTCCAGTGATTTGGGGTCCAGCAGGAATGAATCAATCCCCATAAACGTGATGCCATTTCTGTCTGTCCAAGGCTTCTCGTAGGGGTTCCCCGTGACAACGACTTTGCGGAAGTTGTCTCCAATATGTCGGAGCGAGAATGTTTGAGGCTTCAGGCATAAGTGTGGGTCTCCTTTCGCCTTTCAAAGCTTTATGAAGTACGCAGATGCCTTTGGCATTCGCAGTTTTTGCCGAAAACCGTTGTGGCTAACGACGCCCTCGCCCAATCGCAGTTCATAGACAAACCGATGCCCCCCCCATTTAAGGCGAGGGCTACGCCACAAATGGTTTTCGGCAAGATCATACATCCAGAAGGCTGTTGTCCAATACGCATCTTCGAGCGAATCGACCGTGGCGTAGCTCGCGCGTCAAAAATCAAGTCACAGAATTTTCAAATTCAAGTTATTGGCGCGAGCGTTGTAGCCACGTCGATTCGGTCGAAAAATCTGCGTATGCGTAGCATCTGCGTCCCAAATAGGTTTTGAGGTTTTGTGCAAATGCACAGAAGTTCAAAGTGGTACTGGATGTCTGCTGGTACTTCCAGCGCACGGAATTGTGTACAAATCGTCAGAGCGTTTCTATGGAACCGAATGGGCCTGTCGCGTTGACGGCAGAATGCGAATGTGGTAGGATTCCGCTACAGAGTGGAGACGACGAGTCCAGGGTGTCCGTTGACAGAGGAAGGCAACCATGGAAAACAGATTGTTGATGAGAGCGATTTGGATGATGGGCGCGGTGGCGCTGGTCGGTGTGCTGGGGGCGGCGGAGTTGTCCGTGGCCGAGGTGGATCGGCTATGCCCACCGCGGAAGGAGACGGCGGCGGTCTACAAGCCGGGGGCGTATCCGCCCGCGGCGCGTCCGTACCGCGAGGCGGCGAAGATGGTCTACCGGTACATGACGTCGCTGCCGGCGATGAAGGTGCTGGTCGAGACGGGCAGACCCAACCAGAAGTACCAGCACAATGCCTATGTCTCGAAGACGCACGCGGCGCACATCCACGCGATGCTGGACTGGATGGATCTCGAGCCCGAGCAGCGGGAGACGGCACTGCGCTTCGCAAAGGCATCCGCGGAGTTTCTCCTGAAGGAACTGGAGCAACAGGACGCGCCGCTCGCGTACTGGCCGCCGACCTATGGACGTACGCCGCTGGAATTCGATCCCAAGACGGATGGTCCCTACAAGAAGCCGGCGATGATCGGAAACGAACCGGAAGGCGCGGTGAAGTATCGTGGCGAGGTCATGCTCGTCTATCCGGCGAACGTGGGTACGGCGTTCGTCCGCTACTACCAGGCGACGCAGGACGCCCGTTTCCTCGAAGCCGCGCGCGGCATTGCCGCGACCTATGTGAGGACGCGGCGGGCAGATGGCAGCTGGCCCCTCAAGATGAAGCTCGCGACGGGAGAGACGGTGGGCGAGAACACCCTCGTGCCGACAGCGCCGCTGACGTTCTTCGAGAAGCTGTTCGACGTGACACGGGATCCGCAGTGGCGTGCGGCGGCAGACGCCTGCTTCGCCTGGCTCGAGGCGCATCCGCTCCAGGATTGGAACTGGGACGGACAGTTCGAGGACATCAAGCCGGAGAAGCCCTATCGGAATCCGACGAAGCACAATGCGATCGACACGATGCTCTACATCCTGAAGCGTTTCCCGAACGATTCGGCGCGGCGGACGACCTGCCGCCGGATTCTGGACTTCTGCGAGAAGCGCTTCGTCGTGTGGGAGGCGCCCGAGAACGGCGAGAAGTGGCCGGCGCCGTCCGTTCTGGAGCAGTACTCCTGCTTCACGCCGATCGACGCCTCCGCGGCGAAGATGATCCGCGCCTACGTGGCGATGTACAAAGCCGAAGGGCGCATGGAGGATCTGGAGAAGGCGCGTGCCCTGGCGAACACGGTCACACGCGTGCAGCAGCCGTCCGGACGCATCCCGACGTTCTGGCACGGACTCAACCGCAACAACGCCGGACTTTCCGTCGAACGCTACGACTGGCTCAACTGCATGTCCGCCGCCGCCCATGCGCTTGTGTGTGTCGACGGAGCTGTGGCACCGCGCGTGCCCGGACCGAAGGCGGCCGCGCTGGGCGTTGAATTCCAGAAGACGCACGACGAGGCGACGAAACGGGCCTGGTATCAGGCGCTGGAGGACGAGAAGTGGGACTTCAAGACGCGCACGCGCAGCGCGGTCGACGCCCGCGGTGTATATAAGTTCAACCGCGCGTCGAAGATGGCCTGTCTCATCTTGAAGAAAACGGACAAGCCTGGCGACAGCTGGGACGAAGATCTGGGCGAGGATGGAACGCTGCACGTGGAGTGGACCCGCAAGTCGAATGGCGGTATCGACTACAAATACACCGCGCCGACGAACTGGGATGTCTTCGTGAGCGCCTATCCGGGCGAAGTGACCCGCTACGGTGTGAAGGTGATGAAGTCGCGCTTTGGCTCAGACCCGATGCCCGAAGTGAAGCTTCCCGAGGGGTGGCGGATCGTCCCCGGCGACGCCTATTCGGGCGTCAATGTGCGCGAGGCGTTTCTGACCTTTGAGAAGGATGGACTCCGTCTGCCGCCACCCGCCGTTGAGCTCGTCTGGCCAGATGTGGGCGTGCGGACCGTCTATGGCGCGAGCAACGTCGTGACGACCGCCACGGGCGCGACGTTCGTGCCTTCGGCCCGCAAGCCGCCGACGGCGTTTGGGACGAGTCTGCCGCGCGAGGGCGCCATCTCCGTCAGTCTGCCTCATCACATCAAGGGCCTGCAGGCGGGACCGCACCGCGACGTGCCCTATCCCGAGAACGAGATCAAGGCGATGTACAATTTCATCTTCGCGCTGCGGGAAGGATTCCGTTTCCTCGGGTTCGACAAGCGCGATCCGAAGGACGGTTCGCTCGTCCTGTGCGGATTCGAGTCGAACTTCCCCAATGGCCATACGGATTTCCCCGCACACTTCCACATCATCCATTCGGGCGTGGATGGGACGCAAGTCCACCACTTCTACATGGACGCCCAGACGGGGCGCGTGACGTGGGACTGCTATCAGGACATGAGCAACGTGATGGACGTGTGGGATGTCGTGTGGAAGTACTATCCGGGCGACACGTTCGCGATGTACGACGTCCACGCCAACGTCTCCTACCGCGTGAAGATGCTGGCCGAGGGGAAGGGTTTTGAAGTCACATTGCCCGATAATTCGCGAGCATTCCGCGTCTGCGGCGAGCGTCCGTGCGATTCCCTTGATGTCTGGATCCGCCCTGGAACGAAGGATTGGCAGAAAATAAAAACGGTCTCTGTTCTCGATGATCCTGTCGCGGGCATCCTCCACACGCCAGACGGCGACATCGCCTACAATCCCGACACGGGCGCGCGTCGTTGAATGCGTAGACGCGACGGCTCGTCGCGTCACGGCCCGCACCCTTGTTCAACCACGGAAGGCGCTGAAACGCCCATTCGGGCGGCACGGAAAGAGGCCGACGAAGGAATCCGCTTCGCGTCCCTTCGACTGCATTGAATCGTCGGTTTTCCAGTGGGATGAAAAAAACATTCAGTGGGGCGTTCCATCTCGAGATTGAGAGGAACGGTGTTTCTGATATAATGTCGTCCATGGACAGCGTGTCTACAGATTATTCGTTGGTGGAGAGTTTGCTGGTCGGGAAGAAGGCCGTCATCTTCGACATGGACGGTACGATCATCGACTCGATCGGCATCTGGAATCGGGTCGACCAGGTTCTGATGTCGGAGCTGAATCCGGCGGTCCAGACGGAGGAGGCTGAGGTGCAGCGGCGCCGCGACCGAATTCTTGCGGGACACAAGGGGACTGAAAACCCCTATCTCGCGTACTGTCGCGAACTGGCCGACGCCTGCGAGCGTCGGGAATTGTCATCGGAGGACGTCCTGGCGATGCGGCATCGTATCGCCCATGAACTGCTGGAGCGGGAGATTGATTTCAAGCCCGGCATGGTCGCGTTCATCAAAAGCCTGAAGGCGCGGGGCCTGCGCCTGGCGATCGCCTCCACGACCAATGCCGCCAACATGGCGGTCTACCGTACGCGAAATCGGCGGATGATGGATCAGCTGCTGCTGGACGACGTCTTCGAGCTGATAGTCACACGGGACCAGGTCTCTCGCCTGAAGCCCGATCCCGAGGTCTTTCAGCTGGTGGTCGAGAAAATGGGCGTGAAGGCTGATGAAGTCGTTGTTCTGGAGGACGCCCTGGTCGGCGTGCAGGCCGCCCAGGCGGCGGGCATGCAAGTGGCGGTGGTCTACGACCGCTACTCCGACAAGGACCGCGACGAGATCGAACGGCTGGCGGACGTGTTGCTCTATCGGAACTTAAGTGCCAGCGCTCCCTCTGTGAGAGAACCATAAAAGGTAGATGATGAAAAACTTGATTCGACGGCAGACGTTCAGTTTCGCGCTCATTGTGAGCGTGTTTGCGTGTGCGTTTGCCGGGGGCGGGGAAGGTAGCCCCGAGCAGGTGTTCCTGAATCCGCCGCGCGAGGCGCATGCGGGCGTGTGGTGGCACTGGATGGGCGGACAGGTCTCCGAGGAGGGGATCGTCAAGGATCTCGACTGGTTCCGGCGCAACGGCGTTTTCTCCGCCACCGTCTTCGGCATGGCGGATAGCTGCACGCCATGGGCGAAGCGCATCGGCAATGTGCCGACGGACGGCCTCCGGCCATTCGACGCGCGCTGGTGGGGCCTTTTCGCCTTCGCGTGCCGCGAGGGGCGGAAGCGGGGCATCGACATCGGCCTTCACAACTGTCCCGGCTACACGTCGACGGGAGGCCCCTGGATTCCGTCCCGCCTCGCCATGCGCGAACTCGTCTTCAACGTCACAAATGCGGCGGAGCAGATTTCAACGCGTCCGAACGCGATCTTCCCCGTCTACAACGAGACGGCCAGACGTTTCGAGCTGCCGCCGTGCCCGGCGCGCCGGACGGATGTCGTCGAGATCGGCACGGCGCGCGGCGGCATCCGCGTCGCGCACATTCCGATGGGTGCGTTCGTGCAGCCGGCAGACTGGGATTCCTTCGGGCTCGAATGCGACAAGATGAACCCCGAGGCCGTCGACTTCCATCTCGACCACGTGTTCGGCGAATTGAAGAAGCATCTCGGGAACGACTTGCCGGCGGCGGGACTTCGTCACATTCTTCTCGACAGCTACGAGGCTGGGGATCCGACCTGGACGCCGCGGATGCGCGAGGAGTTCACGGCGCGTCGTGGATATGATCCGCTTGAATTCCTGCCGATTCTGGGTGGCTACACCAATCTCTACACGACCGTTGAGGTCGTGAAGTTCCGCGCGGACTTCGACCGCACGGTGAAGGATCTTTACCGTGACGTGCTCTTCAGGCGCATGGCCGCGCGCATCCACGCGGAAGGGCTTGCATTCTCGAACGAACCGTACAAGGGACCGTTTGAGCCGTCCGAGGTCGCACCGTTCATCGACCGCATCATGACGGAGTTCTGGTATTCGCCGAAGGGGTCCGGCATCAGTCCTGCACATCGGCTCTTCAATACGTTCACGGGTCCGGGCGGACGCCGTCATAACATCGTCGAGGCCGAGGCGTTCACTGGCCAGCCAGGGAACTGCGAATGGACGGAGATGCCGGAGAATCTGAAACCTGCGACGGACGACGCGTTCCTCTGTGGCGTCAACCGGCTGATTCTGCATACCTGTCCGCTGCAGCCATGGGGCGACGATGTGAAGCCCGGTGTGACGATGGGACGCTGGGGCACGCATTTCGGGCGCAACCAGACGTGGGCGGAGTGTGGTAAGGCGTGGTTCGACTATGTGGCGCGCTGTCAGGCGCTGCTTCAGTGGGGGGAGCCTTCGAAGCAGCGGCTGGATGTGCCGAAGGGTGTGAAGCAGATTGCCCGGACAGACGGCGCGCGGACGCTCTTCTTCGTCGTCGCCGGGGCGGACGGCGTGGCGCGTCTCGGCCTGCCGCGCGGCTGGTGGTTCGATCCCGTCTCGGGGCGGAAGGCCGGTGTGCCATCGCGTCTGGCGCTGCGCCAGTCCGGTTTCTACGAACGAGATCCTGCGGCGCCCGAGTTCGTCGAAGCCTGTCGCGGGCACCGGGAGCTGGAGGCGTTCGAGCCGTCCCTCGGCGACCGGTCGAAGTCCGCCGATCCGACAGTCCGCTACTTCTCCGGAACGCTCACGTATCGGACGACGTTCGACAGACCGGCCGATGCGGCGCGGTTGGCGCTACAGGTGAAGACCTTCGAACAGGTGGTGGCGGTGCGGCTCAACGGCAGGGACGTCGGAACGATCTGGTGCGCGCCGTGGGAGATCGAACTCCCGACGGCGGAGGTGAAGGCGTCCGGCAATGTGTTGGAGCTGGACGTCACGAATTCGTGGCGCAACCGGCTGATCGGCGACGAGCAGGAGCCGGCGGACTGCGTGTTCACGCAGGCGCCGATGGTGGGGGGTGCGTTCCTCGAGCGGTATCCGGACTGGTTCGGAAAGGGGCTTGCGGCACGTCCGTCGAAGGGACGCCACTGCTTCGTCACCTGGAACTACTTCACGAAGGATTCGCCCCTGACGCCCTCCGGCCTCATTGAACCGCCGGTTCTCCTGTGGGACGAGAGCGCCGTCCGATAGACGCCCATTTGACAGGAACGACAAGTCGTGCACGCGGGTGGTTATCCCTATTCAGCGTCCGTGGATTCGTGTATACTGTGTGCCATGAAAACAATTGCACGACAGATGATATTTTCGGTTTGCGGACTCATGGGGTTGCACCTGATGGGCGCGGTTGACGCCTATATTCCGGAACCGCAGCCGATGCGGGGCGACATCGAGGTGACGGCGCTCTACTATCCCGGCACGGAGCACATGCCGGAATGGGACATGGTCAAGCAGGTGACGCCCGAGGTGAAGCCTCTGCTGGGCTGGTACGACGAGCATGATCCCGAGAACATCGACTGGCAGATCAAGTGGGCGACGGAGCACGGCATCAGCTCGTTCTGCGTCTGCTGGTACTGGAACAAGGGCGTGCAGCGGCTCGACCACTGGGTGAAGGCCTTCTACAAGGCCCGCTTCCGCCGCCATCTGAAGTGGTACGTGATGTACGCCAACCATAACCAGCCGGGCTCGCACTCGACCGCCGACCAGATCGCGGTGACGAAGTTCTGGATCGAGAACTACTTCAAGACGCCCGAGTACTACACGATCGACGGCAAGCCCGTCGTCGTCTACTGCACGCCCTCGCTGCTGGACAACGACTTCATCGCCGAGGCGAAGGCGAAGGGCGAGACGCTGCAGCCGGGCGAGGGCATCCGCCGCGCGCTGGACATCTCGGAGAAGATGGCGAAGGAGGCGGGACTGCCCGGCATCTACTGGGTGGATATGAAGTGGCTGCGCCGATCGGGCGAATGGTCGTTCGACCCCAATGTCTACGCGATTACGAAGAGGGCCCGGTTCGACGCGATGATGTCCTACAACCTCGGTGGCAGCACGCCGTGCGGTATGGCACCGGAGTTCCGCACGGCCGAGGATCGTCCGCGCTGGTGCCGCTACGATCTGCAGGTAGAGTGTGCGAAGAAGCTGGCGGAGAAGGCGGACTTTCTGCCAGACATCCCGTTCTGGCCGATGATTCCCACGGGATATGACGACGTATCGCGTGCGTTCCAGCGGGCCTGGACGATTCATAGTGTGACACCGGAGAAATTCCGCGCGGCCTGCGAGGCGGTCAAGGCGGCGTGCGTCCGCAAGGGCGTGAAGCGCGTCGTCGTCTCGCCGATCAACGAATGGCAGGAGGGGAGCATCGCCGAACCGAACGAGAAGTTCGGCTTCGCCCTCTACGATGCGCTCCGCGATGTCTTCTGCACGAAGCCGGTGACGGGGTGGCCGAAGAACCTGACGCCGCAGGACCTGGGGCGTCCGTTGCGTGAATATCCGCCGATGCACTTCTCGAAGGTGCAGCGCTGGGAGTTCGACAGCTCGACGGAGGGCTGGTACCGCCAGCCGTTCGGCTGCCCCGTGGTGCTGCAGGCCAATGGCGCGATCAATTTCGTGACGACGCGGGACGACCTCTTCAACATCCGGCAGCGGATGGAGCCATTCAACGCAAAGACGTACAAGACCTTCCGCGTGCGGATGCGCATTACGCCCAATGCAACCATCAGGCTGGGTGGACGCAAGCCCGAGGCGATTGCGATGCGCCTCAAGTGGGGGACCGTCGACGAGCCGATCATCGGCAATCTCCATGCCATCGACTTCGAGAAGATGGTCGCCTCGGCGAAGGTTGTGCCAGATGGGGACTGGCACGAGTATACGATTGCGCTCGACAAGGTCCCCGGCTGGTGGGGGTCCGTCAATGAACTCTGGTTCGAGGCGGTGAACGTGCGTGCCGCGAATGTCGAAATTGATTGGATGCGTTTTGAGTAACGTGACGGTAAGATGGAGAAGGTGGAGATGAAGCGTATACTGTGCATGGCCGCGGTGGCGGCATTGACGATGCTGGTGGAGGCGAAGGACTGGCCCGGTTTCTCGCGGGGCATGGGCATCGGCGGCTGGCTCACGAACTACAAGCGGTTCAACGTCCTCCCCGAGAACCGTCGCCTGAAGATCACCATTGGCGACCTGGAGCACTTTGATTCGTACATCACGGAGAAGGACATCGCGAACATCAAGGCGATGGGGTTCGACCACATCCGCCTCGGCTTCGACCAGATTGTCCTCGAGGAGGCACCCGGGAAATATCGCGAACGGACGTTCAAGAAGATCGACGACTTCATTGGCTGGTGCGAGAAGCACAACCTCAACATGGTGCTCAACCTCCACAAGGCCGTCGGCAACTACTGCGACATCCAGGAGAAGGTTGAGCTGCTGGACGACAAGGGCCTGCAGGACCGTTTTGTGGCGCTCTGGCTCGAGTTCGAGCGCCGCTACCACGACAAGCCCGGCCTCGCCTTCGAGCTGCTGAACGAGGTCCGCAACGTCGA
>JAUNMP010000180.1 GCA_030537465.1 bacterium
ATCAACTGCGTGTACGACCGTGAGAACGCGTCGCTGTCCTTTGTCCATACGGGCACGGGCGGGGAGACGTTCGGCGCGACGACGCTGTGGAAGACGTGCGTGATTACCGGCCCGGACGGGAGCTCGATGACGACAAACGACTTCGACATTCTGGCGAAGACCGTCTATTTTGCCGAAGCGAGCACGGGGCACATGAATACCTGGTTCAACGGCAGTCATGCTCTGTTCACGTTCTGCGCGGATGGCGCGGAGCTCCGCTTCACCAACGGCACGTTCAACGTGCGGTCTTCGGCGAGCGAAAGCATCGTGAGTGGCGCACGTAACTATACCTACTACGTGGGCCCCAAGGCGACGCTGTGCTTCCCGAGTTCGATTGGTGACAACAATTCCTCCGGAAACGCCTGTGCCCGGACGAAGATCACGCTGGACGGCGGAACGATCCTGGATACGCGCGCGCCGTCCCAGAGGCTCGACGTGGAGACGCAGGATTCAACCAACTCCCGGACGTTCGAGACGGAAGGGGCCGTGATCGAGATGCTGCGCATGAACGGGGAAATCCATGCCATCTCGACGACGCAGCCGTCTCTGATCCGCGCGGCACGCCTCTACTGCTATCAGTACCGCCAGGCCGAGTCGTGCCTGTTCACGGTCGACGCGGAGGCGGTGCTGCGCGTGGACGCGTTTCTGACGGATGCGCTCAAGACGACCCAGACGACGAATCAGATCGCGGGCGGGTTCATCAAACGCGGGGCGGGCACGCTCGAACTGCTGCGCGGCGGCAAGCTGAGCGGCAGCATCATCGTGGAGGCCGGTACCCTCCGGGTGGGGCCCGGCGTGCGGCTGGACGTCGCGGACCTCTATGTGCGCGAAGGCGCGCGGATCGTCCTCGCCGACGGGGCGGAGCTGATTGGACGGAAGCACGTCTACGTCGAACCGTCCGAGCTGGCCGATGCCGCCATCCGCCTCGACGCCACGGTCCTGGCGGGTGTCGACAAGGCCAAGTCGGGGCATACGACCGACGCGATCCGGAACATCGGCACCGCCGGGGGGACGTTCCGCAACGTCAACGTCAATTACTGCTTCAATCTGGACGACGATCTCTTCGGCGACCGGCAGCCTGCCTACATGGCGAACAACGCCAGTGCGGTCTATCTGCTGAGCGGCTTCACCAACGACACGAACGAGCTGACGACGTATGCCGTTCTGAGCCATGTGGACAACGCCGCCTGGACGGGGGTGTGCCACTTCTTCGACTACGACGCCGCGATGGCCGCGAGTGGAAATCCGCGTGCCGAAACGGCCGCGAACTTCCACGTCGTCATGAACTCGGCCCAGCAGGAGTACATCAACACCTGGGGGGGCGGGACGACCGCACGTCGCTTCAACCCCGGCTCCGAATTATCCCAGCCGTATCTCATGACGGCCCTGGTGTATCCAACGACCGCGGGAGACAAGTTGAACGTGGTCTATGAGGCGCGATATACGAACGGGACATCCCGCACGATGCCCGCTGCGGTCTCCGTGAACGCGAACACCAACTCGGCGGTCGCCTACCTCGAGAAACTCAACCATTCGATGGTGGTGCTTGGAAACCGCGTGACGGCGGTCGCGTCCACGAGCAATGTAACGCCCCTCAACCCGGGACGGAAGAACTTCGGCGAGTTCATCGCCTTCTTCCGCCACCTGTCGGACGCGGAGCAGAAGCGCGTGCGCGAGTATCTGCTGTGGAAGTGGTTTGAGGTCAAGTCGGAAGACGGCACGCTGCCGCTTCGAATCGAAGTCGAGGACGGAGCGCGGGCGACGGCCGTTCTGAACGGAATCGACGTCGTCGAAAAGATCGGCACGGGCACGCTCGCCCTGCCGGGCGTCGCGACGGTGGCGGCGGAGAAGCTGGACGTGCAGGCGGGTGGCGTCGAGTTCGCGCCGTCCGTGATCGGACGCAAGGCCGCGCTCTGGATCGACGCGGCGGATCCTGATGCCGTCGTGACGGACGCCGACGGGAATGTCGTGGAAATCCGCAACAAGGGAACGTGCGGCGGCGCGTTCACGTCCCGGAACGCGGCGACTTCGAAGGTCCGGAAGGGGACTTCGTCCTCTGCCGTGCCGCCGATGCTGGAATGGCCTTCCAACGCGGGAGAGGGCTGCGTGTTCGACAATACGACGTACGCGTTCGACGGCGACGCGACAAATGGCATGCACACGGTGTTCGCCATTCTCCGGCGCGGCGATGCCGATGGGGATATTGGGGACAAAACCTGGCGATGTGCCTTCTCGCTAGGGCCGGATCCGTCGGATGTCGATGACAATGAACCCCGGCAGATCCTGCGCATCGTCGCAACCGACCAGGATATGACGAACAAGCCCTATTCATTGACGCTGGGCGACGGTTCGCATACCGCCCAGCTCGCCACCTTCACCCCGGACGGCTGGGACGAGGCGGCACGCCGGGGGCCGGCGTTGGTGCGTCTCGAAACCGGCATGACCGGCGAGGGGCTTGCCGCGCTCGAGTGTGCGGTGGAGAACGGCTCGCACAAAATGACCCGGCTCTATTCGTCCAGCAGCATTCTTCCGCAGGATCGCCGCTTCGGCATGGCGCGTCTCGGTTCGCGGATTTACGGAAACCTCGCGGTGGACCACGTGTGGTATGGCGCGATTGGCGAGATTCTCGTCTTCAACGGCGAGCTGACGTTCGAGGAGAAGGCGGCCGTAACGGACTACCTGCGCGCGCGGTGGTTCACGGGAGGCGCGACGACAGCGCCCGCCGTCATGTCCGGCGAGACGCTGTCGGCGGGCGAGCCGAAGGATCTTTCCCTGGCCGCGGGCGCGAAACTCGTCTATTCCGGCACGGCGGGCGCCGTGGCCGATTTTAGGACGGCGGCCGGCGCGCTGGTCGAGATCGTCGCCGAGCCGACGGGGAGCGAAGCGACGGTTCTGACGTACGTCACCGGCGACCTGCAGGGGATGAGCCTTGCGACACCGGGGTCCTGGCGGCTGCGGAAAACGGCCACGGGTCTCGACCTCATCAAGTCGGGAACGCTGTTGATTCTCAGATAGTGGAAGGGCGCTTCGTCGGGCTGTGGCTCTGTACTAGCGTCTGTATGCTTTAAACCGCAGCGAAGCAACGAGAAATCTAGAGGAGATTGTCATTAAGAAGGATTTTGGCGTCAAGACGGACGGCAAGTCGGACCCCGACAAGATCAGGCCCATCACCTATGATTCGGTCAATCACGGCTACCGCGGCCTGACCGCGCCTCTTGGCAAGGCGTTTCAGGGGTGAGCCGCGGTTGGGCGCATGCCGCTCCTATCGTGAATGATCGGGAAAGACAAGGAAAAGATATGGAACTGGTCGAACGATTTCTCGGGTATGTGATCTTCGACACGCAGTCGTCGGAGACGAGCGGAACGCATCCGTCGTCCCCGGGACAGCTGGTGCTGGCACGGACTCTCGCGGAGGAGCTGCGCGGACTCGGGGCGCGCGACGTCTTCGTCTCCGAGGGTGGCTACGTCTATGCGACGATTCCGGCGAGTGCGGATCAGGCGGACATCCCCGCGCTGGGATTCCTCGCGCACATGGACACCTCTCCGGACGCCTCGGGCGCCCAGGTGAAGCCGCGGCGTGTCGTCTACCAGGGGGGCGTTCTGGTCCTTGGAACCTCGGGACGGGCGCTTGATCCGAAAGTCTTTCCGGAACTCGACCGGCTTGTCGGCAAGGAGCTGATCGTGACGGACGGGACGACACTGCTGGGAGCGGACGACAAGATTGGCCTCGCCGTGCTCGTGACGCTGGCGGAGAAGCTGCTGGCGCCCGACGCGCCCGCGCATCGGGAGATCCGTCTCTGCTTCACGCCGGACGAGGAGATCGGCGAGGGAACAGATGGGTTCGACCCCGTGCGGTTCGGCGCGTCCGCGGCGTTCACAGTGGACGGCGGCCCCGTGGACGAGGTCGAGAACGCGAATTTCAATGCGGCGTCGGCGAAGATCGTCTTCCGCGGCGTCTCGGTGCATCCCGGCAGCGCCAAGAACGTGATGGTCAACGCGCTCAAGCTCGCGGCGGCGTTCGTCGCGCAGCTTCCCGCGTCCGAGGCGCCCGAGACGACGGAGGGACGCGAGGGGTTCTTTCATCCGCACGCGCTCGAGGGATCGGTCTCCGAGGCGACGCTCCAGATTCTGGTGCGCGACCACGATGCGGCGAAGTTCGCGGCGCGCAAGGCGTTCCTCGCGCGGCACGTCGATATCCTCAACCAGACGGTTGGTGCCGGGACGGCGCAGCTGACGCTGAAGGACCAGTACGTCAACATGGAGGACCGTCTTGCGCGTGTGCCGGAACTGGTCGCGATGGCCGAGCGGGCGGTCCGGACGGTGGGGCTCGAGCCGAAGCTCGTCGCAATCCGCGGGGGGACGGATGGGGCGCGTCTGACGGAGATGGGCATTCCGTGTCCGAACCTCGGTACGGGCGGGCGCAACTACCACGGCGAATGTGAATACGCAATCGTCGAGGAAATCGAGCAGGCCTTTCGCATTGTCCTGGAGCTGGCGAAGCCGACGTGTCCCCCCGGGGCGTGATTTGGTATAATTTCCCGGCATTGCAATCGATTTTTTCTAAAAGGAGATTTGAAATGAAGATCGTGATCATGAACGGCAGTCCGCGGGTGGATGGCAACACGGCGGCGATGGTGGAGGCGTTTGCACGGGGCGCGAAGGAGGCCGGGCACCAGGTGGAGACGCTGGAGGTCGGGACGATGAAGATCAACGGCTGTCGGTCCTGCAACTACTGTCGCGGCGCGGGCAATGGCGCGTGCGTGCAGCAGGATGACATGCAGAAGGTCTATCCCGTCGTGAAGGACGCGGAGATGATCGTCTTCGCCTCGCCCGTCTACTACTTCACGATGTCCGCACAGCTCCAAGCGGCGATCCAGCGGTTCTACTGCTGGGGACAGCACCCGACGATGAAGAAGGGCGTGCTGCTGCTTTCGTCCTACTCGCAGAACGTCTACGACGGCGCCAAGGGCGAGTACGCGGGCATCCTCCGCTACTTCGGCGCGTCCGACTGCGGCATCGTCACCTCGGACAATTCGACGAACAAGACCGAGGCGAAGCTGAACGAGTGCTACGAGCTCGGCAGAAGCCTGAAGTGATTCGGTTCTCCATGAGATTGTCTCTTCTTCTCGCAGCCTTGCTGCTGCTGGCCGGCTGTGCCGCGCAGCGGAGCTGGAATCAGAAGGATCAGGTCGACCGGGCTCGGAGCACGGTCGACCGCGTGATGTGGAGGTAGAATGCGCATGAAGGGATCTCGAGTCCGTTCCCTCGTCGTTTTCGGTGTCGTCGCGCTGCTGCTGTCGGGTGCCGCCTCGGGGGCGGTCGATTTCTCGCGGCCGGGCTGCCTGAAGATGAACAGAGGGGCGTTTGCCGAGGGGGCGGAGAACCAGATCACGTTCTCGCCGGACGGCGCGACGGTGAAGCTTGACGCCACGCGCGTCAAGGCGAAGGAGGGCGTGTACTATTCGATTGCGCCCTGCGGGGTGCCTGACGAGGCGTGGGCGAACCGTCGAGTCTCCGTCTTCGTGCGGTTCCACCGTCCCGATCCCGTGCTGCATTCCCTGTCGATCGAGTTCCATGACGCCGACGGCGAGGCGTTCCGGTTCAAGCCCGTCAAGGCGCTGTGTCTCGGGGACGTGACGCGGCTCGACTACGCCGTCGTCGAGAAGGGCGTCTGCACCGCCACCTGGGGTCGGAAGGTGAACAAACGGTTTGACGGGAAGTTGCGTTTCGTCGGGCTTCTGGGATCCTATCGTTCCCGCACGGCGGCGGGCGAACTGACGTATGTGAAGCTGGAGACGTCGGAGCTGCCCGGGCGGACGACCGACGTCGTCTTCGACGTCGACACGGGCGATCCTCTCCACCTCATCCGTGGCGGGCAGGGCGAAGCGGCGCTGACGGTGAAGAACGCATCCGCGAAGACGCAGCATTGGACGGGCAAGGCCGTCTGTCGCGACCACTTCGACAACAGCTTCGTCGTTCCCGTCGACCTTTTCGTCGAGTCCGGGGCGACCGGACGCGTCTCGCTCGGGAACCGAACGTGGCGCAAGGGGATCTGGTATGTCTTCGCCGAACTGACGGACGAGACGGGCGCGGTCTGCGAGTTCGAGACGCGCTTCGCCGCCGTGGATCGCCATGATGTGACGCCCGTGCTGCCGAAGCCCTTCTTCCGCATGGGCATCAACTACCATGCACAGCACTACTGGAAGAACGAGAACTTCGCGAAGACGCTGGATGCACTCGTCGCGAGCGGGGCGAAGCTGGTCCGGTCCGGCGGCTTCAAGTTCGTGGACGTTGCGCCGAAGGGGGCGGATGACTGGACAATGACCGACACGATCTACAAGGCGTTGCGCGACCGGGGCTTCTCGATCAACGCGAACGTCTATCCCGCGCCGGCGTGGTCACGGAAGCCGATGACGGCCGAACTTAAGGAGCGTCGACATCGGCAGAACTGGCCGTCGCGCGACGGCCTTTTCCGCGCCTTCTGCGAGCGAATCGCCGAACGGTACCGCGGCGGTATCGACTATTTCGAGATCGGCAACGAATGGGATCTGACGTCGAAGGAGATATTGCCCGAGAGCGAGGCCCTGCGGCTCGTGCATGAGGGGCACGACGGCTTCAAGGCGGGCGACCCCGCGGCGACGGTGATCACTTGCGGCTGGGCCGGGGCGACGACCGCCGACTACGAGAAGGCGCCGAATCCGGGGCTCCTCGAGGCGTTCGCCGAGAAGGCGCAGGACGCGTTCGACGTCTGGCCGCTGCACATCCACGGACTCTTCGACACCTACGAGACGGGGATCAAGGAGCGGTTCCTTCCGCTTCGGGCGCGCACGATGCCGAGGAAACCGTGGTATTCGAACGAAACCGCCATCACGACGGCCGGCGGCAACGAGCCGTTGGCGGCGCGGACGGTGTGGATGAAGATCCTCTCCGCCTGGGCGTGGGGCTCGACCGACTACATCTGGTACAATCTGCGGGAGATCGGTCCCGACGATTCGGAGCGGGGGTATGGCCTCGTCACGGTCGACTACCATCCGCGGGCGACGTTCGCGGCGTTTGCGGCGCTGACCGCGCTGCTCGAGGGCGGGCGCTTCGAGGCGACGCTGGTCGAACAGGGGGCGCGCCACATTCATCGCTTCCGGGCGCCGGACGGTGCTTCGCTCGTCGTCGCGGGCTGGGATGGCGAACGGGAGGAGACGCTGGCCGTCGCGTCCAACGCGAAGCGCGTCTTCGCCGTCGACCTCATGGGCAACCGCACCGAGCTGAAGGGCGAAGAGGGCGTCTATTCCTGGGCGATCGGCGAAAATCCGTCAGCGCTCTACCTGGAGCAGGCGACACGTGCCGAACTGAAGGGCTATTGATTGAAGAGGAGTCAGAAGATGAGTTGTGGTGGTGGCTGCTGTGGTGGGCCGGATCTACGGACGCCCGAGGAGAAGAGGGCCTGCGAGGCGAAGCGTGCGACGATGGTCCTGCGGGTTTTCGTGTGGGGAATCATTCTTGCCGCGTTTGCGGTGTTGGCGCTTCTGGTCGTGAAATGAAAGTTCAGTTCCAACCGAAATTCTTCAGGGGAGAGGTCCGGTCGATCTACTATCAGCGGTTGCTGAAGAAGGCGTGGCGGGTGGGGGCCGAAGAGGTGCTCGTGCGTCGGCTCGAGACGGTGGTGGCCTTCGACCAGTGGGAATGCCTGGTCGGGAGGCGCGAGATCGAAGGCGACCCCGAATCCCTGCCCGAGGCGCTGCGGCAGATCGAGGCGCCGGAGGCGGAGAGGGTGTTCCTCTCGCTCTGCCACGATCCGGCGATCGACATAGAATGGCCCCTCTACTTCGGGAATCCGGAGGAGACGGTGGCGGGACTTGCCGAGGAACTCGAACTCTGTGAATAAGGTGAAGGCGCATCTTTCCGCGCTGACTGCGGTGCTTTTGTTCGGATTGATGAGTCCGGCATGCAAATTCGCGTACAAGGCGGGGCTCATCGACGGACTCTCGGTGGGGGTGCTGCGTCTCGCGGGGGGCGCCGTCGCATTCGGCATTCTGGCGCTGGCGCTGCGGCAGGGCGTGCGGATCGCGCGGGAGGACTGGCTCTCCGTGGTGGGCATGGCGCTGACGGGAATGGTGCTCAACCAGTGTCTGTACGTGACGGGCATCCAGTTCACGAGCCCGGTGAACGCGTGCGTGATCGGCTCGGTGACGCCGATCGTGGTGATGGCGCTCTCGGTGGTCTTTCTGGGAATTGCGCTCACGACGCGGAAGGTGGTTGGACTGCTGCTGGCGCTGGTGGGCGCGGTGACGCTGGTGCTGGGGAGCGCTCTGACGGGAGGACATGCGGGAAGCCCGGTGGGGGACGCGATGTGCATCGTCGCGCAGACGTCGGCGGCGTGTTATTTCGTCTTTTTCGGACGGGTCATCCACAGGTATTCGCCGATTGGTCTCCTAGCGTGGGTGTTTCTGGTGGCGGCGGCGATGACGAGTCCGCTGGTCGTCTGGAAGTGGAATCTGATCGTGGCGGGGTTCTCCGATTGGCCGACGGCGCTTTCGGTCGCATACGTGGTCCTCGGCGGGACGGTGGGGGCCTATCTCTTTCTGCTGGTCGCGCAGCGGCATCTGGAGCCACCAGTCGTCGCGACCTACAACTATGTGCAGCCCGTCGTCGCGGCGGTGGTGGGCGTGGCGATGTCCCTCGAGCTGATCACCTGGCAGAAATGCGTCGCTTGCGCGCTCATCGCGGGCGGCGTGTGGCTGGTGACGCATGGTGGACGGGGACGGGAGACTTGATTCGTCCGCCTGAATTGTGCTAGAATTCGGCTATGAAAATCAACATGTTCCTTTTCCTGCTGGGAATTGCGGGGGCCTGCCTCGGTGCGGAATCCCTGAAGGTGGCGCTCTATGTGGACATCGGCTGCCGCGGTGGTGGCGTGGTCCAGTGGGCGCGTCTACTGGAGACATCGCCCGACGTCGATCTCGAGATCGTGAACTGCTCCGATGTGAAGGCGGGGAAGCTTGCGGGCAAGGACATGCTCGTGATGCCCGGCGGCGGCGGTTTCGAGCGGTATGCGCAATGGAAGGAGGAGGGGTGTGACAGGTTCAGGGACTACATTCGCAGGGGTGGAGCCTATTTCGGAACCTGCTGCGGACTCGCCGTGGCGCTGAACGAGGAGAAGCGCATCCGTCTCGTGCCGTTCAAACGGGACGGAAATGGCCTTCGCGGTGGATTCAACTCGTCGGTGAAGCTGCTGCCGCGCGCCGTCGAGCTGCTGGGCATCCCGGCGGGGACGCGTTCGATCTCCTACCACAACGGTCCCGTGCCGATCCCGGCGGATCCGGTCCCGGGCTGCACGGCCGAGGTGATCGGAACCTATGACTGCAATCTGATGGAACGGGGCAAGGAGAAGTTTTCGATGCACGGCCGTCCGGCGATGATCTGGGCGACGCTGGACAAGGGGAAGATGTTCCTGCTTGGGAACCATCCGGAGTATTCGGCGTGCAACGAGGACATCATCGTGGGGGGCATTCGGGCTTTGACGGGGCGGACGGTCTCGTTTCCGCGTCCGAAGAAGGAGAGTCGTCCGCTGCGCGTCGCCTACTACTGTTCGGAGATGGATACGGGGGCGGACACGCGGGCGGTCGTCAAGGACGCGCTCAAGCTGATGCTGCGTCCCGATGTCGACGTCACCACCGTCTCGGGGGATTCCCTCGCCGTGGGCATCCTCGACCACGTGGATGCACTCGTCATCCCCGGACGGCGAACGAAGAAGCTCTCAGTCGCCGCCCGTCGCATGCTCGATCAGTTCAAGGGCCAGATTGTCGAAGATGGCAGTTCATTGACAGTCCTTTAACTTTTGAGGTAATTGCAAAACCTCGGCGTTGACGGCTTGTCCGTCCGCCTGACGGCG
>JAUNMP010000423.1 GCA_030537465.1 bacterium
AGGCGACGGAGTCGCCGGAATGTTCAACTGAGGAGGGTTTTGCAATTACCTCGGCTTAAGAGACTGCCACATCGAGAACGACTGGGTGCTCCTTTATCAAATCAAAAACGACATCTTGATTCTCACCCTTTCCGACACCGGCACGCATTCCGACCTCGGACTGTAATTCTCGCGCGCCAGCATTCACGATTTCCTTCTGAAGCCGCCGCGAGAGCTCGAGAAAGCCCATCGCCCGCTCACGACGGGTTTCAAAAATCCCCCGACCGGGTCTCTTAATGCCCCCGCCAGGATCTCATAATTCCCCCTCGCGCACCTTCCGCGTACAGTTCACGCACGCACGAAAGACTCGCGAAAAGTACGCGGGAGACACGCGGTGTTTCACGTCATGCGGCGTTTCTGCGGCACTTATGCGGCGCTTTTGCGGCATATCTGCATCAGATATGTTGCGTCTTTGACCACAAACAGTCGTTTTCGGCAATTTAGCCGATCCTCGTTGATTATGTTGCGGGAAGGATGCGTTTTCTCCACGGCCCCACACGCCCAATTGGCTCCTCTCGTAGACGCGACGGCTCGTCGCGTCACGCCCCCGCGCGCCGAGTCGACACGCATGAACTCATTCCGTTGCCTTGGCAAGTAAAACAGTCTATTTGCGAGGAACCCGATGTAGTCAAAACCGAATCGAAGAAGCGTGAATTCAGGAGGTTTGGGCAGAAAACAATTCGTACTCGTCGACCTTATCGGCAAGTTGTGCCAACACTTCCGACAACGGAATCGTCGCGATGCGCGATTTCCGGCAGAATCCCTTCCATTGAGCAATCTTCTTGGCGTTGGATGCGAACTCATCCGTCAGCGCCATCGGCAACCCTCTCGGCATCGGCGTTTGACGCCGTTCAAACGTACGTCGAACCGCCGACTGAAGAACCGTCTTGTCAAACTCAAATATCTCAAACAAGATCTTGAGATCGTAGAAGTCCTTCATGCGACTATTCTCAATACCCCGCTTGACAAGCGTCTCAAACTTCTCGGCCACAGACGTTTCAGGCGGATACATCCTCATCCTCGCACGCGGTAGAGTCGGCAGAATCAATGGATACTCGGACATTTTCGCCGTCGGCGTAATCGCATCACCGATTCCGACATCGACTTGAACCGGTATCTTGGCATTCCCCATATACGCGACCGTCGTGACACGCACGCCGCCATACTGGTCATCCGCACGGATATAACCGGCACTCAGCGATTCAAGATCAAAGCGAATCGCATCCTCCATCGGAATCGACATGATTTCGGCAAAGGCGCGCTTCAGGCCCTCCGGCGTTCCTTCGCCGCGAAATTCCATATCCGCATCCATCGTCGGACGTCCGACAAGTCCTTTCTGCCAGACAACAAACATCGTCCCACCCTTGAGAATCAACGTTCGTGAGTACGACGACTTGCCAACACGGGCGATAAGCCGTTCCAACGCATATCGAACAAGAACCTCTGTGAAGATCCATCCCTTTTGCCGCGTCAGGTTGAGCAGACGATCCAATATGCTATGCGCCAGATTCCCCATATCATCCCAGTATGGATTCCACATACGGTGATATTACCGCCTGAACTCGATCGACATTCGCGCAATCGACAAGCTGATCGACCGTGAACTTTCGCTTGCCAAGACCTTCTCGAAGAGCCTCGATTGCGACATCGACACCCACCCGCGAACGAAACTTGAAGAGATCTGCAACCGTCTTCGCCGCAGAATAGACCTTGATCGTCAGGCCCTCGGCGATCTCATGACGTTCGACATCAAAGTCATAAGCCGCACCCGATATTCGCAGGACTGTACACGGGAAATCCACGCGCGGCGCTTGCGCCCCCTTCGGGACTGCCCAGTACACCGTTG
>JAUNMP010000424.1 GCA_030537465.1 bacterium
CGCCTCCGCCCGGTCCGGCCTCGCCAGCCCGATTTCAGAATGGGGATAGTCCAGGGATCCGTCCTCTTGCCCGCCGTACGCCGACTGTGGTAAAATGGTGATGCTTTCGGGAGAGGCTGTGCCAAATCCCCCACCCTCCGCCTCGCGCGGAATTGATCTTTGACTTCGGTTGACGGCACAGGCGTCAACCACCGTCCCCACTCGTGGACGCGACGGCTCGTCGCGTCCCCCGAGACGGGAAGAACCTCACACGTAACCGGGGCGCCCCGCCCCGGCGAACTGAGGAGTCTGGGAATCCCGAAAGGACCCAGGCACGTACGCAGCTTGCGTACTGGGCTTTGATCGAAAAACCGCCAAATCTTTCAATCCAGAAGCCGGGTATGTGAGTGCGTCACGTGGTATCCACGTGGCGTGCTTTCTATTCGTGTTTTTGGATGGGCGCTTGGCGGTGCCTCGATCAAGACATGAACTTGAAGGCACGCCACTCTTTTTTTCTGCGCAGGAGTGGGGTTCGTGCGAACGGGGCGCGGGGAAAGAAGAATTGAATTGAGCAACATACGAACTAGTTTTGTCGTGCTGCTGGCATTGGTCGCGGAGTGTGGTTATGGAGGATTGGCGGAAGCGATTGCACAGGCGGCGGTCGTTTCTGCTGTGAAGACCGTCGCGCAGATGGCGGACGAGTCGCCGAATGGGGAAGCTACAGGGCGTGGAACGGCGGAATCGCTTCGAGCCGATCGAACGGCGCCAGCCGCTTCAGCGGTTCCTGCTCAAACAGTGGAAAGGGAATGGACCCCTGAGACGATTCAGCAGGATCCCCTGAAGTTCCTACAGGATCAGATCGCTTCATGTGATCGACTGAAGGCGAGAATAGAATCTTATAATATTACTCTGGTCCGCATGGAGAAACGTGCGACGCGAGCCGTCGAGGAATCGGAGATGACGCGTGTTCGCTACGAGAAGTTTCTGCGTGACGCAAAGGCGGCGTATAAGGAGGCCAAAAGTAAATGGCCGGTCTCCGTCAATGGCTTTGATCTGAGCGAGGACGAATTGAATGACAAGATTGCCGATGCCATGGAACGCATTGAACTGGCCCAAAAGGAGCATAAGGACAACGCGGCAATCGCAAAGAAGGTGTCGATTCGCAAAGGCGTTCTCAAGACGAAGAAGCGTGAACTGGTCAGTTTGCGGATGAAGTTGTCGCAGCAGGCGGAGGCTGTCAAGATGAACACGACGCTCGCCGAGCTTGGGGATTTGAAGTCTTCGCTGAATGCAATCAAGGATCTGATGATCGAGGTTGAAGAGGATCCCACGAAGCTTTCATTGGAGGATCTGACGGAGACCGATCCAAATGCCGAGCGAAACAAAAAGGTCCAGGGCTTTTTGAACAACTGAACGAGAGAACACGATGAACGTGAATAAACTAATAGCAGGTTCCGCAGGAGTGGTCTTGATGGCCGTCTGCGGTTGTGTGAGTGCCGAACGGATAGCAGAGTACAACGAGTGGCGGGCGAGTGCCGATGGTGTCGCATCGGTTTCGTTGACGGAGTTTGAAGCCAAATACCAGTCCGGTTGGCGCTCTCGTGCATCTGAAAAAAAGGCAGTGCGTGAACAAGAGGCATGGGAGAAATGGGTAGAACGGCAACGGCAATCCGAATATGAAGAATGGCTAGCGAGTGAAGACAAGGTCGAGGGGGCTACACGTGAAGTTTTTGAGCAGAAGTACAAAAATGGATGGCGGGAACGAGCCGCTCAAAAAAAGGAATACCAGGCACGAATTAAGCGCCGGAACAATTTTCTTGATAATCGTGTGAGGTAATTGCAAAACCTCGGCGAAGTCGTGCCGGACGTCCGCCTGACGGCG
>JAUNMP010000181.1 GCA_030537465.1 bacterium
GCGACGGAGTCGCCGGAATGTTCAACTGAGGAGGGTTTTGCAATTACCTCTTATGGTAGAGGCGGACCATCGAGCTCTGAAAACCGACCTCCCATCCATCTCCGTTGCCGCCATGGTCGCCGAAGCGCGCAATCCAGCGCGTGTTGGCCGTCACATCGTCCGGACGGACGCGGAAGACCGCCGTCAACCCCTCGGACGTCCCCGTGTACCCGGCCGCCCGAATCGCGGATCCAAGGTCCGCATCGCCGTGGAAGTACTTTCCGTTCTCGGGATCGTTGCCGAGACGAAAACTCGTAAACGTCTGATTCGCGAGGAAGCGCGTCGCGCACCCCGCCGTCGAGACGATCTTCCGGTTCGCATCAAAACCATAGGGGATGGCCTTGTGGACGTCTGCGGAGAGGTTCGCCGCCTGGAGCTGGTCGACCAGTTCCCCCTTGTCGGCCAGGCCGTTCCCGTTCAGGTCCTGCGGCTTCATGTGCCAGACCGCCTCGTCGAAGACAAGTCCCGACACCCCGCCGCACAAAGCGAGGACAACGGACAACACCGCAATTCTGTTCATCGGCTATTTCCTTTCACCCTACAGATAGAATCAAATCTTCACAAATAGAACATACAGTCTCAGCGGAACGGCTTTTGTGGAATCATACGTTCCTGCATCGTTCACAGCGCAGAGGTAATAGTTGCCACCCGTAAAGACGTTGAGCGTGCCGCTCACCGTCAGCGCGCTGTTGTACCAGTTCTTGTACGCGGAACCACGGTCCACCGTCTCCCCCTGCGCCACGGTCAACGTCTCGGCATCCCCAAAAACGGCAAGGGAACTGGCCAGAGCGGCGCAACCAATCAAGACTCTGCTAGTTTTCATAGCGGAATTCTCCCATATCTGGTCTATTTCGTCAAGATGGTGCGGTTTCCGCGCTCGAAGACGTCCGAAGCACCGTGGATGTACAGGACCTGCGCGCGGGGTTGGATGAAGGCGTTGTTCTCAAGGAGAATACCGGAGACCAGGGATTCGACTGGGTGGACGCCCGTGTCCCTGCCGTTCTCGTAGTTCACGCCGATGAAGACGTCCGACTTCACGCCATACATCGCCGCGCCACGCATGTTGACATCCTCGAAGACGCAGTTCCGCACCACGACGTTCGTCGCGCCATAGCCTTCCGACCACTTGTCGGTTGTCGTGCCGGACTGGATCTTCAGCGCCTGTCCCTGGGAGTGGCGGATCACCAGCCCGTCGATCGTCACGTCGGGCGCCAGGATGCAGCAGCGTCCAGTCGGGCCCTCATGCACGCAGTTCCGGATGAGGATGTGCGAGGTGTTCCGCGCCCGATCGAAGACGATGCCGCCCTCCCGGAAGCGGTCCGGCACTTCACGGTCCATCAGCATCCGCTCGCCGTCGATCCGCTCGATCTTCGCGCGGAATCCCGTCGTCGAATAGTCCTTCCCGAGCAGCTCCAGCTCATCGCCGACAGACGGATTGAAGTACCGAATCCCCCGCTTCTGGGTAATCATGAGTTCGCGCGGACCCGTCTTCGCCGCCCAGGAGGACCGATCGTGGAAATTGTAGAGGTCGTCCTGGTTCATCGCCGCCTGGTAGTCCTCGAACTTGAAATACCCCTGCGATCCATGCGAAACGTGGACGACATCCGCCGTCGTGGTGAACGGCCTCTTCACCGGCCCCTTCGCCACCTTCCCTAGCCGATGCGGCGGCAACACATTGCACCCCTTCACCTCGACGTGATGGACCGTCCCATCGAAGGCCCACCCCATGCCACGGCAGGAGAGGATGTTCACCCCGTTGAAGACGATCTGCTCGCCGTTCTCCACCACAAAGCAGTTCTTTCCGTAGTAGTAGTGCGAAAGACGCAGAAAATCGCCGACTTTGCGCCGTTTGACGGTCCAGTAGTTGTTTTCCGCCTTCAGGCGATCCTCATACTGCGTCGAATAGGGACCGCAGTCGGACTTCACCCCGGGCCAGATGCGGATGCGATTCGGCGACAACCATTTCATCCGACAGCCGAAATGCCCCTCGCTCTGACCAAAGTAGTTGTTGTCGCCCACCCGCATCCGGTCGCGGGACTCGTCCGCCGCATAGAGCGTCTGCACGGGAAGCGGCTTCCCGAAATGCGGATGGCGGGCGTAATCGACGAACTCAAGATCCAGAGAACTGTCGAATGTTCCCCGCTCACTGGGGTTGACGCCACACACCCTCACGAAACCTCCCAGAGGATCCCGTTCCCAGTCCCAGTCAACGTCAAGGTTGACGAGGCGGACGCGACGACAGGACTTCAGGAGGACATTCGCGCCGGCGTGTTCGTTCATCCATTGCGGCTGATCATAGAAGTCGCTGGGGCGGTAGAACACCAGCGTCGCGCCCTTCCCGTCGATCTCGACGTCCTCCAGTCCTTCCGCTACCACGCCGCGGGCGTCATGGCAGTAGTAGGTGCCGGACGCGAGTTCCACGCGCCGCGCGCCAACCCGCTTCGCCTCGCGCAGAACGGCCGTGAGCGCCGCCGCGTTGTTGCTGGTTGAAGTCGAGAACCCGAAATCGCCCGCCTGCAGAACAGGTCCTGCCTTCATCCGCGGACGCTCCACCGTGAACTCCGGGCAGCCCGTCGGTTCCCGAATGACGTCCACAGACACCCTCTTCCCATCTTCGGAGATCCGGAATCGATGGAGACTCCCCTTCACCCGCACGGAGAAGCCGCGGAACCCGGCAGGAATCTCCTCGTCCACGAATTCCACTTCGGTCGCGCCGTCGAGCGCCATCGCCGTCGCGAACTGCGCCGAAGTTCCCTGGACGCGGTTGGCGGTGACGCGGAACGTCGCAGGCGGCGGCTGGGCGCACCCCACAGCCGTCCGCAGCGTCCCCGCGGACGATCTCTGGATCAACGCAAGTCTGCCCTTCTTCTGCTGCCACGTCGCTCGCCATTCTCCGCCATGCGCGCCTTCGCGGCACTGGGTTGTCCACTGCCAGGCGTCGCTCGCCGCCGCCTGCCTTTCGATGTCCCTGCGCGTCTTCGACTCGATCTTCGGGCGCATTGTCGGCACGTCCCGCTGCTCAACGGACGTCTTCAGCGCCCCGCGCGCATGGAACGCCCACTCCCACAGGTGCTGCTCCTTCGACTCCCCCCAGACGAGATCCAGCAGTACATCCCCCACCAACGCGGTCGCCCGCACGGCACGCACGCCCGGCACGATGTCCCCCGCCTCCGCCACAATGTGGGAGACGCCGTTCGTCTCGCCAAAGGAGAGCAGGCGTCCCGTCGACTCCTTCTGGCTCTTCCCATCCACAACCAGCGTGTTGTGCGCGAGGGAGGCGCGATACCAGCCCCAGTGGAGCGGATTGCCATAGCCAATGCAGCCAGGGTCCTCCGCGAACATCTCGCCTTGCGCCCACACGAGCAGGTTCAGCTTGTCGTAGTGTCCGTGCCAGCCACCGTGCGGACCATAGTCCAGCGCCACGTAGTTGCCGGGAATCGCGCCCTTCGTCCGCGCGGATCGACTCCGCAGTACGGCGAACCCCGAAGCCTCAAAATTGCGCGAGGTCGGCGACGGGAATTCCAGTCCCTTCGGCACGGGCGCCCCCCACAGCGCATAGTCCATCGTCCGCCGCGGCTTCTGCGACACCCACCAGCCGAACCGTGGGTCCTTCCACCACGTCCAGGCCCGCTCGTACAGTTCCGCATAACTTCCGGGGACGAAGGTTGGACGCCCCGAGTCATTGACGGCGGGGAGATGGCCATCGGGCGTCATCTGCCCGAATGGCGGGTCGAACATCCTCCGGAAGATCTCCGGCGGTTCCTCCCCCAGATTGCGCAGCGCCGTGAAGTACGGCATCAGCGACGACATCGTGTAGAAATGATACCCCCAGGCACCCTCGTACCAGCATCCATCGGAGAGGATGCCGGTCTGCAGCTGGTATTCCCATCCACTCAGACCTTTCCGCGCCTCGTTGACCCGCGCGACGTCACCCAGGAGCAGCGACGCCAGGGCATAGGCGGAAAGATGCCAGCACTGATGGTTGCCGAGAATGTGCTTCCCGTAGTCGTCGCGGATGTAGATGATGTCCGCGGCAGGACGAAGCAGTCCCTCGCAGATCGTCTCCCGCTCCTCTTCCGTCAAAAATTCGCGGATCAGGTCATACCCCTGCACGATGTTGATCAACCACACAGACTCATCCAGAATCTGCGAGAAGACGTGTCCCGCATCGCGATTCCTCTCGTTCGGGCCATTGTTGTCGTGCCGCGGATAGCCGCGATAGCGCTTCGCGTACTCGAGCAGGAAGTCCTTCGCCACCTGGCGATAGCGCGCCTCACCGGAGAGGAGTCCCACCAACGCCGCATTGCGGATCATCTTGCCACACGCGTGGTGGACGTCGAAGTTGTACGACTGGTCGTAGGGCCATCCCGTGTGCAGCTCTCCGCATTTCGGGCAGACGTGCTCTTTCGGCGACTTCCCCTTCAGATGCGCGCCGCATTTCCGACAGCTGTACCAGTGATACCACTGCGCGACGTCCTCGGGAACCATCAGGTTCTTCGCAAGAGAATGGTCCACCTCCTTCCGAAAACCCTCCCACCACGCCTGGGCGTCCCCATCCGCAGTGATGCGGTCCTTGATCGCCGGCAGTTGTTCGCGGGTGAAAAGAAGCGCAGGCGCCTGCCGCGCCCGCGCCACCAGATCCTCGGGAGAGACTTCGGCGAAAAGCCCCATGCCCATCGCCGACAATGCCACCAGACACGCAAGCGGAGATTTCACTTCGTCGCACCTTTCTCCTCGTGCAGCGGCGTACCGCCGACAACGGAAACGACGCCAGGCGTGTAGGTGACCATACGGGGGTCGGCATATCCCTTGAATTCGACGTTCTCAAGCGAAATCCGCTTGAAATTGCGCGCGTCGAGAACCGGCTGGTCGCCCGTCCCCTCCCGCGCGACGACTGTGCAGTCCTTCATCGAGAAGTCAATCGGCTCGGCCGCGTCGCCGTGGATGTGGGTCGGAAAGCAGACGCCCGTAATTGTGCAGTTCTCGTAGCGGATGGAGGATAGCGAGCGGTTGCAGCACCACTGGTGCTTGCCGTCGAAGTTCAGGGCGAAGACGCTGTCCGGATTCTCGAAGACGCAATTCCTCAGCAGGATGTTCCCCGGCGTCTTCCGAATGACGGCCCGGTTGTCGCAATAGTAGAGGAAGGCGTGGTGCATGTTGTGGCGCATCTTCCGTCCGTCGGTGATGGAGAGACGCTGCATCTCGGTGTTCCGCCCCCAGCGGTGCCCGAATGCCGACGGCGCGACACCGCGGCAGTTCTCCACCAGCACGTCCGTGCCGCCGAAGCGCAGGGCCGAGCAGGCCGTGTCGAGCAGGCAGCCGCGGATCGTGACGTTGACATTGTCGAAGCCGGCGATCGCGTCATCCCCGCAGATGAAGTCGCAGTTCTCCACCCGCACGTTGTCGCACGTCCGCACGTCAAATCCGTCGTGGCCGCCCAGCACCGTCACCTGCTCGCAGCGGATGTTCGCCGAGTTCTGGATCGCATGCGCCCAGTTGGCGCTGTCCTTGATCGTGTAGCCGCGCAGGACGACGTTCGTGCAGTACCACATGTTGATGGCATGGGGACCGCGGTAGTTCTCCTCGCCGACTGGATCGAAGCAGTTGCGTCCGTCGATGAGCGAATGCGGCTCGCCGACGATGGCGCAGTCGGTGGCGCCGAGGACGCGGATGAGCGCGTTGTTCCAGCGGCTGTAGGGATACGCGCTGCGGGATTTATGCCGCTGTTCGACCGGCGGCTCGACGATGGGCTCCACCGCGTCCGCAAGGTAGTTGGTGTAGTCGTTCGGGTCGCGGCTCCCCTCGAGCGTCGCGCCGGACATCAGGTGCAGCGTCACGCGCGAACGAAGGCGGAGCGACCCCACCCGGTAGACGCCTGCGGTCACGCGGACCTCGCCGCCGCCCGCCTTCCAGCAGGCGTCGATCGCGTTCTGGATCTGCGGCGTCACGAGCTGGTCGCACGTCCGCGCGCCGAACGCCGTCACGTCCCAGATGCGGGGCAGCAGATGCGCCTCGTAGGAACGCGGGGGAATCGTGCCGGAGAGGCCGCGGAAGGACCACGCCTGCGGCTCGGCCGTGTAGTTGCAGAGGATCAGCGTCTGCGTGCCGTCCGCCCGCTCCCAGCAGCTGTGCAGCACGCAGGGCTGCTTCTTCTTCAGAACCTTCGACTTCTCCTTCGTCGTGAAGATCATGCGGGAGAAGAACTCGACCTCCTTCTCGGCGCAGACGAAACCGTCCGGCGAGAGCATGCGCCCCGCCCAGAGGTAGTCCTTATGGTCGTGGTAGAAGTTCGCCGTGTCGAGGATGAACTGGTAGATCGCCTTAAAGGAGGGATCTGTCCGATGCCGCGGACGGAGGCTGCACACCATTGGCTGGGCGCCCCAGATGAGCGGACGCGCCATCTCGAGGTAGAACTGGTCGGGATAGAGTTCGTGCCAGGGCTTCTCCTCGTTCGCCGGCCAGCGATCGGCGTCCGGCCACTTCGGATCCCAGGGTGTGATGGAGTCGGGCAGCGCATAGCTGCCGAAGAGCGCGTAGGAGCCGTGGTAGACGGCGGTGAAGAGCGGCACGAACTCGCGCGCGGCGTTGCCCATGCGCTCGGACGACACCGCGTTGCAGAGGATGCTGCCGTCGCAGCGGTCCATGTAGAGCTCCGTCGAGCCTTCCGTCGTCAGCGGGAAGCCGGGATTCTCGCGCCCCAGCCGCGCCAGCATCTCGCGATAGCCGTCCGTCACGGCATGGCCGCCATTGCGGACGTGGCGGTGGGCGGGATTCCAGCAGACGTCGAAGCTCGCGTTGCCAATCATGTCGAGATACTGTCCCGTAAGCCCCGCCTTGTGGAGCTTGCCCACGAGGTCGGACATCGCATCGTGGTGCGCGGGCGCCTCGCCGCACATCCACGCGAGGCGGTGGTGGTTGTATTTGTTGAACGCGTGCGCACGCACTTCGCCCGTCTTCGTGTGCATCAGACCCGGCGCCTTGTCGTCGGTCCACTGCGTGGAGTCGATGTCCCAGCACATGCCGTTTACATAGACCTGCGAATAGATGCCCTGGTCGGACAGGCGCTTCACGGCCGCCGAGAACGCCGCCTCCCCTTCCCGCGGCGGCCAGAAGAACGGATAGTCCGTGTCATACGGATTCGAGTGCCACCAGTACCAGTCGAGCGCCAGCTTCGCCTTTGGCGCGTCCTTGTGCAGCTGTTCGACCGGCGGAATGACGTCCTGGATGAGCCCGCGGTTCCAGACCCACAGGTCGATGTCGGCGAGCGGATTCGTCTTCGGACGGTTCACCGCCCAGCGCTGGCGCAACGCCCAGGGACGGTAGATCTGCGTCGCGTCGTACCAGCCGCCGCGGTAGAGCTTCACGCCGGACGCATAGGGGATGCAGCCCGAGGAGACGGGCTTGTCGTCCATCCGCGGCACGGGATAGACGCCCGACACGGTGATGACGTGGTTGGAGGAGACGCGCGTGCGGACCGACTTGATGTTCCAGTCCGAATCGCGGTAGTCGAAGTAGAGGCTTTCGGCAGACGGACGCAGAATCGCGCCGAACTGCATCGCGCTCATGAGACGTGTGATGTCATAGCGGCCGGCCGGCAGCTGATCCGCGTTGAAAGTGAAGCCCAGGTCGGACCCGCCCCAGAGGAACTTCGCGTCCGCCTCGAACGGCACGCTCACCGCCGGGAACTGGATTTCGCTCACGGGCTCCTTGCCGGCATAGCCCGTGAAGCGGATGCGCGCCTCGAGGCGGCCCTCGTCGCCGGGTTCCCATTCCGTGACGACCGAGAAGTCCGCACCGGCCGTCGGATGCCCTTGCCAGGTGTCCGTCACGCGTCGGCCGTCCGGCGAGACGACGCGCGTGTGCGCCTGCATCTGCTCGGGCGAGACGCCCGCCTTGCGGTCCGAACCGACGATCAACCACGATGGTTTCAGCGCATCGACCTGCGCCACGACGGGCTCCTGCCCCGCCAGCGCGCCCCACGCCATCAATCCGGAAAACAGCAACACCATTCGCTTCATCTACGCAACCTCTTCCTATTCAACCTACGCGCCCGACACGATCGTTTCGCAGAGTATAGCATAGCGCGTCCCCCCCCCCGACAACCACGGGGGGGCGCGTCAGCGGAAGATGATCACGGAACCCTCGGAAATCGGCCTGATGTCGAAGTCCGAGAGGACGAGCTGCGCGGGATTACTGGCCGTATTTCCGCAGACGCTCATGCCGACATGGACGTCGCGGGTGAACAGATGGTCGGGATCTTCCCAGGTCTTGACCTCCTGCCACGCATCCGCCTGCTGCTTCTTCCAGTACATCGTGAAGACCTTTCCGCGGCGCGTCAGCCGCACCCAGGACGGGTATGGGTATTCGCTCTGTCCCGAGTACTTCGTCCAACCCGCCAGCATCGGACAGGTACCAGTCGCGGGATCGTAGGCCCGGAGACCATACGAGGCATCACCATTCATCAGGAACACCCCCGCCTGCAGATAGGCGCCCTCGGCGTTCTGGACCAGAATCGTGCCCTTGCCATAGGCATTGCCCATTGCGACCCGCATTGAGCAGTCGAATCCGCCGGACCAGGGACGCACCAGCGCGGTCATGTTGAGGTTGGCGAGATTTCCGAGTTCCTGGTTCGTACCCGTGACGACAAGCTTGCCGTCCGCACGCTTCTCGACATGCGAAGCCTTGTCCTGCGCATAGGTCTGCACCGTGAAGCCATCCACCTTGAACGTCGCCGGCGTCACGGACGGAATGAGCTGCGAGGCGGGGACGATCTCATCCACCACCGCACCGCCCCAACGCAGCACGCAGCGCTTCGGCGCACCGTTTTCGTTCACGCGGTAGTCGACACGGATGTTGTGCTCGCCTGCGGACAGCGTCGCGCGTCCCGAGGATGTCTTCGAGCCACCCGTCCAGATGTTCGCGACCGGTGCGTGGTCGATGAACACGGCGCCGCCGACATCCGTCTCAAGCGTGAACGTGTAGGGACCGTCGAACGGCAGCACGATGCGGCCTTCCCAGGCGAGATGTGCACTGCCGGCGACGCCCGGTGCCACTTCGGCGTCCGCTGCGAGGTCGAGATTCACGGCTTCGGGTCCACGCGGCGCCTCGTTTGCGAGCTGCGTCGGCGCGGCGGAATGCGAAGAATAGGGCCAGCCGACAACGCCGCTGAGGCCCGTGCCGTTCGCGGGAATATAGAACGGATAGACAAAGGCGTCCGACGCCGCCGTGCCGAGATCGCCCTGCGTCGTCACGCGGTACTCGTAGTAGTTCTGCGCGAGGCCAGCGTCGACGCAGGAGAGGACGTTTTCCGCCGTTGTCGCGACCGTCGTCCAGTCTTCCGTGCCGCGCACGCGGCGTTCGACGAGGTAGCTCTTCGCGTTCGCGCCGGGCGTCCAGGAGACGTCGAGTCCCAAACCATCCGCCGTGCGCGCAAACATCACGTTCTTCGGCGCCGTCGCAATCGGCGCGGCGAGGATGTCCGCCTCGGTCCAGCCGAAGAACATCACCTCCGCGACGTTGCCGTAGAATTCGCCCTCCGTGAAGAGGAAGTAGCAGGTCGCTCCGGCCTCGGGAATCGTCGTGCAGGCCTGATAGTAGAACGTCGTATCCTGCGAATAGCGCGTGGGGTACCCGGACACCGGCACGCGGTCCGCCAGCTCGGGGTAGTCGTTCGCCGCATAGAGCCGCGCATTCTTGATGCGC
>JAUNMP010000182.1 GCA_030537465.1 bacterium
CGCAACCTGGCGAGCGGTTCGCTCACGCTCAAGGACGTGGAGGAGCTCAAGCAGCGGAACCTCCAGTGGATTCCCTTCTCGCTCGTCCACACGGATGTCGAGATCCTTTCCTGGGGCGGACGCATGGACCATCTCGACGCAATCGGCCTTTCCTCCGTCGACCGCGAGCGCATCGACAATCCCACAGAGGAATCGATCCAGGCGGCGATCAACCGCTGGACCGAGAAGGTGACTGGCAAGGTCTGCGCCTTCCCCGTGGACGGTCTCGTCGTCTGCTACGACGACACCGCGTACGCGCAGACGGGGTCCGTCACGGGACACCACGCCACCCGCGCGGGCTTCGCGTTCAAGTGGCAGGACGAGACGGCGGCGACCGTGCTCGAGGGCATCGAATGGTCGTGCGCCGTGGCGTCGATTTCACCGGTGGCGCTGTTCCGTCCCGTGCAGCTCGAGGGCACCACGGTGAAGCGCGCCTCGCTCTGCAACATCTCCGAGTGCGAACGTCTGGGAATCGGCGACGCGGGAACGGAGATCGAGGTGATCAAGGCGAACAAGATCATCCCGAAGGTCGTCGCCGTCACGAAGTCTGTGGGGGTCTTGAAGATTCCCGTGACGTGCCCCGTCTGCGGCGCGCCCACCGAGGTGCGGACCGCCGAGAGCGGCACGAAGACGCTGCGCTGTACGAACGACGAATGCGCGGCGCGGGAGCTGCGCAAATTCATGCGCTTCGTCTCGAAGGACGGCATGGACATCGACGGACTTGCGGGCGAGACGCTCGCGAAGTTCGTGAACCGCGGCTGGATCAAGACGTTCGGCGACATCTACCGATTGGGTGACCATTGGCTTGAGATTTCCGGCATGGAGGGCTTCGGCGAGAAGAGTGCGAACAACATCCGCGATGCGATCGAGCGGGCGCGGACGCGGAGCGCGGTCCAGTTCCTCGTGGCACTCTCCATTCCGCTCTGCGGCGTGGACGTGGCGAAGCGTCTTCTGGGTGCCTATGGTGTGAGGGAACTGTTCGCGAAGGCCGCCGAGGCCGCGCATCCGGTCGACCTCTTCTCGCCGGGCGAGGAGGTGTTCGCGTCCATCGACGGAATCGGTCCGGGGAAGTCCGCGGCGTTCGTGAAATGGTGCGCGGACCCGCGTCATCTCGCGGTGGTCGAAGACCTGCTGGGGCAGCTCACGCTCGAGGCAGTGGCGGTCCGTCCAACCACGGGCACCTGCATGGGGCTCACCTTTGTGGTTACGGGCGACGTCCATGCCTTTGCGAACCGTGACGCGCTCAAGGCCTACGTCGAGTCGCAGGGCGGAAAGGTCGCGGGCAGCGTCTCCTCGAAGACGAACTTCCTCATCAACAACGACGTCACCTCGACCTCGGGCAAGAACAGGAAGGCGAAGGACCTCGGCGTGCCGATCATCTCCGAGGACGACTTCATCGCCCGCTTCGGTTCTCCTGCGTAGGATTTCCCCAGCCGCCCCGAAATGTGAAGCCCACGTCACGCAAGCTCCATTTCATATGGGGGCCGGTCACTCCGTGACCGGCCATTTGGTTCCACGGCCCCCTTGACGTGAGATTTTTAAACTGCTATATTAAACGTGCGTTTAAAAGTGGGCGAAGGAAAGGGATCGGCGATGGACGAGACAAAGGAGAAGATCCTCGCGGCGGCGGAGCGGCTGTTCGCGAGTCGGGGTCTTGAGGGCACGACGACGCGCGAGATCTGCCGGGAGGCGGGCGTGAACGGCGCGCTCGTGAACTACCATTTCGGCACGAAGGAGAGGCTCTACGGAGAGTGTCTGCGTCGGACCTTCGAGACGGGCGGTGGCAAGATACTCGCCGCCATCGACCGGAACGTCAAGGACGCGCGGTCGTGGAGGACTGCCGTGCGGGCCTGGGTGGAGGGCATGTCCGAGACCATGCACGACGCCAGGGGGAAGACGGCGTTCGCCGTGGGGGCTTTTCGCCACGAGATCTACAAGCCGTCCTCGATGAGCGCGCACATCATCGAAAACTACGGGCGTCCGGTCTTCGACAGCCTCTGCCGTCTCCTCCGCATGGCGACGCAATCCGAGGAGGAGGTCCATCTGTGGGCGACCTCGATCTGGTCGCAGCTTTCCGCCTGTGCGCTCGTCGATCCGGTCTGGCAGGAACCGTTCCGCCCCGCGGGCAGCACGCGGGAGGAGTGGGCGGCCTCCTTCACCGAGTTCGTGTGTGGGCGGATCTTCAAGGAGCTGAAATTCAAGGCCAATCCCGCGAAGGCATAGGACGTCATGAAGAGAGTGTTCATCATTGCACTCCTGCTGGGTGCGGGGTGCGCGACGACGCAGGAGGAGCACGAGCGGAACGCCGCGGCGTTCCGGACGAGTCTCCAGGAGGAGACGCGCGCCTACTTCGCGACGAACGATGCGCCGCTCACGCTCTGCCAGGCGGTGGAGCTGGCGCGGACGCGTTCGCTGAAGCTGACGCAGCAGGAACTCGAGACGCAGCTCTCGCGGATCAACCGTCTGAGCACCTTCTCCGCCTTCCTGCCGAATGTCGGCGCGGTCTACGGGCGCGGCGTCTCCCATGGCGACGCCACGGTGTTGCCGTACCTGAACGCGCGGGACCAGCGGCTCTTCGGCGGCGATGGAGCGCTCTTCTTCACCCAGCCTGTCTTCACGCCGGTCTCGTGGATCATGTTCGCCGAGTGTGGATACGGTGTCCGCATCAAGGATTTGGTCCGTGATCGGGCGCGAGAGCTGCTGGACGCCCAGGTGGCGGGCTGCTTCTACCGCGCGGCCGTCGCCGAGCGGATGGTCCAGACCTACCGGCTTCGCCTGGATGGGGGGCACGCGCTGACGAACCAGATCTCGCGGCTCGCGACCGAGGGCTATGCCCTGCCCGCCGACCTCGCCCGCGCGGAGGCTCGGCTCGCGAACGACGAGCTTGGACTCCTCGAGGCCGAGCATGCCCGGGACAAGGCTCGCCACGACCTCTGCGAGATCCTGAAGTTCTGGCCCTTCGCGGAGTTTGATCTCGACGGGGATTCCATCCTGTCGCTTCCGCGTCTGGAACGAAAGTCCGTCGAGGAATACGCCTGGGATGCGCTGCTGCGGCGCAAGGATCTTCTTGCGGGAGACGAGGCCGTGGAACTGCGGAAGGCGCAGGTGGTGGAGGCGCTCGCGGGCTTTCTCCCGAACATCGTGCTGGGGGGTGCGGGCAACCACCTCTCCATCGAACAGATCGCGATGAAGGGCTGGGCCGGTGGTCTCATTGGCGTCTGGTCCGTCTTCGAGGGATTCCGCACCATTCAGTCATACCGCGCAGCGCGGGCGACGCGCGAGGCCGAGTTCCGTCTGCGCGAGGACCGCATGCTTGCGGTCGTCGTTTCAGTGGCCGACGCCTGGCGGAACTGGCAGGAGACGGGTGACCGCGCCCGCGCGGCGCACAAGGCCCTCAGGGCGGCGCGACTGGATTACGAAGAGAGCGAACGTCGCCGGCAGGATGGCGAGGAGACGATGAATTCGGTGCTGGACAAGCTGGCGGCGAAGGATGCCGCGGAGGTCCGGGCCGTGTCGACGGACTACGCCGCCGCGTTGGCGGAAGTGGTGATGCGGCAGGCGGTGGGACTCCCCGTGCTGGGTGACGTCGCGCAGTCGAAGAAGACCGAGCCCTGGGAATTTGGAGGTGACTGAGATGAAGTCCACTGGTTTGATGCTGTCCGTGCTGGTGCTGATGTCTGCCGGCTGCGGGAAGAGGGAAGTTGAGAAGGCCGCGGCGCCGGATGCGCGTCCGCGCGTGAAGACGGTCAAGGCGGTCCAGCGGACCTTCTCGGACGGACTCCATGTGCAGGGAACGGTCCGCGTGAAGAATTCGGCCGTCATCTCGGCGCGCGTCCCTGGCACGATCGACGAGGTCTTCGTGGAGGAGGGCGCGCGGGTGACGAACGGCGCGGCGCTCTTCCGCGTCGACCGCGTCAATCTCGAGAACGCCGTCGCGCAGGCGCAGGCGGCGCACGCCGCTGCCGCGGCCGTCGTCGGAGAAGTCGAGGCGGCGATCGAGAAGGCGAAGTGGGACGACGAGCGCATGGCGCGCCTCTTCGAGGGGAAGGCCGTGACGCGCGACGCCTTCGAGAAGGCGCGTCTCCAGAAGAAGACGGTGGCGGCGAAGCTGGAGGCCGTGCGGGCCCAGCTCGCCCAGGCGGAGGCGGCGGAGAGGTCCGCCGGGAAGAATCTGGCGGACTCAGTTGTCCGCGCGCCGTTCGCCGGCGTCGTCACGCGGAAGCACAAGAATGCGGGCGACTATGTGGCGCCGGGCGTTCCTGTGTTCGCGATGGACGATCCGTCCGTCTGCGAACTGTGCGTGTCGCTCGCCGCCGTCCACTATCCGAAGGTGGAGGTCGGGAAGACAGGGCTCTCTCTGCTGGATGGCGGGGGCACCAATCGCCTCGTGGTGAGCTACAAGGCGCCACGTGTCGACCCGCAGACCCGGACGTTCGAGGTCCGCTGCGTGCTCCCACCTTCTCACCTTTCTCAACCCATTCCCGGCATGATCCGCGACGCCCGGGTCGAGTTCAGCGCCGGCGAGGCGCAGGCGGTTCCCGAGGCGTCCGTGGGGATGCGCGGGGGGCGTTCGGTTGTGTTCGCCGTGCGCGGGGGGAAGGTGGTCTCGATTCCCGTGGAGATCGGGGTCCGCACGGAGGGATGGGTCGAAGTGAAGTCTCCCGCCCTTGCGGAGGAGGAGATCGTCTCGGAGGGGATGCTGCTGCTGAACGAGGGCGAGGAGGTTCGCCGTGTTTCTGAGTGACGCGAGCCTGAAGCGCCCCATCGCGATGACGGTGGGTCTGATCATCCTGATGCTGTTCGGGGTGCTCTCGTTCCGCAACGTGGGCGTGGACGTGATGCCGCGCGTGGACGTGCCCTACATCACGGTGACGGTTCCCTATCCGGGGGCCTCGCCGACGGAGATCGAGACCTCGGTCGCGAAGCGCGTCGAGGAGGCGGTCGTGCAGGTGGATGGTTTGAAGCACGTGACGACGACCTGCGCGAAGAACTACTGCACGGTGATGATGGAGTTCGAACTGGGACGCGACGTCGACGTGCTGGCGACGGACGTGCGCGAGAAGATCGATCTGGTGCGCGGGGACTTCCCGTCCGTCGCCGAGGACCCGCGCATCGTGAAGTACGATGTGAACGCGATGCCGGTCGCCACCTTCGCGCTGACGGGAAACCGTTCCGTCGAGGAGATGTACGACTACGCGGACAACCGGTTGAAGGACAGGTTCTCGACCCTGGGCGGCGTCTCGAGCGTGGAGCTCGTGGGCGGCGAAAAGCGCGAGGTGGTGGTGACGGTCGACCGGACGAAGCTGGCGGCCGCGGGGCTCACGATGCCGCAGATCGTCCAGGCCGTGGGCAAGGGCAACCTCAAGGTCCCGGCGGGACAGATCACCGACACGGCGCGCGAGCTCTCCGTGACGTTCGACGCCGAGGCGGAGACTCCCGAGGAGCTGGGCGCGATCGAGGTCGGTGCAGTGAAGGGGACGCGTCTCTACCTGCGCGACGTCGCGACGTTCGGCTGGGGATCGAAGCGCCTCGAGTCCCTGGCGTTCCACGAGGGGCGTCCCGCAATCGCGATCTCGGTTTCCAAGAAGGGCGAGGCGAACGGCGTCGCGGTGGTGGACGCGGTCCGCCGCGTCTTCGACGAGGAAGGCGGACATCTTCCGGACGGCATGCAGCTGGTGTGGGTGCGCGACTCCGGCGCCTTCACGAACGCATCCGTGGTGGACGGCCTCTCGACGATCTTCGAAGGCATCGCGCTCACAGGCTTCATTCTGATTCTCTTCCTTGGCGACTGGCGCAGCGTGGTCGCGGCGTTTGTCTCGATTCCCGTGTCGATTCTCATCTCGATGAATGTGTTCCCGCTCTTCGGGTATTCCATGAACCTGATCACGATGAGCGCCGTCGGCATTTCCGTCGGCATGCTCGTGGACAACTCGATCGTGGTGCTTGAGAACATCGCGAAGCGCGCCGAGCGGATGAAGGAGGAGAAGGGCGGGAGGGGAATCGTCGGCAAGACGATTGGACGGGCGACGGGTGAAGTCGCGGTGGCCGTGCTGGCGAGCTCGCTGACGAACGTGGTGGTGTTCCTGCCGCTGATGATGATGAAGTCGCTGCCGGGCCAGTTCCTGAAGCCGTTCGCGATCGTTGTCGCCGTGTCGTCCTTCGCGTCCCTGCTCGTCTCCTTCACGCTGACGCCGATCCTCGCACAGCTCACGGCGGGGCGACTTGGGGGGATTAACCGTGTGCTCGGTGTCCTGCTGAAGCCGTGGGATCTCCTCTACCGGGGCATCTGCCGCGTGTACTTCGCGACGCTCGGGGGAGTGACGCGTCTGCCGAAGACCTTCGTGCTGCTGTGCACGGCGGGGACGGTGGCGGGCTTTATGTGGTGCGCGCCGCGGGTACAGTCCGACTTCACGCCCAAGTTCGACCAGGGCGAGATGACGGTGCGCCTCGAGTTCCCGTCCGACAGTACGCTCGAGAAATCGGCGGATCGTGCCCGTGCGATTCTCGAGAAGGTCGAGGCGGTGAAGGATTCGCTGGGACAGTCCATTGTCACGAAGGCTCTCCTCAAGGTGGGGCGGACGCAGGGGACAATCGGCCAGGTCGGCCGAGGAACCCACTTGGCGGAGATTGCGCTGAAGACGACCGAGCGGAGCGGGCGGCGGGATCATCTGGACGTGCTTCTCGCGCGGATGCGGACTGTGCTGGCGGAGGAGCCGGACGTCATCGTGCAGGTGATGTCGCCGAGTCCGCTCGGCGGCACGGCGCAGCTGAGCCAGCTGAACATCCTCGGCGACGACCTCGCCGTCCTCTCGGACGTGGGGCGTGCGGCCGCGCGGGAGATCGCGGCGGAGCCGAGCGCGACGGATGTTTCGCACACGGTGCGCCCGGACCGTCCCGAGGTGAAGGTGAAGCCCAACCGCGCGGTGCTGCAGGACCTGGGACTGACGCCGGACACGTTGGGGCTTTCATTGCGTGCCTCAGTCGCGGGCCTCACGCCGGCGACGTTCACGCGGGGCGACCGCAGCTACGATGTGCGCGTGCGCTTCGCCGAAACGGAAGGCGTGGAGCAGATCGAGGCGCTGAACTTCCCGGGTCCGGACGGACGCCCCTTCCCGCTCGCGGCCGTCGCAGAGATCGAGCGGACCGTCCAGCCCGTTCAGATTGTCCGCTGCGACCGCCGCCGCGCGCAGATGATCTATGCCAACAACGCCCCGGGGTACGGCCTCGGCACGACGCTTGCCCGTCAGCGCGAAATCGTGGAGGCGAGGCTTCCGCGCGGTTACGCGATGACGTTCGGCGGCACGGCCGAGTACATGGAGGAGACGATGAAGGAGTTCGGTCTGGTGACGGTCGTCGCGGTCGTGCTCGCGTATCTGCTTCTCTGCGCGATCATGGAGTCGTGGCTGCAGCCGTTCGCGATTCTCTTCACGGTTCCGTTCAGCTATCTGGGCATCTTTTTGATCTGCGCGCTCACGGGGACGACGCTCAGCATCTTCGGGCTCCTGGGCGGCATCATGCTCGTGGGCGTGGTGGTGAACGCGGCGATCCTCTTCGTGGACGAGTTCAACCGTCTGCGCCGCGAGGAGCGCCTCGCCCGCGCGGACGCGGTGAGGCGCGCGATGGAGGAAAAGCTGCGTCCAATCCTGATGAGCGTCGTCACCTCGCTCTTCGGCATGCTGCCGATGGCGCTTGGCACGGGCCTTGGCAGCGAACTGCGTGCGTCGATGGGCATTGCCGCGCTCGGCGGCATGTTCGTCTCCACGCTCGTCTCGCTCTACTTCGTCCCCGCGCTCTACGCCTCCGGCGGGGCCAACAGAAGTTGATCTGCTAGATGTACATAGTTCTCATTGGTCACACCCGGCGTGACCATTGAGAACTATACGAGTGGCTAGAGAGGGTCGGCCGAGGATGTGAAGTTGGGCCTGGCAGTTAGGAGGAGAATGCAAGAAATCTAAAATTCTCCATTAAAATCTAAAATCGTCTGCTGTTTCTGCCTTGAAAACTTGTAACTGTCACAAGAAATATGCTATTCTAATGCCGAAAGGCGGGATAAGATGCTTGAAACTGAACTTGTAGAATTGGTCAGACTGATTCGTGCTCGGCAGTGCGAAGGGCAGACGATAGAGGTTAAAAAGGCGTCGGTGGATTGTCCGACGAGTCTTTATGATTCGCTATCATCCTTTTCAAATCAAAATCAGGGCGGCATTATTGTATTTGGACTGGATGAGAAGGCTAACTTCGATTTGGTTGGCGTTTATGATGCTCAGGATCTGCAGCATAAGGTCACTGAGCAGTGTCGCGAGATGGAACCTCAGGTTAGAGCGCTCTTCACGACAGCTGAAATCGACGGACGGGTCATTGTCTCTGCGGAAATACCTTCGCAGGATGTTACGCATCGCCCTGTCTACTATCGCGGCAAGGGACGCTTGGGCGGATCATACGTTCGTGTCGGCGATGCGGACGAGCAAATGAGTGAGTTTGAGATTTATAGTTATGAGGCATATAGGAATCATGAGAGGAGCGATCGGCGAATAATTGCGGATGCGGACTTATCGCTTTGGAACACGGTACTTCTTGCGCAATATGTTGCGGCAGTCAAGACAGATCGGCCGAATTTGTCGGAATACGTCAAGGATTCGGAAATCCCGGAAAAGATGGGAGTCGTAAAGGATGGGCATCCGTCTCTGGCGGGGTTGATGGTGTTTTGTCCGTGCCCGCAGGTATACCTGCCACAACTTTGCGTTACAGCGGTGGTTGTCCCCGGGGAGAAGATCGGTGTCGTGAACAAGGATGGTCTGCGGTTTACGGATGACCAGAAGATCTCGGGGACAATCCCCGAGATGTTGGAGCGGACAATGGCCTTTGTCGCTCGAAACGTTAAGCAAAAGATGGGTTTTGATGCCAATGGCAATCGTGTGGACCGAACGGAATATCCGCTCAAGGCGATTCGAGAGGCTGTTCTCAATGCGCTTATTCACCGTGATTACAGCCCTTACACGGAAAGCGTTCCCGTTCGTGTTGAAATTTATTCGGACAGGTTGGTTGTTTCCAACAAGGGCGGCCTATATGGTGCTGTTCCCATAGCGGCGCTAGGCAAGACGAATATCGGCAAGCGCAATGCGTTTCTCGTTGATATGCTTGAAGCCTTGAACAAGACCGAAAACCGAAATTCTGGAATTGCCACGATGCAGGCCGAATGCCGAGCCTATGGCATACCTGATCCAATGTTCTGCGAGATTCACGGAGAATTCAGGGTTGTGTTCAGGAACTGCATGCCGGCGGATAGGGTCGTTTATGATCGTAGCAGATCCGAAGAGACGATTCTGGCTTATTGCGAGATTCCGCGTTCACGTGAGGAGCTGGCTGCATTTACCGGACTTAACCAAGTTTATGTCATGGCTTCGTTGATTCGGCCATTGCTGCTCGCGAGGAAATTGCTCCGAACCGACCCCGCGAGTCCGAAGAGTCCATTCCAGCGTTTTGTAAGAGCTTAGTGTGGTCAGGTACTTGTTGCTCGATCGAGTCTCTCACCGCGCTCATTAGATCTCCAGCCTTCAGACTGTCGGCAATTGTGGTATACTTCGCGTATCGTCTTCAACAAAGGAGTTAAAATGAATCGCATCATCCTCAATGAAACGTCGTATCACGGCGCGGGCGCCGTGACGGCCATCGTCACCGAACTCGCCAACCGCGGGCTCA
>JAUNMP010000183.1:0-1797 GCA_030537465.1 bacterium
AACGAATGCTGATTCGGCTGAGTCGGCTGATTCAGCAATTCGATGTTGAGGAGCTCGTCGCTGAACCAGTCGGCACCCTCATCAGACTTCAGGGTGTTGCCATTGAGGTCGAGCGTGATGTCGCGGTCGATCTCGTGGAAGTCGAACGTCTCGCTAAGGACGAGATCCTCGTTGAGACGGATCGTCACGGGACCGTCGCCCAGCTGCCACGACTCGTTTTTGAGGGTTTTCATCGCGACATACTGGTTCTCACACCAGAACTCGTCGCCGTTCTCGGCATAGATCGTCATAGACCCGGCCCACGCCCCAAACGACATCAATCCCACGGCCGCCAGCAGCACAACCTTCTTCAGAGCATTCATCATCTGAGTCTTCCTTGTTCCTCACGGAACCTTCAATTCGGTAAATGAATACCCATATCGTATCAAAGCCGCCCTCACCTGACAAGGACGAAACATCTCCAAATTGAAAAAGTAACGACTAAAAAGGAAAGAGGCGCGGACTTTGTCCGCGCCAACCGCCATTCGAGGCAATATGTTCCGTCGGCGTCCAGATTAACATCGAAAGCCGCCAGCCGCCCACCTCCTAGGCGTGGAAGTAGTCGCAGGAGTCCGGCGGGCGTACGTTGGTGAGCGTACCGACGTAGTGGCGCAACCAGTGAGGCTCGTAGGGATGCGCCGCCGCGGCCTTCTCGTCGATCTCGATGCCGAGACCGGGACGGTCGTTGACGTACATGTAGCCGTCCACGAACTTCACGTCCTCGTCCACCACATCCTTGCGCCACGGCACATCGTCGAAAAGCGTCTCGTGGATGCAGTAACCAGGCGTGGACACTCCGAGCGCGAGCGTGACGGCGTTCGCCACGGGACCGCTGGGATTATGGGCGCAGAACGGAATGTGGTGCGCATCGCAGATGCCGGCGATCTTCTTCATCTCGGTGAGTCCGCCCGCATGGGACGAATCGGGTTGGAGATAGTCGCAGCAGCGGAGCTCCACGGCGTCCATGATCTGCTGGGTCGAGTAGAGACGCTCGCCACAGGCGATCGGCACGCGCACGCGCGATCGGAGATCGGCCAGGGCGCGCATCGTATCCGGGATGATCGGCTCCTCGACCCAATACGGGTTGAACTGCTCGAGCGCGTTGCAGAGGCGCAGCGCCGTGGGCAGATCGAAGCGGCCATGGCATTCGATGAGGATCTCGGCCTTGCCATCCGTCGCCTCCTTGACCTTCTCGATGCAGCGCATCGCCTTCTTGAAGTCGGCAGGCGGAAGCTGGCGGTAGTTCTTGCCGAACGGGTCCCACTTGAGGCCCTTGAAGCCCTTCTCGATTGCCGCCGTCGCCTTCGCGGCGAACTCCTCGGGCTCCTTCGCGCCGGTGAACCAACAGTTCGCGTAGCACGGCACCTTGTCGCGGCACTTGCCGCCGAGAAGCTTCCAGCAGGGAACGCCAAGCGCCTTGCCCTTGATGTCCCAGAGCGCCATGTCGACGGCGGAGAGCGCGCTCATCAGCACGGGGCCCCCGCGCCAGTAGGCGTCACGATAGTTCTCATGCCAGATCCATTCAGTGTCGAACGGATCCTTGCCGACGAGCGCATGCTCGAGATCCTTCACGGCACCCGCAAGGGCGTCCTCCTTGTACTCGAGCGTGCCCTCCCCAATGCCGTGGATGCCTTCGTCCGTATCGACCTTCACAAACACCCAGTTGGTGCGGAAGCAGTGGACGACGATGGTTTTGATGCTTGTGATTTTCATTTCACTTACCAGGATTAATGTTCAAGGTTCCAGGTTCAAAGTTCC
>JAUNMP010000183.1:1807-9664 GCA_030537465.1 bacterium
TTGAACTTGAAACATGGAACTTGAAACCTTCAACTTTACCGATTGATGCCTTTACGAGAGAAGAAGTCCCACAGACGGTCGAGCCAGGTGAAGCTGCCCGTTCCGGGGGGACAGCTCATCTGGAAGCAGTGTCCGCGCAGCGCGAGCGTATGGAGGTCGCTCTGCTTGCCCATGAGGCGGAGCTTCTCCCAGCTCTTGACGGAATTCATCGCCGCCCAGCCGTCCGCATCGCCGTGGACGAAGCACATCGGGGGCGTATCCTCGTCGAAGGAGAACTCGGGAACGAGGACGGCGGAATCGTCGTTGCCGCCGGTCTTGTTCGGGGTGTCGGCGCCATCCGTGAGCGCGTAGGCGGGATAGATCGGGCACGCCCACTGGAGCGTGCAGGGCAGCTTGTCGATCTCGTCGACGGGTACGTAGGCGGGCGTCTTCGTGTTCGTCGCCGTCATCAGCGTGAGGTGTCCGCCGGCCGAGAATCCCATGATGCCGATGCGGTTCGGGTCGAGTCCGCGCGCCGGCGCCTCGGCGCGGACCATGCGGATCGCGCGCTGCGCGTCCTGCCAGCCCGTGAGGTGCTTGGGGCCGTTCTGCGGACGCGGACAGCGGTACTTCACCGCGACCGCGGTCATGCCCTTCTGGTTGAGATAGTAGGCAACTGGCTCGGCTTCACCCACGAAATTGCAGAACCCATAGCCGCCACCGGCCACGATCACCTGAATCGCCTTGGTCGTGGGCTTCTCGGGGATATACCACACGAGGTAGGGCTCATACGACTGATTCGGCTGCGGATCGGGCATCTTGCCGGGGGTCCAGAGCATCTCCTTCTCCGTGCGAAGCGTTCCATCCGGATGCCAGCGGTGATCCTCGCGCTGTTCGCGGCCGAGCTTCCCGAGGAAGCCCATCTGGCGCATGAACTCAAGCGCGCGCTCGAACTTGGCGGCGTTGACGGGACCATGCCCACGGTCCGCATCGAGATGGAGTTCGGCGGGCACCTTCATCCGGCGGAGCTGTCGGTAGATCTGTGTGGAGCCGATCGGGGAATAAGGATCCTTGCCGCCGTGGAAGAGGCACATCGGGGCCGTCTTCGCGTCGAACTTGAAGGACGGGTTGAGCTTCACGTCCGGGCCATTGCCCTGGGTCGTGTTCACGCCCGTGAGGCCGTCCGTCAGCGCATAGGCGGGGCACATCGGAATCGCCCAGTTCACATGGCACGGCATCTTGTCGAGGTCGTCGACGGGGTCATAGGCCGGGGTGAGCGCGCTTGTGGCGAGCATCACTGAAAGGTGGGAACCAGCCGAACAGCCCATCACGCCGATCTTCTCGGGGTCGAAGCCGCGGGCCTTGGCCATGCTGCGCACAAGGCGCACGGCACGCTGCCCGTCCGCCCAGGCGGTCTGGTGGATCGGAATCCCCTTCGGACGCGGTGTACGGTACGTGAGGTTCACGCAGGGGATTCCTTCATCGAGAAACTTCTTCACCAGCGACTCGAAGGCCGGCAGATCACAGCAGCACTCGTAGGCCCCGCCCGAGATGATGATCATGCAGGCATCAGACTTCTTCTCCGCATTCGGCGCGGGATACCACTGCAGATGGGGGGCACGATTCTGGTCGGGGTTGAACCCAGGGGCCTTCTTCTCGGCAACCGTCGCCGCAATCTGATGCGGCTGTGAATAGGGCATCTTCCCCTCGGGCCACAGATAGGTCTTCTCGCCCACGGGGAGGCCGAACACAACCGCCCCCGCCATCGTCACCAGCGCACACGCGCCAACCTTAAACACGTTATAGTTCATGATCATGTCCTTTCAGAGAAAACGGAATACGCCCTTCACTCCGTGACGTGGTCACGCCTGAACGTGAAGAGGAAGGAGGCGACCATCGCGACGCCCCCGATGATGTAGGTCACGCCCATCCACCAGAAGCCCCGCTCGAATCCAGGCACGCCAAGGCTCAGCACCTGCTGCGCCGTCATCTGGATCTGTGCGAGGATTGGCGCGGCCGCCTCCGCCATCGGGTTCTTCAGCAGCAACTCGATCTGCGCAGTGTCGAGCCCCTTGGCGGCGAGGGCAACCTCGGAGGCACTCTTGCTCATCCAACCGATCAGGAGCGGCGCGAGCGAGCCGATGAAGAACGCGAGCATCGTCATCAGGCCAACGGCCGTGGAACGATAGCGCGGCTTCACAACGTCGAAGAGCGACGCGTGGGTGTTCACCTCGAAGAGTCCGCGGAAGATACCGTACCCCGCGATGGCCGTGACCATCAGCACATACGTCGGCGCGCAGCTGAAGTACATCAGAAGCGGCGCGCCCAGGAGCAGCGCGACGGCCTGCAGCCCCACGCGGAAGCGCGGATACCGCTTCACGAAGAAGTCCGTGACCACGCCGCCCAGCATGATCGCCCCGAAGGCGAACACGTAGTGCCAGAACATCGTGTCGTCGCCGGCGACGACGTCCTTGACGGCGTACTTGCGCGCGACGAACTTCGGCGCCCACGACATATAGGCGTTGTTGGCGAAGACGATCGCGATGAAGCCCGTGGACGCCAGGAGCGCGGACGGATTGCAGAAGTACGCCTTGAGTCCGTCGACCAGACTTCCCTTCTCCTGGGGCACGGTCGCAGGCTGCGCGGGTTGTGGCACCGCTTCGCCCGCGGGGCGGTCGCGCAGTCCGAAGATGAAGAAGAGACCAAGGAGGAGTCCAAGCCCGCCGAAGATGATGAAGACGAGGCGCCAGGTTCCCGCGGCGGTGAAGAAGTCCACCACGGCGGGGATCTGGTCAAGCGCGTCGATCACCCACTTCACGATCTTGCCGGAGAAGATCAGCCCCACGTAGAGGGCCGCCTGGTGGACCGCCATCGCGACGGACCGCGTCTTCGTGTGATGGGTCGCCAGGAGCGCATAGGCGCTCGGCGCGTAGAACGATTCACCGCCCGCCGTCGCGATTGAACGGAAGAAGACGAGGCCGCACATACCCGTCACCAGCGGGGAACCCGTCAGCGCCGTCATCAGAGACCAGAAGATCAACGACAGGGTGATGATCCACTTGCGACTGAAGCGGTCGCCGAGGAATCCGGCGATCGGGTTCATGATCGCGAGCGTGAAGAAGAGTGACCACTGGATGACGCCCATGTCGAAGTCGTTCAGGTGGAGCTCGCCCTGAATGCGCTCCGTGAGGAGTCCAAAGAGGGCCCGATCGGCCTGGTGGAAGAAGAAGGCACACGAAAGCATGCCCAAAAGGAGCCACTTGTAGGAATTCTTCATTTCGACATCCTCAGCACGAGCACCGCGTGAGCGGGGATTTCAGTGGTGTAGCAGCAGGAAAACGAGCCCAGGTCACGCTGACTCCAGCAATCGCGCAGCGTCCACTGCCCGTCCAGCTCAAGCCAACTGAAGTAGAGCGTGGTCTTTCGAGAAAGCGGATAGGTGTTCATCACGGCGACGGCGTGGTCGCCGTTCGCGAGGGGACGGATCCAGACCTCGATCGCATCGCGCTTCACCACGCGCCGTGCCTGCCTGCCGAGCGTATCCTGGTTGATGGCGATGATCTCGTCGTTCACGAGCAGGGACTTCGTGAAATCGTCGAGCTTCGTGAGGTCCGTGCCGATGAGAAGCGGTGCGGCGAGCATGCTCCACATGGAGACGTGGGTGTACTGCTCGTTTCGCGTGAGATAGGTGGGGTGAGTCGATCCGAAGGAACGTTGAAGGCCGACGATCATCATGTCGGGATCGGCCCAGAAGCCGGGACCGGTGTATTTGTAGTACTCGGCGTCCTTGACGTAGCCCTCCATCGCAACGCGCATCCAGGTCCAGGTGTCCTTCATGTCCTGCCAGGTGCGCCACACGTTGGCGCCCGCCTCGCGTCCCCACGTCTCCGTGCCGCCGCAGCCGTACTGGCAGTAGGCGTAGACGATGTCGCGGTTCTGCGCGCGGAGGCACTTCTGCATCAGGCGATAGGGTTTCGCCCAGGCCTCGAGCGGAGGAACGGGCTTGTTCTTCGGGTTCTGGCCGATGCGGCCGCCACCCATCCATTCCCAGGTTCCCCAGCCCGTCTCCTGCTTGAAGATGTCGCCATAGGAGCACCAGTCGTACTTGAGATAGTCGAAGCCCCATTCGGCATAGCTCTCGGCATCCTGCATCTCGTGCCCGTAGCTGCCCTCGCAGCCACCGCAGGTGAGCGGACCGGGCGAGGAGTAGAGTCCGGCCTTGAAGCCGAGCGAGTGGATGTAGTCCGTCATCTTCTTCATGTCCGGGAAGGAGCCGTTCGTGTTGATCTTCCCGTTCGCGTCGCGGGCGGGCCCCTGCACATCGGGCCGCTTCTTCGCATTCGCACTGCCGGTGTTGTTCATCTCCCACCAGTCGTCGAGATTGATGTAGGCCCAGCCGTGGTTACCGAGGCCACTCTCGTCCATCGCCTTCGCCGCGTCCATCGCGTGCTGCATGGTGAACGCGTTGCCCCAGATGTTCCAGCTGTTCCAGCCCATCGGCGGCGTGAGGCAGATGGTCTCGCCGACCTTGAGGGTGATGGTGCGGCTCGCCTTGCCCTTCGTGTTCTCGGCCGTGACGACAATCGGATAGTCGCCGGCCTTCGCGGGCGCGTTGCCGCGCAGAACCCCCTTCTCGGCGTCGAAGACGACGCCCTCGGGAACACCCGCCGCCGTGAACGTCATCGGGCGCACGCCGGAAACCGGCACGCGGAAGATCACGGGGTGGCCAGGACGTACGCCCCAGACCTCGGCGCCGTTGAACTGTGGCTCCGGACGTTCGGGTGGCGTGAGGATGCCAAGCTGGGCGATGCGCTCGGGGCCGGTGATCTCGGGACGGGCCCCGTCATAGGAGATCTTCGCGTCCGCCCAGTCGGCGTTCGAGCACTCGAAACCTACCCAGGGCGCCCAGGAGCCCGCCTCGAGCACCATCTCCGCCGCACCCTTCAGGTCGACATGGACGGTCTGGGGCTTGCTCTTCTCGGTGATGCGTCCCGAAGTGTAGACGATCTTGCCATCGAGCCAGACACGGAACGTCGCACCCGCCTCGCGCGTCGTGCGTCCGGGAACGTCCTTCGCGTCGCGATCAATGCCGATGACGGCGTCGAAAGCCGTCGCCTTGCCGTCCAGCGTGAAGCCGATCGCGCTTTCGGGACGCACGCCGACACCACGTTCATAGCGTCCCTCACCCAGGCGAATCGGATTCCCGCAGATGGAGGTCTTCGCCCGCGCGGTCAACCCCATGCCGCAGCTCACCCCCGAAAGGTCGAACTCATCGACGAAAACAACATCGGCCATGCCTGCCAGGGCGCAGACGGCCACGAGAGAAGTCACAAGCTTTGATTTCATGGCCGTATTTTAGCATTTCACGGCCCCTGAAACAAGAACGTGCGTAAGGTGCCCTTCACTGAAACGCGTTCATTCCTTTTCTGCCGCAAAGGCCCGCGAGGCGTCCAGCAGTTCGGCCGCAGCAGCTTCAAGTTGCCGACGTCTCATTTCTGCCATGAAAGGCCGCTTAAATGGCGCCTTCAGAATGATCTCAGCCGTCTCCTCGCGGAGATTGTCCCAAGTCTGAGACAGGTTGTCGTGCATACCCACGGCAATCTCCTTCCTAAAGGTCTCGGAATAGATCTGATCAACCGAATCGGAAAGTTTTCTCCGCAGGAAATAAATGGAAAGCCGATTGATGCAGTAGCTCAGATATTGGACAAGACAGGCAGTCAATACGCCACAACATCCCGAGAGGATCTCGTTCACATTCAGGACTTTGAACATTGACATTCCAACCGCGCCACCAAAAGACAGCGCACAGAGAAGCCCAACCGCAACATTCTGGAATCTACGACTGGCGATTCGGGACGATGCCGCATTGACCACGGCCATACGTACCGACAACCCAACAAAGTCGGTGTAGGCCGCAGCAAAAATATTGTCGCGACGACGCACGGTCGCATTCTTCAGAATCGCCAGAAACTCTTTACGGTGGTTATTGAAATCCCCAAAATCAAGAGACGACGTAGGCACATAGCGCTCACCCCCCGAATATGTCGTATAGATCTTCGGCAGATCTTTCGTCTTGAGCACGCGGGCCAGGTTCCAACAGACAGCTCCATACGTCCGTGCAAAATCATACAAGCTGGTAAAGCGGTCGCATTTGTTCAACAGCACGCGCAGTTTGAACTCGCACCCACGAAGCGACGTCGCAAAGATATCGACGGTTTCACCCGTTGTTCCCGGCTTCTCCGGATCAAATAAAAAGAAGATCATATCCGCCAGCAATGCGAAACGGCGCACTGCGTTGGAGAAGTCGTAATCACGTGAAATGGTTCCCTCGGCAGAATCGATCATGCCCGGACTGTCAACAAGCGCCAGATCTTTGAGCAGCGCAATTGGGCGGAACTTGATTTTCAGATGACAAAGGAAAGAAGGCCCCAGAGCTTCGAGAGACTTGAATTCGCCCGGCAGACGCGCGAGAGCAGCCGGTCCACACACGTCTTCTGCAGTCTCGCCGTAAAGCAGGACCGTAAACCCGTCATCCGTCGGAGCCACACCCGTATCCTGGACACCCTCTTTCTCCAAAACCCAGTTGATCAAGGACGACTTGCCCGAGGAGTGGTTTCCCAGAAACAGGACGACTGGCACACTGCCCGCCGTCACCGATGGTCGAGAGAACGTGTAGAAGTAACGCTGCGCCAGCGGCGCGAAACGCTGATAGGCCTTATTCAGACGCTCTTCAAACGCATGAATCTTGTCCATTACTCAAATTCCCCGCCGATTTCTAAATGGAGAGAGACAACTCCCTCGTAACGGAAACAGTATACCCAATCTCCAGGTAAACATGAAGCACGAAAATAGGCTAATTTGCGCCATTGTTCCCAGGCCGAAACGCAGACCGTGTCCCAGACGGCAAACGGGCATCGGGTGAGAACCCGATGCCCGTTTACCATCATGGTCTTATGACCATCAGGGGACGAGGAACTTGGCCGTGAGGGCCTTCGCCTTCGCCTTGACCTTGGCCTGGACCTTCGCGTCGAAGGTGGCGACCGTCTTGACGACTTCCTTGCCGTCGACGACCGACTTCTCCTCGACGACCTTGGCCGTGTCGAGCACGTCCGCGATCCATTCGCCGATCTTCGCGGCCTCCTTCTCCTTCATGCCGCGCGTCGTGATGGACGCGGTGCCGACGCGGATGCCGGAGGTCTTAAACGGGGACTCGGTGTCGTACGGAATCGTGTTCTTGTTCACGACGATGCCGGCCGCATCGAGGGCGGCGGCGGCGTCCTTGCCCGAGATGCCCTTCGTCGTCTTGACGTCGACGAGGAACAGGTGGTTGTCCGTGCCGCCGGAGACGATCCGATAACCACGATCCTTCACCGCCTTGCACATCGCCTTGCAGTTCTTGACGACCTGCTGCGCGTAGCCCTTCTTCTCGGGCATCATCCACTCGCGGAAGAGAATCGCCTTGGCCGCGATGATGTTCTCGAGCGGACCGCCCTGCATGCCGGGGAACACGGCACTGTCGAGCGCCTTCGCCCACTTCGCCTTGCAGAGCACGAGTCCGCCACGCGGACCGCCGAGGGTCTTGTGCGTGGTCGTCGTCACGAAGTCGGCGTACGGAACCGGGGACGGGTGGGCGCCGCCGGCGACGAGACCCGCGATGTGGGCCATGTCGACGAGCATGATGCAGCCGACCTTGTCGCAGATTTCGCGGACGCGCTTGAAGTCGATCGTGCGCGGATAGGCGGAGGCACCCGTGAGGAGAATCTGGGGCTTCACCTCCATCGCCTGCTTCTCGAGGGCGTCGTAATCGAGGCGCTCGGTCTTCTTGTCGACCGTGTACGGCACGATGTTGTAGATCTTGCCGGAGAAGTTGACGGGCGA
>JAUNMP010000184.1 GCA_030537465.1 bacterium
ATCCTGCAGAACATCGTCAAGACGCACAAGCGCATCCTCTTCAACGGCGACGGCTACACGGCCGGCTGGCTCGAGGAGGCCGCGAAGCGCGGGCTGCCCAACGCCGCGACGACGCCCGAGGCGCTCAAGGCCTTCGAAAAGGCCGAGAACATCGAGCTCTTCGAGAAGGCCGGCGTGTTCTCCGCCCGCGAGATGGCGTCTCGCCTCGAAATCGCGATGGAGGACTACGCGACCAAGGTCGCGATCGAAGGCAACACGGCGCTCGAGATCGCCCGCACGATGATTCTGCCCGCCGTCCGCGCCGAGTATGTGGAGTCCCTCAAGGCCTACAACGAGACGGACGCGAGCAACGTCAAGGACGCGATCGACGTGCTGCAGGCCGAGACGGCGAAGTTCGGCAAGGGGTTGGTCATGCTCCAGAAGGACATCGACGAGCTCGAGCAGGCCGTCGCCGCCGGGAAGCCGGAGGCCGTCCTCGCGACCATGTCCGCGCTCCGCACGGTGTCCGACTCGCTCGAGAAGGTGGTGTCCGACGCGCGTTGGCCGCTGCCGAAGTACCGCGAGATGCTGTTCCTCTACTAAGGGAGCAATCGAAGGCAGGTCATGTCGGATTCGATCAAACATGAATGCGCCGTGGCGCTCCTCGTCCTCAGGACGAGGGGCGCCGTCGATGGCGCGACCAAGCTCTCGCTTCTCCTGGAGAAGCAGCACAACCGTGGTCAGGACGGTGCCGGCGTCGTCACGCTGTCCTCCTGTCCCGAGACCGGCAAACCTGCCTACAATGAACTCAAATCGGCGAGCGACACTCCGCTCGCCGATTTGCTTGGCCAGATCGCACGGCGACGGAAGCTGCCCGAGGAGTCCATCTTCCTCGGCCATCTCCGCTACGCCACCTACGGCAAGGGCGACGTCGGCTTCTGCCACCCCTTTGTCCACAAGGCGGCTCGGCTTTCCCGGACGCTTTTCCTCGCCGGAAACTTCAATCTCACGAACACGCGCGAGCTCTTCGACGCCTACGTGGACATGGGGAAGTTCCCCGAATCCGAGGCGGACGGCTATCTGATCTGCGAGTGGCTCGCCTCCACGATGCTCAAGGTCGAAATGGAGGGGGACGAGCTTGGCGACGTCTACCAGAAGCCCGACCGCGGGCAGGTCATTGCCGAGGCGCTGAAGCGCCTGCTGCCGAAGCTGGACGGCGCCTTCACGCTCTGCGGCATGACGGGCGACGGGTGGAGCTTCGCCGTGCGTGATTCCCATGGCATCCGACCCGGCTACTGCCTCGTCAACGACGACGTCGCGGTCGTCGCCTCCGAACGCCCGGCCATCCAGGCCGCGTTCAACTGCATGACGGAGGATGTGAAGGAGATGGAGCCCGGTGTGGCGATGATTGTCTCGCCGACCGGCGTCGTCACCCATGAGCGCGTACTGCCCGTGGACGTACGCCGCGGCTGCGTCTTCGAGCGCATCTACTTCTCCCGCGCGAACGACGCGGAGATCCACGCGGAGCGCAAGGCGCTGGGCGCCGCGCTCGCGAAGCCGATTCTCGAAGCCGTCGACTCCGACTTCGAACACACCTTCTTCAGCTATATCCCGAATTCCGCGCAGGTCGCGTTCCACGGACTGCTCCAGGCGCTGTGGACGGAAGGACTCGCCGAGGGGCGCCCGGTCCGCTTCGGGCAGATCGCGGTCAAGGACGCCAAGTTCCGCACCTTCATCGCCGACGCCGCGGCCCGCCGCGAGTTCTACCAGCACGTCTACGATGTGACCTATGGCCTCATCGAGCCGGGCGTCGACACGCTGGTGGTCCTGGATGACTCGATCGTCCGCGGCAACACGATGAAGAACGCCATTCTCCCCATGCTCGACCGTCTGGGTCCGAAGCGCATCATCGTCGCCTCCTCCGCGCCGCCGATCCTCTTCCCGGACTGCTACGGCATCGACATGTCCACGCTGGGCGAACTCGTCGCCTTCCGGGCCTTGGTGAACCTGGCGGGAGAAGGGGCCGTCACCCGTGGTACGGATCTCCGCAAGCTTGCGGCGCGCTTCACGCTGGAGGAGCTTTCCGCGGAAATCGCCCGACTCATCACGCCGGAGGGCATCAAGGCCAAGGTCGACGTGGTGTTCCAGTCGGTGGAGGATCTGCACAAGGCCTGCCCGAACACGACGGGTGACTGGTATTTCACGGGCAACTATCCGACACCCGGCGGCGAGCGCGTGCTGCAGCGCTCGCTTGAGAACTACCTCGCGCACCGCGAGGGGCGTTCCTACTGACGGATATAGACACTCTCGTTCCTCGGCGCTCCGCTCCCTTTCGGCGGGGCGCCGACTTTTTACACGTTCCGTATTCATGGCGTGAAACGAAATCTGTCCATTCTTACGATTCCTGTAACGCGGAGAGTTCTTTTGTCTTCGAAACGCCCGCGAAGGGGCTTTGGCACGGTGTTTGCTCTAGGTACGGCCATAGAAAGGAACCACACAAATGAAACTCATCATCGCCTATATCCAGCCCGAGCGGCTCAATGCCGTGAAGCAAGCACTCTACGAGCGCGAGATCTACAAGATGTCCGTGTCGAACGCTCTGGGATGCGGCCAGCAGAAGGGCTATTTCCACCAGTACCGCGGCGCGATTGAGGAGGTGACGCTGCTGAAGAAGATCCGCCTTGCGATCGGCGTGAATGACGACTACGTCGAGAAGACGGTCGAGGGCATCATCGCCGGCGCGCGTACGGGAGACATCGGCGACGGCAAGATCTTCGTCCTTCCGATGGATGAGTGCATCCGCATCAGAACGGGCGAGCGCGGCAACGCGGCGATTGGCTGACGAGTGTGATCGAAGACAGATTGAATCCAGATTGAATTGAAGGTGTCAAAATGAAAAGAATGTTGATAATGGGTGCTGTGGCACTGGGCCTGATCGGTGCGGCGAACGCCGCCGGCGTCGAGGTCAAGAGCGCGCAGCAGGTCCAGGACAACCTGGACATGGTGTGGACCCTCATCGCGGGCATCCTGGTGTTCACGATGCAGGCGGGCTTCGCGCTCGTCGAGACGGGCTTCACCCGCGCGAAGAACGCGGCCAACATCATGATGAAGAACCTGATGGACTTCGCCGCGGGTTCGATTGGCTTCTGGTTGATCGGCTCCGCGCTGATGTTCGGCGCCGACGCCGCCGGACTGATCGGCAAGAGCGGATTCTTCATGGACGTGTTCCAGGATGGACCGGGCTGCTGGAACTGGACGATGATGATCTTCCAGACCATGTTCGCCGCCACGGCCGCCACGATCGTCTCGGGCTGCGTCGCGGAGCGCATCGAGTTCAAGAGTTACCTCATCTACTCGATCCTCGTCTCGGCGATCGTCTATCCGGTCTCGGGCCACTGGGCGTGGGGGTCGCTCATGGGCGACGGTTCCGCCGGCTGGCTTTCGAACCTCGGCTTCCATGACTTCGCCGGCTCGACGGTCGTCCACTCGGTCGGTGGCTGGATCGGCCTTGCGGGCGCCATCATGCTCGGGCCGCGTATCGGCAAGTATCGTCACGACGGCAAGGCGAATCCGATTCCGGGCCACAACCTCGTGATGGGCACCCTCGGCGTGTTCCTCCTGTGGATCGGCTGGTTCGGCTTCAACCCCGGCAGCTACACCCAGGGCATCGGCGACATCAGCCGTGTGGCGATGACCACCAACCTGGCCGCCTGCTCCGCGACCTGCGCCGCTCTGGCGACCGCGTGGATCATCACCGGCAAGCCCGACCTGACCATGGCCCTCAATGGTTCCCTCGCGGGTCTCGTGGCCATCACCGCTCCGTGCGACATCGTCACCCCCGGCGCCTCGCTGATCATCGGCATCATTGGCGGCGTGCTCGCGGTCCTCTCGGTGTACTTCTGGGACAAGCTCCACGTGGATGATCCCGTCGGTGCGGTTTCGGTCCACCTGGTCAACGGTGTGTGGGGCACGATCGCCTGCGGCCTCTTCGCGGCGGAGAAGACCCTCGGCATCGGCGACGCCTCGACCGGACTCTTCTACGGCGGCGGCTTCCACAGCACCCTCGTGCAGCTCGCCGGCATCGCGGCGGTTGGCGCCTGGGCCTTCGGCTGCGGCATGGTGATCTTCTTCATCCTGAAGAAACTCGGCATCCTCCGCGTCAACCCGAAGACCGAGCTCAAGGGCCTCGACGTGACCGAACACGGTCAGGACGCCTACGCCTCCTTCCAGTTCTTCTCGAACATGTAAGGGACAAAACGCGTTCCTAGGCGCGTGAAAGAGACGGGAGCGCCGTTCCGGAAGTCCGGGACGGCGTTCCTGTTTCGTGTCAACCTTGACGATTCGCGAGGGGATTCGGTAAAATACGGGGAATCATAACACGAGAGGTTGATGACGATGAATCGTAAAGGTTGGTTCTGGGGCATTGTTGTTTTCGGCGTGTTGGCCGCGAGTGCCGGTACATATAACTGGATGGGCGCGGAGAATGGCTTCTGGACGAACGCCAACAACTGGGCGGAGGGGACAGTCCCCGGGCGCTGGTATGGGCGTGACGCGGAAGGAAATCTCGTCACCAATGGCGCACCATGCGACGTCGTGTACTTTGGTGATGCCGTGAAGGGTGCGAAGGCGACGACAATCAGCTTCGACGGCGTCCATTCCATCTCCAATCTCCTCACGACCGGTCGGACGGTCCGTTACACCTATGGCATGGCGGCGACGCAGTATGTGCCGATCGCGGCGCTGGGCACCTTCTCTGCGGGCGAGACGGCCGATACGCTCGTCGCCACGGTGGCGTGCCGCCTGCGGACGGGTGCGGACTGCTTCGAGTACAACGTCAACGCCTCCACCGGCGCGTACAGTGCGAAGTATGGCGGTGATATGGTGACGATCCGCAATAATTCGTCCGAGATGTTCGTCGTCGGCGACTGGGGGTATCGGACGTGCAAGTATGCGGGCAACAAGGACCCCGAACACGGCAACGTCACGATCGGAAATGAAACGGGGCTCTGTCTCGAGGGCACGGGCGACATCCGGTTCACGGCGTCAGCCAAGAGCCACGTTAATCCACAGACGACCTATCGCCTGACGGGCACGTTGAGGCTCGCGTGCGACTTCTCCATGCGCGCCTGCAACGTGAAGGGGACGCTGGGAACGCGCGAAATCATCGTGGAGGCGGGAGGGAAGTTCCGACACGCGGGGCCCTACTACAACTTTCTCGGGGTGGACTCGGGCATCGACCTGCTCATCTCCGGCGAAGGGCAGTTCGTCTTTGGCGCGGGCTACAATGCCGGACAGACGGTCAAGTGGAAGTGCTCGCAGAACTCGATCAACGGCTCGTTGACTGTGACGGCTCCCGTGGGGTTCGTCTGGACGACGGCTCCGACGGAGGCCAATGGCGGAACGACCTTCACGCCCTATTTCTGGCAGAACGGGTCGGGGCGAGTCGTCTTCAAGGCGCCGTCCAGCGAGTTGTCGAATGGACTTCTCTGGGCCGGCAATTCCGCGAACTCGATCTTCGAGGTCGAGCGCATGGGGCTACGCGGTACGGCAGGGTCGCACGGCGATGCCGACTTCCGCGTGGCGAACAACACCACGGTGCGCTATGTCGGCGCGGGCGAGACGAGCGACCGCGCGTTCATCATCCAGGACGGTACGCCGGACAGCGCGACGAAGTCGGTGGCGAAAACGGCGACCATCGAGCAGGCCGGAACGGGGCCGCTCGTGTTGAACTCGGCGATTGACGCGGCAACCGGCACGACGCTCACCTTCGCGAACGGCACGGACCAGGACGCAACCTTTGCGGCGGTGATCCCCGTGGGCGTCAGCGTCGTCAAGAAGGGAACCGGTGTCTGGAAGTTCGCCGGCGTAAATGCCTACACGGGCACGACGAAGATCGAGGCGGGCACGCTTGCCATCTGCTCGGGCGCTTCCGTGGCGTCTTCCAGCGACATTCAGATTTCCGCGGGTGCGGCACTTGTCTTCGAAGGCGCGGATACATACGCCGTCCAGAAGATCACGCCGATGGGCGCGGGGGCGACCGTGATGGTGGCGGCGGGCGCGACGCTCGACCTTGGGACGTTGCCCGCGTCGGCGGTGGGTACGCTGAACATCGTGACGGCGGACAAGACGGCGAAGGTCAAGATCTCCAGTGCGACGGGAAGCGCACCCAACTGGCTGACAATCAATGGCAACGTCGCGGAATTCGGCGAAGATGGCATTCTTCAGAAGCAGTCCGTCCCCACGGACGTGAACATCGCCGTCTATGGCGGCGTGATTCCGAACGACGCCGCGAAATCCGTCGGCATCACGACGGTGGGGGATCCCGTCGCCGGTCCGATCACGCTGGCGGCGGATGCGACAGCCGTCCACACGCTCGCGCAGAAGACGACGACGCCCGCCGAGGTCAGTCTCGCCTCCGGGCAGGCATTGACGGCGACGCGTCTCTACGTCGAGGAGGAGAAGGCGGATCTCTCTGTGACGGGCACGGGTACGCTGAAGGCGAAGGACGATTTCACGATCTGGACCGACGGATCCAATGCGACGGTGACGGTGTCGAGCGCCTTCGATCCGTCCGCGGCGACCTCCCTTCAGAAGATTGGCGCCGGGACGGCGGTCCTGCCGAGTCTGGGTGCCTACAACAAGACGGTGAACATCGCGGACGGCACGTTGATGGTCGAGACGATGACGATGCCGGGGGCGACGCTTGCGGGTGCGGGCACGTTCGTGAAGACGGGGTCTGAAGACTGGACGCCGACCAAGGACCAGACGGGCTTCGTGGGCGACTACGTGGTCGCCGGCGGCACGGTGACGCCGGGCGTGGCGGCGGCCGGCACGCTCTTCGGCGACACGACGGGGGCGTTGGTGATCACGAATGGCGCGGCTCTCCATGTCCACAAGGACGCGGCCACGGCGGCGAGCACCACCTACGGCTCGAAGGAAATCCGCCTCTCGGGCTCGGGTCCCGATGGAAAGGGCGCGCTGGTCATCAACGCGGATGTCGGCTCGACGCCGTTCTGCCGGATGACGCTCGACGGCGACAGCGCCATCAACGTCTCGGTTGACGGCACCAAGTCGACGGGCTGGGGCCTCAAGAGCGGTGTGGCACCTGTCTTCAACATGAATGGACACACCCTCGTCAAGAACGGCACGGGCCGGCTCGTCTTCTCGTCGACCACGTTCACGAACATGGGTTCGCTGGTCTGTTCTGATGTGGATCCCTTTGCGAATGGCGATTGGCGCAACTTCATCGTCTTCGTCGAGAACACCACCTTTGCGACAAACGAGAACTCGCGCATCACGGCGGGCAATGGCGCACGTCTTGTGGTCCAGAACGTCCGCACCCCGGTGCCCGTGCCGCTCGTCGTCACCGGCACGAACGTCCAGTTTGCCACCTTTGCGTCGAATCAGTCGGCGACGGACATGGACAACTGGGCGGGATCGATCGAGTTGCAGGGCGAGGCGTCGCGCCTTCTCATGTACGCCTACGGTGACCAGAACCGCTTCCTGCGCATCAGCGGAGATATCACCGGCGAGGGTTCCCTGGGCAACGTTCGCGCGGCTCCCTATGGACGCTACGAGGTTCTGGGCACGAACAACACCTATGCGGGCATGACGGACTTCTGCTTCTCGACGGGGTCGGGACGCTACATGTGGGCGCGCTTCGCGGGGCCGCATTCGATTCCGGACTACACGAAGACCTCCTTCGACTACTACGGCACGGCGAACCTGCCGTTTGGCGAAGGGCTGTGGGATGCGACGTCGTTTGGACGCCTCCTGCGCGAGGCGACCTTTGCGCATGAGGCGATGCTGTCCGTCGACACGAGCTACGGCCAGACGAACGTCACCGTGACGGCCGCCGAGCTGGGCGATCTTTCCGAAACGGCGGGCGGTATCGCGCCCTGGGGACCGGCGAAGGTGGTCCTCACGGGCGAGCTGACGATGCCGAACGGCGTGCTGGGCGCCCATAACGGCACGCTCTGCATCAGCGGCGAACAGACGCGTGTGCAGGCGCGGATGCTCCGTCTGGGCGGCGAGCTGACCACGAGCACGGGCTGCGTGGAGATCGTGGACGGCGCCGACGTGACGCTGTCCGGCGCCTCGTTGTTCGGCACGATCGACAGTTCGATGTCGTATCTCAAGATCGACAATTCCAGTCTGAAGACGGTCGACGGCAGACCGCAGCCGATCTTCGGCAACTGCACGAAGTCGCGTGCGGTTCTGGAGATGACGGGGGATCAGTCCTATGTGCAGATGGCGCCCCGTCTCGGCAACTCGTCCGGTTCGTTCGGCGGCGCGATCTACCAGCGGGGCGGGCGCTTCGATCTTGCCGGCAACACGGCGTATCTGGGTGTGCATTCAAGCGCCTACATTGAATTGACGGGCGGCGAGATGGTGTTCACGAACGCCACCATGTACCTCTCCTATTCGACCAACGTCGTGGGCAATCTCTTCATCGACGGAGGATGTTTCCGCCATCAGTCGACGGGCAATTCCTTCCGCATGGGTGCTCTGGGGCAGAGCTTCGCCAATGTCTACGTCAAGCGCGGCGGCGTTCTTCTGGAGAAGGATGTCGACGTCCACATGGGCGCCTACAGCGACACGGTCCGCGGCGCCCAGGCCGTCATCACGCTTGCGGGCGCAGAGGCCGTCTTCAAGGTTCCGGGACCCGCGAAGGGACTGCTGATGGCGCCGCACCCGGATGCGCTGGCCGTCGTCAACCTCAATGGCGGCGTGTTGGAAGCGCCGCGGCTCTCGGCATTCAAGAAGTCCGAGGCGACGCGGACGTTCGTCAACTTCAATGGCGGCACGTTGAAGGCGGCGAAGTCAAATTCCACCTTGATTGACGGCAACGTGACGCGGGCGACGGTCTACGAGCATGGGGCTACGATCGACACGGCGGAATTCGACGTCGCGTTGGCCGTTCCGCTGCAGGCTCCGGCCGCGGGCGGCGTTGCCTCCATCCCCTGGACGGAGACAGAGGAGTTTTTCATCGGTTCGCCGGGCGTGAAGATCACGGGCGATGGCGAGGGCGCCACGGCCTATGCGCACTTCGACAGCGTGACGAAGCGCGTAACGCACATCGAGGTCACCTCGCCCGGCAAAGGCTACACGCATGCGACGGCCCGTGTGTGGTATGGCGGCGACATCGTTCCGAAGGAGGGGGACGCCAACGCCCCCTACTACAGGGAGTGGATCATCGACTGCGAGATCAACGCGGAGGCGCAGCCGTCGGGCGGTCTCGTGAAGAAGGGGGCGGGCACGCTCACGCTCAACCAGCCCAACACCTATACGGGCGACACAGTGGTCGTCGAGGGAACGCTCGTTCTTGGCATGGCCGATGCGCTGCCGGCGCAGTCGGCGCTGGTCGTCCAGGGCGGTACGGTGTCCGTCGCGAACGGCGTGGTGTTCCCGGCAATCCGCTTCGGTTTCGACGAGGACGAGCTGGATGAGTCCGTGACGTATCCCATCGCAGATTTCAAGGGGACTGTCCCCGCGCAGCTGCCGACGCTCCTCGACCGGAACGGAGATCCGCTCGTTCTGCCGCCAGGCTGGACAACGGGGCTTCGCAAGGGCGTGCTGGCGGCCTACTACCAGAAGGGCACGGTGCTCATCCTTAGAGGTAATTGCAAAACCTCGGTGTATCGGGGCAGGGAGGTCGCTTGACGGGGTTC
>JAUNMP010000185.1:0-786 GCA_030537465.1 bacterium
CACGGTGCCTATCTGCCGCTGCACGGCACGGAATACATCGTCGAGGCGGCGCGGATGACGCAGGATGAGGGCATCCAATGGGACTTCCTTGGCTGGGGGGCCTACAAGGCCGCGACGGAGGCGAAGGCGGCGGGGATCAAGAACATCAGATTCCTCGACAAGGTGCCCTACACGGACGTGCCGAAGGTGATCTGCGCCCACGATGTGGTGCTTGGCGTCTTTGGAACGACCGAGAAGGCCTCCCGCGTGATCGGCAACAAGGTCTACGAGTGCATGGCCTGCGCCCGCCCGACAATCAACGAGTTCTGCACGGGGTATCCGCCCGAGGCCAAGGACTGCCGGGCGATCAAGTTCATTCCGCCTGGGGACGCGAAGGCGATCGCCGATGCGGTGCGGGCCTACCGTGACGATTGGGCGAACCGCGACGCATATTTCGCCGAAGCGCGGACGTTCTTCGAAAAACATCTCAGCATGAAGGTGATCAAGACCCAGCTGGCGCAGATTCTCGCCGACATGGGATTGGCGTAAGGTCGGGCATGGGGCACAAGGGAGAAGAGATCAAGTTCAAGCGGGAGTTCTTTGATCGGGACTACCGGCTTGGTGAGGCGTATGGGCGTGCATTGAAGTACGCGAAGCCCTATCGGTTCCGTATTGCCATCGGTCTCCTCTGCGGCATCCTCACGGCCGGTACGCTCGTGCCGCTCTTCCAGATGGTCCAGCCTGCTGTCGCAGGGCTGGCCGGAGTGGAAAGGGGGAAGGTCGAGAAGGTTGAGAAGGTTGAGAGGG
>JAUNMP010000185.1:796-9606 GCA_030537465.1 bacterium
GGATGATGCACGAGCTCGAGAACACGAACGACGGCATGTTCGACATCACGCAGCTTAACTTCAAGCCCAGCTCGAAGAAAGGCTATTTGCGCGGCAGCTTCACGTTGAACTGCGCGTATATGAGAGAGAAGTGACGGTTGAGAGGGTTGAGAAGGTAGAGGGAGTAGAGAAGGGGAGGAAGCTCCCGGGATGGTATCGTGATGTCGAGAAGGTCTCCCGGAAGCTTGGTATTAGCCTCATCCATGAAGACGGGTCGATGGCGGGGGCGCTCCTGCTGATGGCGCTTCTGGTCGTGCCGCCGATCGCCGCGGTGCGGTTGCTGCTGAAGTATCTGAACGGCTATTGTCTCTCCTGGGCGGCCGTCCACGCCGTCTCTGACCTGAGCTGCGATATGCTGCGCCATGTCCAGAACCAGTCACTGCAGTTTTACGGGCGAATCGACGTGGGGCAGCTGATGTCGCGCATCAGCCATGACCCGCGGGAGATCCGCACCATTATCCGCCTGATGATGGCGGAGTTCGCGGAGGCTCCGTTCGAGATCGCGACGGCGCTCATCTATATCGTCTGGTTCGCGGTCCAGAACGACATGCTGCCGACGCTCGTCGTCCTTGCGGTCGCCTTCCCGACTTTCCTCTTCCCCGTGAAGCGGATCGGGGGAGCCATCCGTCTCTGGGCGCGGCAGGCCATGCACCGTGCGGCCAAACTCCTGAGCCGTGTCCACGAAGTGCTCACCTGCATGAAGTTGGTGAAGTCCGCGAACACGGAGTCCTTTGAAGACGATCTCTACCGGGAGGCCAACCGGCAGCAGGTGAAGATCGCCCTCAAGGCTGCACGCTACGGGCTCGCGGTGCCACCGACGCTGGAGATGATTGGCGTGATGCTGCTCTGCGGGTTTACGGTCTGGTGCTATTTCCGGAACATCTCGCTGGATCGGATCCTGCCGATGCTCGCACCTTTGCTCGTGATCTACAAGCCGGTGAAGAAGCTCTCGAAGCTTCAGGTTCAGATCGAGGGGGGCATGGCCGCGCTGTCGCGTGTGTTCTCCCTGATGGACGTTCGGATGGAGATTTCGGAGCCGGAGCATCCGGTCCCGCTGCGGGAGTTCCGCGAAGGGGTTCGGTTCGAGGATGTTTCCTTCAAGTACGACACCGCGGAGAAGCCCGCCGTCGACCACGTGAGCTTCGAGCTGCCGCGCGGGAAGACGGTCGCCGTGGTGGGTGGCACCGGGAGCGGCAAGACAACCATTAGCGCGCTTCTTGCACGCTTCGCCGACCCAATGTCTGGACGCGTCACGGTCGATGGCATCGACTTGAAGGAGATCGCGACGGATGATCTGCGCCGGCTGGTCGGCGTCGTCACCCAGGAGGCGCAGCTCTTCAACGAGACCATTGCGAAGAACATCGCCTATGGTTCGCCGGACGCGACAGAGGAGCAGATCGTCGCGGCCGCAAGGCTGGCCAACGCCGACGCCTTCATCCGAGAGCAGCCCGAGGGGTATGACCGCCTCGCGGGCGAGAAGGGTCTGGCACTCTCCGGAGGGGAACGGCAGCGGGTGGCGATCGCGCGCGCGATTCTCCGGAATCCTCCGATTCTCATCCTCGACGAGGCGACGAGCGCCCTCGACACCGTCACCGAGGCCCAGGTCCAGTCCGCGCTCGACAACCTGATGGCGAATCGCACGACGTTCGTGATCGCGCACCGCCTTGCGACCATCCGCCATGCCGACCTGATTCTCGTGATGGACCAGGGGCGGATCGTCGAGCGGGGAACCCACGAAGAGCTGCTGGCGCGTGGCGGCAGATACGCGAAGCTCTGTGAGATGCAGAAGGTGGGCTGATGCATGGCGAAACGTAAGGAATATCGCAAGGAGTTCTTCGATCGCGAATACAAGGCCCGCGAGGTGTATCCGCGCCTGTGGAAGCTGGTGGGCCGATACCGTGCCCGTGTCTTCGTCGGCGTCTTCTGCGGGTTGATCAGCGCCGGGGCTCTGATGCCATTCTACCAGATGATCCAGCCCGTTGCCGCCGAGGTGCCGATGACCTCGGAGGCGCGTCACCCCGAAATTGACGGAGTGGTTGTCGAGGCCCCAACCCCGAAAGAGAAGCCCCTCTCGGTCGTGGAGAAGAAGATGGCCAAGGCGGCGAAGGCGCCGGGGTGGCTGAAGGAGGTCGAGCGGCTGGCGGAGAAGGTCGGCGTATCGGTCAAGGACGAAAATGGCGGACTGAGCGGACGGATGCTCCTCATCGTGCTCGTGGCAATGCCGCTTGTGCTGGGGTTCCGCGCGCTGATGGTCTTCCTGAACCACTACTGCCTCACCTGGTCGGTGACGAAGGTGGTGGCTGATCTGCGCATGGACATGCTGCGCCACGTCCAATGCCAGTCCATGCAGTTCCACGGCCGCGTCGACGTGGGTCAGCTCATGGCCCGCATGACGGGTGACCCCAACCAGCTCGCCCGTGTCTTCCCCGTCATCCTGGCGGAGCTCGCCATCGCCCCGTTCGAGATTGCGGTCTCGCTGTTCTTCATTGTCCTCTTCGTCCTCGAGAACAACCTCGCCTCTTTGCTGCTGATCCTTGTCGTCGCGGTGCCGGCTTTCACGCTGCCCCTCGCGGCACTGGGACGGAAGATGCGGAAGTGGACGAAGAAGTCGCTTGAGCGCAGCTCGGTGATTGGTGCTGACATCCACGAAGTCCTGACCTGCGTGCGCACCGTGAAGGCCTACCACACCGAAGAGCGCGAGAACGGCGTCTTCCGGAAGGTCTATGACCACCTGAACAAGTCGGTGCTGCGCGCGCAGCGTCTCAGTCTGCTGACGTCGCCGCTCGCGGAGTCGGTTGGCATCCTGCTCATCGGCCTTGCGCTGGTCGGTTGTCTCGTGCTGAAGGTTCCGGTGTTGGACCTGGTGCCGCTCGTCGCCCCCGCGCTGATGATCTACCAGCCCATCAAGGAGCTCTCGAAGCTGCAGGTGCAGATCCAGGACTCGATGGCCGGGCTCTCGCGCATCTTCTCGCTTTTGGACTGCCATATGGAGCTTTCGGAGGCGACGACCCCCAGGCCTCTGCGGGAGTTCCGCTCGGCCGTGCGGTTCGAGGATGTCGTCTTCAGGTACGAGACGGCCGACGCGAGCGCCGTCGACCACGTGTCGTTCGAGCTGAAGCGGGGGATGTCCATCGCCGTGGTCGGCACCACCGGGTCCGGCAAGTCGACGATGGGGGCGCTGCTGCAGCGCTTCTACGATCCGCAGGGCGGACGCATCACCGTCGACGGCGTCGATCTGAAGGACCTGGCGATTGCCGACGTGCACCGTCTGGTGGGGGCCGTGCTGCAGGAGACACTGCTTTTCAACGACACGATCGAGGAGAACATCCGCTACGGCATCCCCGAGGCGACGCACGAGCAGGTGGTCGCGGCGGCGAAGGCCGCGAACGCGCACGACTTCATCGTGGCGCAGCCTGGTGGCTACGACCGCACCGTCGGCGAGAAGGGCTTTGCACTCTCCGGTGGCGAGCGCCAGCGTATTGCGATCGCACGCGCGCTGTTGCTCAATCCGCCGATCCTCGTGCTGGACGAGGCGACGAGCGCGCTGGACACGGTGACGGAGCACCTTGTGCAGCAGGCTCTGGAAAACCTGATGGCGAACCGCACTGTGTTCTCGATCGCCCATCGCCTCTCAACGGTCCGCCATGCGGACCTTATCCTGGTGATGGACAGGGGCCGTGTCGTCGAAAGCGGCACGCACGACGAGCTGTTCGCCGCGCAGGGCGTCTACCGGAAGCTGTGCGACACCCAGATGAAGAGCGAATAAGACTCCTGCCGCCGCGGGTGTTGATCTATTGAGGATTTGAATAGGAACCAAGACGAGAGATGAGCAAGAAAGACAATAACACGGGCGAGCCGCCGAGCCTTTTCGACAACCTGGATCTGTTCTCCCAGGCGCCTGCCGCGCCGACCGGGGAGTCTGCGCCGGAGAAGAAGGACGAAGGCGCGAAGCCTGCTGCTGCGAAGACCGCGTCCGCCAAGCCCGCGGGGGGCGACGCCTCCAAGGCGCCTCCTCCCCCGCCTCCACCTGGAGGGACATTGACGGGGCATGGTCCGCTGCGCGACCTCTATGACTTCAATTTCCGCGAATACTCTGCCTACGTGATCTGCGACCGTGCGATCCCGGCCGTTGAGGACGGACTCAAGCCGGTGCAGCGCCGCATCCTCCACTCTCTCTGGGAGAAGGACGACGGACGCTTCACCAAGGTCGCGAACATCGTCGGCCACACGATGCAGTACCACCCCCACGGCGACGCCTCCATCGGCGACGCGCTCGTGGTGCTCGCGAACAAGCTCTGGGGCAAGGGCAAGGGCTATCTCATCGACGGCCAGGGAAACTTCGGCGACCTCTTCACCGGCATGCCCGCCGCCGCGTCGCGTTACATCGAGTGCCGCCTCGCGGAGCTTGCCCGCAAGGAGGTCTTCAACCCGAAGACGACGGACTACACGCCCAGCTACGACGGCCGAAACAAGGAGCCCGTCCTGCTTCCGGCGAAGATTCCGTTGCTCCTCATGCTCGGCGCGGACGGCATCGCCGTCGGCCTTTCGACCGCGATTCTGCCGCACAACTTCTGCGAGCTGATCGAGGCCGAGATCAACCTCATCCAGAAGAAGCCGTTCGCGCTCTATCCCGACTTCCAGCTGGGCGGCGTGATGGACGTCTCCGAATACCAGGACGGTCTCGGCAAGGTGAAGGTGCGCGCCGTGATCGAGGCGCGTGACAAGAACAAGCTCGTGATCACCGAGCTGCCCTGGGGCGAGACGACCGACTCCATCTCCGTCTCCATCGAGGAGGCGATCAAGAAGAAGAAGGTCGCGGTGCGCAAGATCCACGACCTCACCTCCAGCGAGGTGCAGATCGAGCTCGAGCTTGCGACCGGGGCGACGCAGGAGAAGGTGAAGAGCGCGCTCTACGCGTTCACGAGCTGCGAGAAGTCGGTGGCGTCGCGCCCGATCGTGCTGGACGCGGGTCGTCCGCGCGCGATGACCATCACGCAGATCCTCCAGAAGAACGTCGACCGCCTGATGGACCTCACGAAGCGGGAACAGGAAATCCGCCTCGCGGAGCTCGACAAGCTCTTCCACGACCGCACGCTCGACCGCATCTTCATCGAGGAGCGCATCTACAAGCTCATCGAGAAGGAGAAGTCCTACGAGGGCGTGAAGGCCGCGATCCGCAGGGGCTTCGAACCGTTTCTGAAGAATCTCCGCCATCCGGAGATCACGGACGAGGACATCGAGCGCCTCCTGAAGATCCCGATTCGTCGCATCTCCCAGTTCGACATCGACAAGAACCGCGAGGAGATCGAGGCCATCGAGAAGGAGGAGGCGGAGGTCAAGGACAACCTGCTCCATCTCCGCGCCTTCGTGGTCAAGTACCTCAAGGGCCTCCTCAAGCAGTACGGCAAGAAGTATCCGCGCTGCACGAAGATCGCCCAGGGCGCGTTCAAGGAGGTCGACGTGCGCGCAATCACCGCGAGCGAGCTCACGATCCGGTACGACAAGGAGAACCACTTCGTCGGCAGCGGCCTGCGCGGCGGCGACGAGCTCTTCAAGTGCTCCTCGCTCGACAAGCTCGTCTTCATCTGGAAGGACGGCCGCTACAAGATGACGCCGCCCTCCGACAAGATCTTCGTCGACAAGGACCTGCTGGAGGTCTTCCTCTTCAATCCCGAGAAGGACCGCGAGCGTGCCTTCGTGTGCGTCTACGAGGAGCCTCTCTATGGGTTCTCGTACATCAAGCGCTTCACCTTCGGCGGCATGATCAACAACAAGGAATACCGCCTCGCGCCCGAGAAGAGCAAGGTGCTCTTCTTCGACGAGGGCTGCCCCGAGAACATCTACGTGAAGTTCAAGCCCGCGAAGAACCAGAAGATCCACCAGATGCTGTTCCAGCCATTGGAACTCGTGGACAAGGGCGCCGGCGAGAAGAAGCCCGTCGTCGAGGTCCGCGGCGCCACGGCGCGCGGCATCCAGCTCACGACGAAGGCCATCGCCCGCGTTTCGCCGACGAAGGGCTCGTGGTGGGACGACGGCGAGGCGTCGACCAAGGGCGTTCTTTTGTAAAATCGAAAATCAGGAGTCAAATCATGGCAAGTCCTCTCTACGATAAGCTGATGGAAGATCTCAAGGCCGCGATGAAGGCCCACGACAAGGCGGCGCTGAACGCGATCCGCGGCACGATCGCGAAGGTCAAGGACCTCACGGTCAACGCCGGCAAGGAGATCGTCGACGACGTGGTTGTGCAGGTCGTCGCCAAGGGCGTGAAGCAGCGCGACGAGTCCATCGCCCAGTTCACGACGGCAGGCCGCGCCGATCTCGCGGAAGGCGAGAAGGCCGAGCGCGAGGTTCTCGCGAAGTACCTGCCCGCCCAGCTTTCCGAGGAGGAGGTCGCGGCCGTCGTCAAGGCGACCGTCGCCGACCTTGGTGCAACCTCGAAGAAGGACATGGGTCGCGTGATGAAGGAAGTGATGGCGCGCGTGAAGGGCCAGGCGGACGGCAAGCTCGTCTCAAAGCTCGTGGGCGCCGCGCTCCCCTGACCGTCCGGGGAATCCCATGAAGGCGGGCGTCTCGGTCCTGGCTGTGGTCTGTTCGATGGCGGCGATGGCCGCCACCGACATCGCGAAGATGCGGTGGAGCAGGGCCTTCACCTATGACAAGCCGGACAAGACGCCTGTCGTCTTCGAGGGCTGGAGCCGGTCGGAGAAGGCGTCGGCTTCGGACTACTGCCTCTGGCTCGATGTCCACTATGCGGATGGCACCAAGCAGTGGGCCGTGCGGTCCGACTTCTCCGCTGGCACCCACGGCTGGGAACATGTGCGGGACCTCTGGATCCCCGCGAAGCCCGTCGAGAAGATCGAGTTCTTCGCCTTCCTCCGCAAGGGAACCGGCACGGCCGAGTTCAGGGATCTGAAGCTGGAGCGCCGGGAACCGTCGGCGGCCGAGTTCTTCGGTTCCGTGCGCCGCACAGACCGTCCCTTCATCGACGCGGACGAAATCGAGGGCTTCGCCTACAAAAACGGTCACAAGGTCCCGCGAAGCGTGTCCGTGGCCGGTCGCAGTGGTCCCGTCTCGTCACTGGCGCCAGATGCGTTTCGCGTCTGGGTCGCGGATTCGATGCGGCGCGTGACGCCGCTGACGTTCCCCGGTTCGAACGAGGTTTCCACCATTGACCTTGAACTGGCGCGCGGGGAGGCCGAAAGCGCCCAGATCGTCGTTTCCACGGGAGAACGCTGCGAATGGACGCGGGGAAACCTCGTGTGCTCGCCGCTGAAGAGAAGGGATGGAACACCCTTCAGGGGGAAGGTGGTCTGGCAGCGCGTGGGATATCTGGCGCGGCGTCCTGGCTATGCACCCCATCCGGAGGGCGTCGCGGATGTGGAGCGCTGGTTCGCGGACCCGCTGCTCCCCGCCGCGCCGTTTCGCGTCCGGAAGGGCGGTTCCCAGGGACTCTGGGTCACGGCGACGGCGGACCGCGCGGAGAAGCCCGGCGTGTACACGGGCGAGATCTCCGTTTTGAATGGAGATCAGGAGGTTTCCCGGATTCCCGTCAACCTGCAGGTCCGTTCCTTCGCCCAGCCGACGACGTTCGGCATGCCCACCGCCTTCTGCGTGATGGACGGTTTCACACGGGCACAGTATCCCGACCGCTACGAGGCGATGCGGCGGCAGTCCTGGGACCTGATGCTGGACCATCGCCTCAACCCGGACGACATCTCGCGGACCACGCCTCCGCCGATCGCCGATCTGCTCTACGCACGGTCCCGCGGCATGAACCGCTTCAACATCCTGAATCTCGTTCCGCCGCCGAAGGACCCCAATGCCCGATGGGTCTGCTATTCCTCTCCCGAGGAGACGGAGACGCCCGCGTTCTACGACTACGTCAAGCAAACACTCACGTCCTATGTCGCCGAACTGCGTCGGCACGATCTGGTGAAATACGCCTACCTCTACGGGTTCGACGAGCGCGAGAAGCGCTATTATCCCGGCATCGACCGTCTCTGGAAGCAGCTGAAGGCCGATTTTCCGGATGTGCCGCTGATGACGACGGCGATGATGTACCGCGACATGGCGGAGGGGAAGGATTACCCGTGCCTTGAGACGACAGACTGGTATTGTCCGCTCTCCTCGGTCTACCGGCCCGAGCTCTCGGCGAAGCTCCGCGCCCAGGGCAAGCAGGTCTGGTGGTACACCTGCTGCGGACCGCACCACCCCTATGCGAACATGGCGTCGTATGAGTACCCGCCGATTGAAGGGCGACTCCTCGGCTGGATGACGCATCTCTATCGTGCGGACGGACTTCTTTTCTGGCATGTCAATTTCTGGGGCCGGAACCAGAACCTCGACCCGTCCGACACCTTCTTCCCCAAGTGGAATACCTACAGTGGTCTGCGCATGCCGGGCGACGGCATCTTCCTCTATCCGACGACAGAGGGCATCGTACCCGGCATCCGCCTCGCACAGATGCGCGACGCGGTGGAGGACTACGAACGCCTCCAGCTCGCCGCCGCCCGTGTCGGTCCGCACGCCGTCGACGCGGTGAGTCGCACGCTCGTCACGTCCATGACCGAATTCACGCGCGACCCCGCGGCCCTGCGCGCGGCCCGCGCAAAACTCGCCCGCCTCATCGAAGGCGAGTGATTTCCAGGTGCGGGACATTATGAATACAGAGCATGGATCTCGTCTCGGTCCCTGGTGTGGACGATGGCTTGCGAGGGGACTGCTCGCCGTCTTTGTGGGGGGCTTCGTCAAAATGGGGGCCACGAAGTTCG
>JAUNMP010000425.1 GCA_030537465.1 bacterium
CCGTCAGGCGGACGTCCGGCACGACTTCGCCGAGGTTTTGCAATTACCTCAAATACGTCTTGGGAGCCTTTGCCGACTTCCTGCGTGAGATTGCCGAAATGGACGCGTCGAACGAACATCTGGTGCGCGAGGCGAAGGCGTTGGGCGAGCGGTTGGATCGTGCGCTCGCGGAACCGTTCTTCCGGCACGTGTCGCAGTTGACGCGCCTGCCCCTCGGATCGACGGCGCTGCAGCGCAAGGAAGGCTATCGGGAGATTCTCAAGGCCTGGACGATCTGGGACGCCGCCGCCCGGCTCGCGTGGAAGAATGGCGAACAGGTCTACGCCGCCGGCAAGAAGAACGTCGCGGCGCTCTACGAGTACTGGTGCTATTTCAAGCTGCTGGATGTCGTCCAGAAGCTGTTCCACGTCCCGGAGGAGGAGATTGCAAAGGATCTGATCGTCTCCAACGACCAGGGACTGACGCTGTCCCTGAAGGAGGGGAAGCGCAGTCCGCTGCATGGGACGTTCGCGGTTCACGGATATGAGGGGCGCTACCGGAACCTGGCGATCGACTTCAGCTACAATGAAACCTTCAATAGAAGGGCTGGAGGCAGCTGGACGCTGCCGATGCGTCCCGACTACACGGTCGCCTTCCGGCCGGACGGCATGGATCTTCAGGAGGCAATCGAGAACGACCTGGTGACCTACGTTCATTTCGATGCGAAGTACAAGTTCGACGAGATCGAGTCGGAACTCCGGGAGATCGAGACGGGCGAGACGGATGGCGAGGTGGACGAAACGCCCCAGCAGCGCAGTGCCCGGGACGTGAAACGGGTCGACATTCTCAAGATGCACGCCTATCGCGACGCCATTCGTCGCACGGGGGGCGCCTATGTGCTGTATCCCGGCAATAAGGCGAAGGCCCCGACCCGCTTGTACGACGAGATCCTTCCGGGATTGGGCGCCTTTCCCCTGTCGCCGTCGATCGACTCGTCCTCCGAGATCGAGCGCTTCCTTTCCGACGTCGCCACCCATCTCTGCGACCGAATGACCAGTTGGGAGGAATACAAGTTCCAGCGGCATGCCGTCTATTCGTCGTCGTCGCCGGTGACGATGCTCCAGGCCGACGCGATCCTCGGTCTCTACAGGGCCGTGAAAGCCTCGGGCGTCTTCCCGCTCCCCGCAACTCGCCACCTCGCGTCGCCGGCGTCCGTTCGCTGGATCGCCATCCCCGACGACGATCACAACCTCCCGCCCCACGTCCTCCGCGTTGCCGCCAACGGCTACCGCGGAACCTTGAATCTGGCAGCGTTGAAACATGGTCATCCACAGTTTGTCGACGTGCCGCTCGGAAGCCGGTTGGATGAACTGTTTCAGATTTGGAGATTGGACGGTTAGAGCCTGACACCTCTCGTCCGTTTGGGGGTGTAGGAAAGTTAATGACTGATTTAAAGTGTGATTGATAGAGGATGTAGATGGAGGTATAATGCGTCTGTTTTGTAGACATATGGTTTTCGGATGCTTGCTAGCCCTGACCATGGCTGCATATGCTCAATCAAGAAGTTCTTCTTGGCCGGTAACTCAGCGCTCACGTTACTCAGGCCAGACGATTTCATATGAGTCACTTCCGAAATGTGCTGCGAGATATGAGAATGGGGCTCCCTGTCAGCACAAGGCTAATCCGGGTTCTAGGTATTGTTTCAAGCACTATCAGTACGAAATCTCCGAAAGGAATGGAGGTAGCCAAGGTGCTGTCAATGAGATACGAAAGGACGATTTGGATGGTCTTCGTGCGAATTATCAAGAGAGGTAATTGCAAAACCCTCCTCAGTTGAACATTCCGGCGACTCCGTCGCCT
>JAUNMP010000426.1 GCA_030537465.1 bacterium
GCTTGTCTAAAGTGTCAATATATTTTAATGCACAAGAGGCAAATGGGCAACAGTGTAAACTATTATTGACACTTTATGACATCCCGGCGAAAAACGCACGTCCAACCGACTCCCTTTTACGGCAACAGCATCAGCGAACAAGGATCTGCGTGCCGAGAATATGCGAGAGCTTGATCTCGGTCCCCGACTGCCGGACGTGCCAGGCACTGGAGACGCCCTCGGGCAGCACGAACGTCGGATTGCCTTCGATGCCACCCGGCACGCGGACGACAACGCGCGAGCCCGCGTCCTTGTGGGCGTCCAGGTTCTCGGGGTCGGCGATCACGATACGGGAATCTTCGCCGAACAAGAGCTTCCGCCCCGCCTCGAACGTCAACGGCGTCGCCCCTTCCGCGAAGGTGTCGGCCGCATTCAGCGTCAGGTCGCCCGTGCAGGTGAGCGGACCGCCCTTGACCGTGCCCTGTCCTGCGAGACCGGCGACAGTCTCCCCGACGAGCTGCAGAGTGGCCCCCTTGTTGACAGTCAGTCGCGTCGTCGACGGCAGGAGGTTCTGGGCCTCGAGCGTCATCAACCCCTCCTCGACCACGGTCGGGCCACCGTAGGTGTTCGGTCTGTAGAGCGCGAGGCGCATGTCGCCGCGCTTCGTCAGACCACCTGTCGTCGCGTTGTCCGCCAGCGTGTAGGTGCATTCCAGACGCCCACTCGCGCCGTCGAGGGAGTTGGCCGCGGGGAAGTAAACCTTCGTCGTCTCATCGTAATCGCAGCCCGGCGCAAGGATGACCGGCGTGAACGTCTTCGTGTCGAAGTCGTAGTCCGCATACGCGACGGCGCCGTGTCCCGCGCCCTCGATAAAGAGCGGAACGGGGCCCATGTAGACAGCGTCGGACGGAATCGCGGGCATCGTGATGGACGCGAGGCCCTTGCCCGTCGGCGCATCGAACCGCAGCACCATCTGCGAGAGATCACGGCCCACGCGCTCCGCCGAGCTGTAGCATTCGGACGTGTCGATCACGAGACCGTTCGGCCCAATCGTGAAATGCTGCGGGATTCGGGATCCGATGTTCGCCGCCAGGACATCGAGACCGGAAAATCCCCAGCCATAGGTTGGCTTCATTACGCCACCATCGAAGTAGATTTCGCTCACCGTCTTCGCGATGTGTTCCGCATTTGTCGGCGCATACACGCGTAGACGGTCGAGAGACAGCACCGCACCGTCACGCACGCTGACATACGCCGCATAGTTGGTGCCCGACGAGCCAGCATCGAGGGCCCCTGTCCGCACGACCGTACCGGTGCCGGAGACCGCAAGGACGCCAAAACCGCCCTCCTGCGCGAGGCGCATGCGCGAGACCTGCCCTCGCTTCGTGAACGTGTCGTTCGTGCCGCCGGAGACGACACAGTAGCCGTAGCCTTGAGGTCCAACGGTCAGTCCGTCATTAACCGACGAGCTCGTGCCCGTATGCCGGTAGAGGCCACCCTTCTGGACGAGCATGCCGACGCTGCGTCGGGTGGCGTTCGCGCTTTTGCCGACGTATGTCGCGTCATTGCTGTTGTCGCAGAGAACATCCAGTTGCCCGCCCTCCAGCACATAGGCCCCATAGCTGCCGGAACTCTCGCCCACGTGCAGCTGATCCCAGACCCCGTTCGCCCAGAGTCCCGCCGTCTGGCGCATCGCGGACCGGACCGCGCCGCCGTTCGCGACGCGCGTCATGCTGGCCGTGACGGCACCGCCGAAGACGTTGACGAGCGCAAGATCGTTCAACGCGAGGCGGAGGTTCTCCGCCCGCGCATTTTCGCGGAAGCTGACGACGGACAACAGCCCGCTGTTATTTCCGA
>JAUNMP010000186.1 GCA_030537465.1 bacterium
CCGAGGTTGGCGGCGAGAATCGCCTTGTTCATCTCGGCGAGGACCGTGGGGTCGAACGGCGTGATCTTGATCTGACGGGCCTCCGGCGTGGAGATCGTGCCCAGATTCTTGATCGGCGTGGGGCAGCCATAGTAGTCGACCTTGATGCCGTCCACGAGGGCCGGGGAGGCCTTGCCCGTGCGGAGGCCCGCAAACTGGGCCTTGAGTGCGTCGAAACTCTTGGCGATCTTCGCCGTCGCGTCATTGAGAACGTCAGAAACGGTTTCCATTTGAAATCCTTTTATGGGTTTGAACAGTTGAATTATATCACAAAAAGCGCGGATGCGCCACGGGAGAGTGAAATCAGGAAACGAGGGTGCCCACAGCCTCGCCACGCACCACGCGCTCAAGCGCGTCGCCATCGAAGAAGTCGAACACGACAATCGGGATGTCGTTGTCCATACAGAGCGCGAACGCGGCGGAATCCATCACCTTCAGGCGCTTCTCGAGCGCTGTTTCATACTTGAGAGAACCATACTTCTTGGCCTTGGGATCCTTCATCGGATCCGCCGTGTAGATGCCATCGACCTTCGTCGCCTTCAGGAGCGCGTCCGCACCGATCTCGCTCGCGCGAAGCGCGGCGGCGGAGTCCGTCGAGAAGTACGGGTTGCCCGTGCCGCCCGCGAAGATCACCACACGCCCCTTCTCGAAGTGGCGGATCGCCTTGCGGTGAATGAACGGCTCCGCCAGCTTCGGCATCTCGATGGAGGTCATCACGCGCGTAGGCACACCGATCGACTCGAGGGCGTTCATCATCGCCAGGCCGTTGATGATCGTCGCGAGCATGCCCATCGAGTCGCCGACCACGCGGTTCACGCCGTTCTTCGCGCCGGAGAGGCCACGGAAGATGTTGCCGCCACCCAGCACGATGCCGACCTCGCAGCCGAGCTTGTGGATCTTCTTCACGCGCTCCGCCATGAACGCGAGACGGGCGGCGTCGATGCAGTCCCCCTCCTCACGGTTCTTGAGGACCTCGCCGGAAAGCTTGAGCAGAATCCGTTTGTACTTGATCTCCGAGGACTTCTTCTTCATGACGTTCAACACCCTGTTGCAGATTAAAGTGACCGACCTCGGGAATTGCCCCGAAGTTCATTTTCGTAGTTTAGCGCATTCGCCTCCGATTGTCCATCCTCATTCTGTGTTATACTACTTTCATATGCGACTCTCCATCGTCATACCCGTCCTCAACTCAGAGAAGACCCTGCCGGCCTGTCTCGCGGCGATCAACGCCCAAAGCCTGCAGCGCTCGGAGTTTGAAGTCGTAATCGCGGATGCGGGCTCCACGGACCGCACGCTTGAGATCGCCCGCGAATACGGGGTCGATGTCATCACCACCAATCCCCTCAAGACCGGCGAGGCCGGGAAAACGGCCGGCATCAAGGCCGCGCATGGCGAGATCATCGCCCTCGTCGATTCCGACAACATCCTCCCCGACCCCTCCTGGCTGGAACGGATGCTCGCCCCCTTCGACGATCCCGAGATCATCGCCACCGAGCCGCTCGAATACACCTCCCGTCCCCAGGACCCCGCTCTCACCCGCTATTTCGCCCTTCTCGGGATGAACGATCCCATCTGCCTCTTCACCCGCAACTACGACCGCGTCTGCGGCGTCACGGGCACGTGGACCGGACTCGACATCGACCAGGAGGACAAAGGCGACTGGCTGAAGCTCCGTCTGAACGGCACCGCCCTCCCCACGATCGGCGCGAACGGCTTCGTCTTCCGTCGATCCCTCCTCGAGGACTCGAACTGGGATCCCTATCTTTTCGACATCGACATCCTATTCGAGCGCATCCGCCGCGATGGCGCCGTCTGCGTCGCCAAGGTCAAGACGGGCATCGTGCACCTCTACTGCGCCCGTCTCGCGGACTTCGCGCGCAAACAGCGCCGCCGCATCCGCGATTTCCTCTTCTTCGCACAGGAGAAGAAGCGCACCTATCCCTGGGACAAACAGCGCCGCACGGGCATTCTCCTCTTCTGCCTCTCGACCGTGCTCGTCTGGCCCCTGCTCATCCAGATGTTCATCGGCATGTGCCGGAGGCCCGACCGCGCCTGGCTCTATCATGCGCCCGTCTGCATCCTCACGCTCTGGATCTACGGCATTGGTTTCCTCTCGAAGCTCTTTGGACGCAAGCAGGCCCCAGTCGACCGTTCGAACTGGCAAAAGTAAATTCCTCGCCCAGGGAAGGTCCCCGCCTATGAAATACAACAGATGGATTCTCCTCCCGGTCCTCTCCGGCTTCTTCATCATGGGTGCCCCCGCGGGCATCATCTCCACGGCGATGGAGCGCATCAACGAAGATCTCGCGAACTATCCCGTTCTCGCCGGAATGCTGCCCTTCATGGCGTTCGTCTGGTTTCTCCTTATCTCGATTCCCACCGGCGTGCTCTGCGGACGGATCGGTCGGAAGAACACCGTCATGCTCTCCCTCCTCGTGACGGTGGCGGCCATGGCGTTCCCCTTCCTGGCAGGCACTCAGCGCATCTGGCCCTACTTTGCGGCATTCGCCTGCCTCGGCATCGGCAACACCATGATCCAGGCCTCTCTGCCGGCACTCGTCTCCAACGTCGTCCCGCCCGACCAGATCACGAGCCGCCTCTCCCTCGGACAGTTCGTGAAGGCGATCTGCGGCACCGTCACCCCCGTGATCGCCCTCGCATGTTCAGGCTGGCTCGGCAATTGGAAGATGCTTTTCCTCGTCTTCGGCGCACTGGCCTTCGCCGCCGCGGCCTGGCTCTTCTTCTCCAACGTGCCCCGCGAGGAGGCCACTGGTCCCAAGACTTCATTCCTCAGCTGCATGCGCGTCCTGGCCGATCCCTACATCCTCGCCATGACCATCGGCGTGCTGTTCGCGGTGGGCGCCGATATCGGGCTCGCGGTGGCGATTCCCGCCTATCTGAAGGACATCTTCAAACTCTCGAACGATGCCGCCGGAACCGGCCCCTCCGTCTACTTCGGCGCGAAGATGATCGCCGCCTTCGCAGGCTCGATCGTCTTCGCCTACATCTCCGCCGCACGCTGCTTCCCCTACCTGATCGGCATGGCCATCCTCGCGGCGACGGGTCTCTTCTTCGCCCCCAACCCCACCGTCTTCCTCGTGCTCGTCTTCTTCGCCGCAGTCGGCTTCGCCAACGCCTTCGGCATGTGCATGGGCCTCGCGATCGACCGCCGCCCCGACAAGGCGAACGAGATATCCGCCCTCATGGTGATGGCCATCTGCGGAGGCGGCATCTCGACGTTCGTGATGGGCCTCGTCCGCAATGCGTGGGGTGCGGGCTCCATCACGTTCGTTCTGCTCGCCTGTCTCCTCTATCTGCTGGGGCTCGGCGTCTTCGCCACGCGTCAATCCTCGCGCGGCAGCAAGTAGAAGAATCCGTCCTCGGCGCCCACGAGAAGCTCCTCGCGCCCGTCGCCGTCGAAGTCGCAGGCGGTCGGAGCCGTCGTGTGCCCCGCGAGTGGCGCGTCATCAAGGTCCCCGCGGTTCCGATAGAGCCACTTGCCGTTCTCCTTCTTGACGAACTCATAGAGCATCACATTGCGCGAATTGGCGATGAGGTCCTTCTTTCCGTCGCCCGTCCAGTCGGTGAAGCAGAACTTCCGTCGTCCGCTGCCCCCCGCATAGTTGCTCTTCGGTCCCGCCTCGGTGTTGCGCCCCGCAAGGAGCAGCGGATTGCCCTTCTCGTCGCACAGGCACCGCTCCGGCGGCAGCACGACCAGCTTTCCGTCCTTCCGCGCCCGGCGCCAGAGGCAGAGGTAGCCCTCCACGTCGAGCATCACGATGTCCATGAGGCCGTCTTCGTCCAGGTCGATCATATAGGGCGTGGTACGCCACTGGGTGAGGATGTTCTTCGATCCGAACGGCTTGCGCCATCCCCACGCCAGACCGGGTTGTTCGCCCTCCCATTCAGCGGCCACTGGTTCCGGCGACGCAAGCTTCGGCGCCGTTCGCGTCCCAATGTTGCGGCACCAGAGGATTTCGCCGCGGATCGAATTCAGCATCACATCAGGAAGACCATCTCCGTCCCAGTCCGCGATGGAGAGGCAGGTATAGCCCCACTTCTCCTCGCAGGGCCCCTGGATGGACCCATTCGGCCCCGCAATGACCCGAATCGGCGCGCCATCCGCCTCCAGCAGCCGTGGCTCCGCCCACTTGGGCTCCGCGACATTCGGACCCGAGAGGTTCTCGATGAACGCCACATACCCCGCGGAGTTGCCCGCGATGATGTCCTGGTCGCCGTCGCCATCCCAGTCGACCACGGCCGGCGTCGCGAGAATGCCGAAGTGAACCTCCGCGCGCTCCTGTCTCAGGTGATACGGCTCGTCGAAGACGGGGATTCCCATCGCGACGCGCCCCGTGTTGCGGATGATGCAGATGCGGGCGTCCTCCTCGCAGGTGATGAAGTCAGGGCGTCCGTCGTCGTCCCAGTCCGCCACCGTCGCCGTCACCATGCAGAGGTCGGCCTTGATGGGACGCAGGAACTTGTCGAGAATCGGACGTCCGGCCGCGAACGCCGGCGCAGTCTTCGTTCCGATGTTCTCGAAGTAGGTGTAGTTGTCGATGAAGTCGCAGGTCAGCAGGTCGAGGTCCCCGTCTCCGTCCCAGTCCGCGAAGAGCGGCGCCGCGTAGCCGTAGACGTCAATCGGCTGTCCGTTCGCAAGGCGCAGGATCTCTGGCCTCGCCCACTTCTCGACACCATCATCCCCCATCTCGTTTCGGATGTAGTAGAAGAGCCCATGGATTGGCTCGTTCGTCCAGACGCCCGCGGCATCCCACTTGTCATGCCAGCCATAGGCCTTCCAGTCACCAATTCCAACTACAAGATCGTCCTTCCCGTCCCCGTTCAGGTCCGCGAAGCGCCAGACGTTGCCGCGCACGCCATTCGAATGGACGTTGGATGGCAGATCCTTGAATGTCAGGGCATTCCTCATCCCATTCTCGCGGTAGTCGAAAGCGACGCGTCCCTGCTCCGTCACGGCGAGACGTCCGTCCGCCAGAATCTGCGCGGAGTCGCCGCCACCGTCCTTCAATCTGCGCGCCGGCTTGAACAACGGGCTGCGGTCCCCTTTCTTTCCGGTGTTTTCAAAGAACCACGTTCCTCGCCAGGTGGGGATGCCACCCGAGTGGAGGACAACGTCCAGATCGCCGTCGCCGTCGTAGTCCATGATCATCGGCCAGGAGGCGAGCCCGGCCTTGAGATAGGTCGTGCCAGAATTATTGTAGAGAAGCCGTCTGAAGCCCCCGTCTGATTCGCCAATGCTCGGGTAGTCGGGCGTTCGACCTGCTAGCTTCGTCCGCGCTGCGGCGGCGACCTTCGCCGCGGTTCCATCGACCGCCACCGTGAGATTGAAGAGGTCGCAGACGCCACCGCCCACGGAGACCGACGACGTCAGGACCTTTCCGTCGTCCTGGAAAAGCCGCCCATCGTAGTTGGCGTGCCAGACGACACCCGCCGCCTTCACGGAATTGAAGCAATTGTCGAAGGTCGCCTTCCGCCGCACGGCCTCGCCCGTCGCGAAATCGATTCGCCGCAACGTGCGGACAAACGGCAGAATCACCTGCGTGCCGTCGATCAGCATGCCGCCCATCGTTCCGCCGCAGCTAATGTCGGCCCGGCGCACGGGCTTCACGCCGGAAACGTCAAACACGCCAATGGTCCCGCCGCGATTGCAGACATAGAGGCACCCCTCTGGGCCAAAGCCAATCGAGCGCGGCGTCGAGAGGCCGTTGCCCGTGATGAACGCCCCGCCCTTCCCATTCGACAACCTGTAGCGCGAGATGCGGTTCGCCTTCTCGCCAAAAGCCGTCGAAACATAGAGCCAGGCGTTGTCCGGCGACACGGCGAAGTCGTCGCAGCGGGCACCCACCTTGGCGAAAAGCCCGAGTTCCCCGCCTTCAGGCGAATACTTGAAAATGCGCCCATCTGCCGTGCCGATGTAGACGATTCCATTGGCGCATGTCACGCACATGGGCTTCGCGCGGGCGCTAAAAACCCCCGCCTTCGTCCAAGTTCCATCGGGCGAAACCATCCAGGACTCAACGCTCCGCCCCTCATGCACCACCAGCACCGTTTCAACGGACCAGGCGGCCAGCACGGCCGCCAGTCCAACGAATAACATCATGCGCTTCATAGGCCTGCATCTTCTCTCGTCGTACGATTTCAGCGAACCTTCTTCGGTGCCGTCCACGTCGTGTGGTTGAAGGCGGAACTCTGATTCGGATTGAATCCGGCGGCCGCACCGTCGCCATTCCAATAGAGCACCTCACCGTTGGCCCCGAGGCTACAGTGGTCATACTGCGTCGAAACGAACGTGGTCTTCCCGGTATGGGGATTGACAACCCGTTCCTCTCCGCGGATGGCATCACACCACCGTGCGTTTGCAGCAGATATCCGCCGAGAATTCTCGCCCGTCGTGCGGAGAAAGACGTCCATGCACTCGCTCTGGCTGCGGATGTTCGCCAGCGTCCCCTTCTGGATGAGATTGTTGCAGTAGAGTTCGAACATCGGACAGGACTTGCGCGTCCGGGCAAAGGTCTCCATCAAGGCAATGCCGGCGTTCTCCCCCTCCAAGGTCGTGCTGCAGCTGTCGATCGAGAGGATGTTCCCGAGCGAACTCACCCCATTGATCTCGACGAGGCAATAGGGCGCGAAGCAGTTGACGATGCGTGGACGCCCGGCGACCTGGCCGAAATAGCGCAGACGCAGAAGGCCATAGCTGCAACGTGTCAAATTGAGCAGACTGCGCCGTGCTTCCGCAATGAAGCCATCAATGACGGGCTTGGCCACTTTCGCGTCATAGGGGTTGAGAGTCGCCCCCGCCACACGGATATTCTTCATCCCGTAGAGGCCGATGATTTCGTCCGCCAGCCGACGTGCCACCAGCGCAGGATTCGTGATGTCCGCAGCCTGTGCCAAAGGCGTATAAGGATTTTTCGGAATCAATGTCACCTTCGAGCCGAGAATCATCTTGTTCCCCGTCCTCGGCTCGGTGGCGATGGCGTAGTGGCGTACAGGCTGGCTGATGTTCCGCATCCACAGAACCTTTCCTCCCGCCAACCATCCCTTGGGCACGGAACAAGAAAGAATTGGAAGTCCAGTGTTCTGATCAGTCAGGACGAACTCTCCTTGCCGCGCTGCGGAACATCCTAGGACCAACAGCATACACGCCAAAGCGACAACACCTCTCATACCCATTGTCTGTTCCGTCGTTTTCATACCGCTTCACTTTCGCGCGAGATCCGAGATCCGTCTGAGGAGCTGCCCTGGAGTCGAGAAGGATTCTCCGCCCTTCGGCAGATGGGGCACCGCGTGCCCCCAGGCCAGCACCTTGCCGCCACGGGCGATGAAGCCCGGCAGGAACTCCTCGATTACATTCGCGTACTTCTTGTAGGACTCCTCGGTGCCCTCCGGCAGCACGAGGACGTCCACGTGGTCCAGCATGTTGCACTGCATATCCAGCTTGGTCAGCGGGAAGAGATCAACACATTCGTCAGCCTCCAGCTGTAGGGCCGTCTGCGCGTCGACGATGCCGTAGACGGGCGACCCGAACCAGCCAACCACCAAGGCCCCGGGCTTTCTCGCCCGCACGGGGAAGGAGATTTCGCGTCCAGTGACATAGCGGAACGCCCCGCATACGATGTCACGCGTCATCTGATAGACCTCGGGATGGCAGGCGATGGCGAAAACCCGCCCCTTCCCGTACGTGCCGCCCACCATCGCGACCTTGTCCTTCATCGACGCCTTCAGCTTCGGGCTCTCCAGATCCCCCGCGAAGGTTCCCCAGACGGAAAACTTCTTGTCCGGATCATCCGACTCGACCGGCACAAGCACTGGGCCATGGCTGTAGCGGATCTCGCGCGTCTCGGCCTTGATTCCAAGCGCCGCGGCCCCCTCCTCGTTGATCGCCATCGGAACAAGGGCCACCCCCTTGTTTCCGATCCGATGGAACGGCATGAGGCCGATTCCACGCTCCGGATCCGCCTTGTCGTCCATTGCGAGACAGCAACCCGCGCACGTGCCGATGTAGCCGCCGCCGGACTTCACGAATGTCCGAATGGCCTCAGCCCCAACCTCGCCGAGGTCTTTCTTGATCGCGGGCGAACTGCCGCCGGGGACGACGAGCAGATCCACCGCGTTCAGCGCCCCCGCGCGGATGGAGTCGGCATCGACGAGCGTATACTCCAACTCGGGGGAGGACAAGACGAGCCGCAGCCATTCGGCGCATCCGTTTCCACGCGGACCATGTCCCACGAAAACTGCGACCTTCACGCGGTCGGACGGTGGCAACTTGTAGTTCGCGAGGCGCTCCTGGGCCTTGGCGCCGAACGCCGTGTCGGCGGGGAGTTCCCCCGCGAACGGGCGGTAGACGCCATATGGCCGCTCGCAGGGACGCCCCACCGTCATGTGGAAGACGGTTTCAACAGGGTTCTTCGCGAGTTCGCAGATGAGCGACTCCACCGTGCCCTTCCGGCAGATTGGTTCGACGATCTTCGGATTCTTCGCCGGATGACGGTCCTTGACTTCGAAGGGAAGCCCCTCATAGTGGGAACAAAGCCCCCGCTTGATGTCCTCCGTGGAGACGGGATGCATCGGCCGAACCGAAAACGGATACGCGTCCCCCGCCTCGACCGAGACGCCCGTCGCAAGGCGGTAGAGCTCCTGGCAGCGGTGAATGTTGTAGGGGGACTTCCAGGTGCGGTGCCCCTGGTAGTTCGCGATCACGTCGAAGTCGGGTCCCTTCGCGCGGATGTTGGCGGAAGCCAGATCGCCCGGACGCAGCCGATTGAAGATCAGGCAGTTGGGATAGACCGTCACCTCGTCGTCCGGCACGCGACGGGCCACGTAGCGACGTCCGTGGACGACCTCGACGATCCACGCCTCATCGGCGTCGGCGACAAGGAAGTTGCGGGAGAGCTGGTTGTACCCACGCTCCTCGACGAGCCTGGTCATGATGTCCACACCCTCGCGGGCCGTCTTCGCCCGTTCGATCATGCGGATGCGCAGTTCATAGCCGAGTCCGCCGTCCGTGAGCGAGGAATACTCCCCCTCCTCCGGCAGGGAGAACTTCTGCCCGTCCCATTCTCCGTAGACGCCCCCGTTGTTCGAATAGACGATCACGCCGTACTCGTTGTAGAAGCAGTGCGACACGCGGTCGCCCCCCTCATGGCGCTTCACCTCCGACCAGAACATCGCAGGCTTGTCACCACGGCGCGGCAACATCGCGTGGCGCATGAACGCCTTGTCGAAGTCCTCGTTGTGGGCGACAAGCACACGCCCCGTGGCGCTGGCCTTCTTCCCCACCACGATGGCGGTGCAGGCTTCGACCGAGAGCGCCAGCGCGGCTACACCGACAAGAACAACTGCATGCAGAGTCTTCATTTGGCCTCTTCTCAACGGGGACAGGACGCCTATCAGCGTCATTTCTTAAACGTGTTGTAGGGGATGAAATCGCGTCGGGCGCGGATGCTCATCGTCGGGAACCACATGTCCTCCGCCGTGAGGCCGCATTCGTCGACCATGTCGAGCGCGT
>JAUNMP010000427.1 GCA_030537465.1 bacterium
GCTGTTCTCCTTTGCCTGGTTTACGGATGGCGACCTGGATGGTTACATGATTTCGGAAAAAATTCTTCGGGCACGTTTCACGTGCGCGCCCTCCACGAATGCAAAACGCGGGAATTATACCATATTCCCGCGTCTGCAACGACGAAAAACGCCGTTTTGAAGAATCACCGCAACCTCCGCCGCGGCGGGGACAATCCGCCCCAAAACGGCAGTGTCCCAACACCTCTAGACCATGAGACCAGGATCCAGAAGGAAATCGATAACGCCCACCACCAGATTACCCGCCTCATCGCGGCGAGGAACGCGTTTCCCGTCAACAAGAATCATCTTGGTGAACGAGTCGCCGACCTTGATGAGCGGACGCACCTCCTGCGCTCTCTTCTCATCATCGTCAATCTTGAGAGCCGATTGAATGTAGTACCGCTTGTCGGCCATCGTTGCCACAAAATCGATTTCGACCTGCTTCTTGAGTCCATTTCCCCTCTCGTCTTTCCCAAAGAGCTCCACGACACCGACATCAACATCATAACCCCGTGTAACAAGTTCGTTGTAGATGACATTCTCCATCAGGTGCGTCGGCTCGTTTTGTCGAAAGCCAAGCCGGGCATTGCGCAACCCGACATCGGCGAAGTAATACTTGAGAGTCGATGCGATGTACTTGCGCCCCTTGATGTCGAAGCGACGTACGCCGTCGACGAGGAACGAGTCCGAGAGCTTCTTGATATAGGCACCGATGGTCTTCGGCAGGATGGATTCCCGTTTGACCGTTCTGAATGTATTGGCAAGACGCTCGGGGTTCGTGAGACTCCCGACACTCGACGCAAGCACGTTGACAACATCATTGAGAGCCGCTGGTTTGCGAATCCTGTAGCGTTCAACGACATCCCTGAGATAGGTCTCTTCAAACAGGTTCTTGAGATAGCGGCTCTTCGCCTCATGGCCCTTGGCCATCACGGCGAGCGGCATGCCACCATACTCAAGATACTCGTCCCAGCCATCACGCACATCGCCATCATAGGCGCTCATGAACTCGGCAAACGAAAACGGTCTGACCCGAACCTCATCGCCCCGTCCACGAAACTCGGTCATGACATCTTTCGACAGCATCCTTGAATTCGATCCCGTCACATAGACGTCAACATTGCGAAGTCTCAAAAGTGCATTGACAACCGAATAAAATGTGATCGATTCTGGATTTTCTATTTCCGGATCTTTGACTTTGACGCTCTTGACAAACTGAATCTCATCAATGAAGATGTAGTACTCCGCCGAATCGACAATCTTCGACCTGATGTATTTCAGCAACTTTCTCGGGTTGTGGTAGACATAGTTGTCCGCATCGTCGAGCGCGACCTCGATAATATGCGCATCGTCAACCCCAATTGAATTCAAATACGAGCGATAGAGGTTAAAAAGCAGAAACGACTTTCCCGAGCGTCTAAGCCCAGTTATGACTTTGACCATCCCATTCAATCGGCGATTAATCAGTCGATTCAAGTAATCCTGGCGATTTACAGTCATTTAATCCTCTCCAAAGGGCAACATTTTTCGCCCAGGCGAAATTTTCGCCCCTTCATTCCACAGTCGGCCTAGATTATACTTAATCGAAGGCTCTGATGTCAATCTCCCATCCTTACCACCCTTATCCCGATTTTTTCGGGATAATTCATCCCGGATTTTCACGAACCCCAATAGATATTGGGCGAAAAATATTTTTTCACGTGCCCATATGTGCTTTGGACTTTTTTCCACGGACCCGCAAACGACCTTAAAATGCCATTTTCATGCGCATTTACGACGCGCTCGGCCCCGGCCTCCCGTGCGGG
>JAUNMP010000428.1 GCA_030537465.1 bacterium
AGGCGACGGAGTCGCCGGAATGTTCAACTGAGGAGGGTTTTGCAATTACCTCTGTAGATTCGTTGGATGGAAAAGGAAAGCCCAAGATGAAAAGACTGTTTCTCGTCGGTGCGTTGATGCTGGCCTCGTTCGCATGTTCCGTCTCGGCCGGAGTGCCGGATCTGACGCCGGAACGCGTGAAGGCGATCAAATCCTACCTGGCCGAACAGAAGTGTCCGCTCCCGAAGATCGACACCGACAACTATGGCCGCGGCCCCGCCATCCCCGGTGCGGTCTACTACTATGGCCATACGCTTGATCCGCTTCCCAAGCTGAAGGGCTTCGAGCAGATCGGCTACCTGCCCGACCGCGACGCCGACGACACGGGGTCCAAGTTTCTCTCCGCCGGTCTCGAGATGGGCACTCTCAGGGTCTGGGGACCGGAGATCGCACCGCATCTCAAGGCGGCCGGCTTCAAGCGGGCCCGTCTCAACTATGCCTGGCGGAAAATCGAAAAGACGAAGGGCGTCTACGACTTCAGCGAACTCGACGCCTGGGTCGACGCGCTTCTCGCCGCCGGCATCGAACCATGGTTCTATGGCGGCTACGGCAACGAAATCTACTATGGCAAGTACACGATGAAGCACAAGCGCAGTTCGCGCTTCTGGGATGCGCCGGTCTACCATGGCGAGGAGGCCGTGAACGCCTGGCTCAACTTCTTCCGCGCCTTTGCCGCGCACTACAAGGGGAAGGTGCGCTTCTACGAGATCTGGAACGAGCTGAACGGTCGCTGGTACAAGCATGGCGACAATGCCGACAAACAGGTGGGCGTGCTGCAGGCCTCCAGGGACTTCGCCGAATTCTACCGCCGTACGGTCGAAACGATCCGCTCCGTCGACCCCGAGGCGAAGACGGGCATCTCGCTCGGAAGCCTTGATTCGCCGTGGATGTTCGGGCTTGCGAAGACGGACTTCCCGGAATGGACGGACGTCTGGACCTACCATGGCTATCGGCGCAGCGTCGAAGAGAACGTCGTCCTCTCGCTCGCACGGGCGAAGGCGCTTCTCCGCCGTCGCGACGGTTCCTTCCCCGACATCGTGATGGGCGAGAGCGGGCGCGGCGTCGGTCCTGTGCCGACGGGCCGCTTCAATACGCGCACCGAATACACCCAGGCGAAGTTCGCGGCGCGGCGGATGTTCTTCGACAAGGCGATGGATGCGAAAATGTGCAATCTCTTCGACGTCGGCGACGCGGCCTATGGGTACTTCAAGCACGATGACCGCTCGCCGCGCCTGGCCTGGTACGTGATTCGTGCGCTTGGTTCGATCTTCGATGGTCTCGAGCACGCGCCAGACCTCGGCATCACGTATATGACCCGTGGTCGCCAGTCGTTGTCGCCCCAGGTCTGCTGGAATGCCGTCGAACGCCATGCCTATCGCCGCAAGGGCGTGCCGCTCTATGCCTGGTGGCTGCCGGAGAATCTCGACATCGACGATGCCACGATCTATGGACGGCTCACGGTCCAGTCCGGCTGCGAGCGGGACGACAATTTCAAGCACCCCGTCCTGATCGATCCCATCCGCCGTACGGTCTGGGACGTGAGCGGTGCGATCTGGTCCGGCACGATCGGCGAAGATCTCCTGTCCATGGTTCCCGCGGATGGCGTCCCCTACATCCTCACCGACCTCGCGATCTTCGACGAATACGTGAAGTAGCGCGTTCGTGGTTCCGCCGGCAAAATTCGTGGTTGACAATGGGAGTGCCAGATTGTAAAATTCGAATTGGAATTACCCCATTTTTTGAGGGGCTCAATGTAGCGAAGTCCTGTAAATA
>JAUNMP010000429.1 GCA_030537465.1 bacterium
ACGCGGAGCTCATCTCGCAGGCCATTCTCGACTGGCGTCAAGGTTTTGACAAGGACGGCAATGCAGTGGACCTCGAAGAAGAGGAGAGTGGTACGCTGATTAAGGACTTTGCAAAGCTCCAGGAAATCACGTCTAGCGAAATTGACAAGGTTGCCGACGAGTATCTCGGCTACACGGGCGGGACGGGCGACGGTGCACTCTACCGACTCACCATCACGGCCCAGTCGATGGGCATGAAGCATGTCGTCAAGGCGAAGATGACCATCAGGGACAACAAGCCGGTCTATCTGGAATGGCAGGAAGACCCGTGAGCGCATATCGAAGGAAAAATGTAGAATGAGGAATGAGGAGAGGACGGAAACGTTATGAGGATTTCAGGAACAACGGGGTTGGTGGTGGCGCTGCTGGTGCTGGGCGTCGTGGGGGGCGGCGCGTTCGCCTACCGTTCGATGCAGGAGACGGAACGGCAGAGACTTCAGACCAAGGCTCAGGAGGCCAAGTTGGAGACCCGCAAGGCTGATGCGAGGGCGAAGGAGGCCGAGGAGAAGACCAAGGAGGCCGAGGCGCGCAAGGCTGAGGCCGAGCGAAAGCGGGCGGAAGCCGAGGCCGAAGCGAAGAAGGCCGCTCTGGCCGCGAAGAGGCAGGACGAGGTCAATCTGAAGGAGAAAGCGGCGGCGGACGCCGCTGCGGCAAAGCGTGCGCAAGCCGAGAAGGCGGCGGCGGACGCCGCCGCGGCAAAGGCACTTGCCGAGAAGGAGTCCGCAGAGGCCGAGCAGGTCGCACAGGCGAAGAAGGCCGAGGCGGAGGCCGTGGCGCTCAAGCGCGCGGAGGAGGAGCGCCGGAAGGCGGAGGCCGACTATGCGAAGACGGCGGCGGCGAAGAGCATTGCCGACGCGGCGCTCGCGAAGAGCGAGAACGAACGGAAGGCTGCGGAGTCTGCCGCGGCCATGGAACGTGATCGCAAGCTGCGTATGTACGCGCGCGCCAACACGAGCCGCGCCGAGTTGCTCGCGCTCCAGCGCGCGGAGAAGCTGCTGGCACTGGAGGAGTCGGGAGCCTTGGGCAGTGCCGATGAGGCGAATGGTACGGGAGAGCCCCCTGAGGCGGATACTCCTCTGTCCGCCGAGTCTACAACGAACGCTGTTGTCGCCGTGGCCTGGCCCGCGACCGGGGCTGCACAGACGCCAACCGACAAGAAGGTTGCCGAGGCAAGAAAGATTCTGGAGGACAAGGCATCCTCCGAACGGACCCGGAAAGCGCGTCGGCACATTGACGATTTTGGAGCGCTCATCGCGAAGGCCGTAGCGGAAAACCGCGTGGCCGATGCCAACTATTACCGCCGCTCGCTGGTCACACTTGTCCCGGACTACGTCGCCATCTACCGCGAACTCGTAGAGGAGGCCCGAAAGACCGACGATGCCAAGACTGCGGAGCGCCGTCTTGACGAACTCATCGCGCTCATCCCGGCCTGGCAACGCGTGGCTGTGTTCGTGCAACTGATCCGCCAGGACGAGACCTACTATAGTCGTATGCTGGCCGGACGCGTGGAGAAGGGAGAGTACGTGAAGGCTTTCCGCAAGATCTACGACGAGGCGCGCCGCGACAAGGGTGACCGAGATGAGCGGAATGCAAAAGTCGAGCACATCTGCAAGGTGCTGGCCACCTATGTGCCCGATTTCGAGAAGACAACGGAGTGGAAATAACAGACATCAGGAAAGACGGGTATGAACGACGAAAAGACGAATGACGGAGTGGGAGCCTACAAGTGGGTGGCGCTGGCGCTGCTCACTGTCGGCTATTTCATGC
>JAUNMP010000009.1:0-30666 GCA_030537465.1 bacterium
CATCAACTTTGCAAGCTGACCGTGCCACACCTACTCGGATTTGGGGATAGTCCAGTCCATTGTTACGGTTCAACCTTTAGGAACTGCGTTCCCACAAGAGGAAGGAATGCTCTACTTCGCATTCACGGGACGCGACGTCGCAAGTGCAATGCCACGACGTTTCCCGGCCACGGCGCAGTAGAAGTGATAGACGATACCGCCATGCTTCAGCACCCAGGGTTTGTGGGCATGCGTCGAGTCGTATTTCGTGGAGGGCCTGACAAGCGGCTCCCCAGTCCATTTCGTCCAATTCCGCAGATCATAGGAACACGCGAACGTGTCGAAGGCGCCCTTGACGTCGGTCCTCCACTGGTAACCGAAATAAAACATCACCCAGACGTCTCCGATGCGTTTGATCATCGGATCGCCCGAGATTCCGTGTTTGCCTGGCAGACAGTCGCTGATCACGGGGCCGTCCCCGAGGCGGCGCCACTGGAGCAAATCGTCCGAAACCGCCATGCCGATCGTCTCCTGCCAGACTCCCTCCGGCTTGGCGTTGTAGAAGTTTACGAAGCGCCCGCCGCAGGTCCGCGAGGGATCCTCAACCGTGAAGTGCTTGTAGATCGTCTTGCGCTCGAAGGGACGCGCTTCGGGATCCGAGGGGCGAAGGACTGGTCTGTCCAGTGCCCGCGTCCACTGCTTCACCGCGCTGGGATCGTCGGTCCAGGCGACGCCCGTCGACAGCGGGTCCGTCTCATAGCCGTGCGCCGCGCCGCCGAGGTACATCATCCAGTACTTCCCCTGGAATGCATTGAGCGTGTTGGGGCCGTCCCAACGCGTGTCGACGAGCGTTGGCCACCCGTCCGCCTGCGCCTCGTCCCAAGCCCCCTTCTCGCCGCGTTTGAAGATGCAGCCCAGACGCGTCCACGCCAGAAGGTCCTGCGACTTCGCCAGCCACGTCTCATATCCCTTTCCGTCGAAGCGGATGAACATCATGTACCAGGCCCCCGCATGGCGGAAGACCATCGGATTGTCGAGCATCTCCCCTTCGGCGGGTTCAAGCAGCATCCCGTATTTGCAAGGCGTCTTGACCTCCTCGTGGATTCTTTGCATCACATCGGCCGAGACGGTCCGCTGAACAGGTTCCGCACACACGTGCGACGGTCCTGCCAGAACGACGGACACGGCAATGGAAAGTGCGGCGGCGACAATCAGATTCTTCATGAGACTTCCTTCGTTGACTGCAGGTATACTACACGATTTATCGCTGGCTGTCCATCAAGACCGAAAATCCCCGGCGACGCAAAAAACGTCGCCGGGGATTGATCATGTTCGGATCTGTGCACTGTCTAGTCCCCTTGATCGTGAAACAGGTAGTACAGAATCCCGAGAATGGCGAGAACCAGCACGATTCCCGCGCCAACGCCAATCCATGCCCAAAGTGTCATAATGTACCTCCTTTGGCCTTACTGCTTCTCCGCTCGAACGCCAACTCCCGCCCCGGACGGGTCGGCGTGGACAGACAGTGTTCCGCCGATCGACTTGGAGTGACACGGCTTGCACTTCTCGCAGCAGCAGGACTGCGTACCCGTGCAGCATGACCTCCCCCAACTCTTCATGCAGCAGCAACCTGTGAACGACAGGGCGGCCATAAGGACCGCAAGCGCCGCAATCGCGATGCTTCTGAACTTGTCCTTCATCGTCTTTCTCCTTTCATTGAGGCCACTGGGCGGAAATCCCTGTGACCGATGATCTTCAACGGTGTCCCCACGTACCTCGCGGAAACGCCACCAGTATAATCCCAATCAAGAAGAAAAGATATTTTCCTATTGGCCGACCTTGTCGGCTTTCGTCTCTGAATTCTCCCTCCGTTCCGCTCTTTCCATCTTCGTCCACCAATGAACAAAGGCGCCCCGGTCTCCCGGAGCGCCCTGGTCGGAACCATGGGTTCATCGACCCTTCCGCCATCTTATTCCCACTCGATCGTGGCCGGAGGTTTCGGCGTGACGTCCCACACCACGCGGTTCGCGCCCTTGACCTTGGTCGCGATCTTCTCGGCGACCATCGTGACAAACTTGAACGGAAGCTCGACGACGCCGGCCTTGACGAACTGCGAGGTCGAAATCGCGCGGATGCCGATCACGTAGCCGAACGTGCGGGCGCCGTTCTTGACGCCGACGCTCTTGACGTTCGTCATGATGGCGAAGAACTGCTGTGCCTTCTTGTCGAGCTTGGCCTTGGCCATCTCGTCGCGGAAGATGAAGTCCGCCTGGCGGAGGATGTCGAGCTTCTCCTTGGTGAGCTCGCCGATGCAGCGCACGGCGAGGCCCGGCCCCGGGAACGGCTGGCGCATGACCATTTCGTCGGGAAGGCCGAGCAGCTTGCCGACCTTGCGGACCTCGTCCTTGTAGAGGTACTTGACGGGCTCGACGAGCCCCTTGAAGATGATGTCCTTCGGGAGACCGCCCACGTTGTGGTGCGCCTTCACGGCCTTGTGGCCACCCACGCCGGACTCGATGATGTCCGGATAGATCGTGCCCTGTCCGAGAAAGTCGATGTTGCCGTACTTCTTCTGGAGGTCGCGCGCCGTGTCGGCGAAGACGTTGATGAATTCGCCGCCAATGCACTTGCGCTTGAGTTCGGGATCGGTGATGCCCTTCGCCTTCTCGAGGAACCGCTTCTCGCAGTCGAGTGCGATGAGGTTCACGCCGAACTGCCCTTTGAAGACCTTCTTGATCATCTTGCCTTCATTAAGGCGCATGCAGCCATGGTCGACGAAGACGCAGACGAGCTGCTTGCCGATCGCCTTGTAGAGAAGCGCCGCGCAGACGGACGAGTCGACGCCGCCGGACAGCGCAAGCAGCACCTTCTTGTCGCCGACCTGCTTCTTGATCGCCTCGATCTCCTCGGCGATGTACTTCTTCGCATTGAAGGTCTTCCCGACGCGGGCAAGACGTTCCTTCTCAGCCTGATTCATGTTCTGTGACCCCTTTCTTGGTTGAAATTGTCCTGGAGTGTACCAAAATCAATTCTGTCCGTGAAGGGAATTGTGGACCAGCTCGATCGTGTTCGGGGGAATTGCGCGGGTCACGAGACGCCCCTTCCAGCAGTAGGAGAACGTCTGGGGACGATCCGTCGGATTGCCGAAGACGAGCGCCTCCGCGCCGTTGGCATCCCGGTAGGCCGCAACGAGCACGGCTGGTTCCTCGCGTGCGGCGAAACGAACCTTCGCGCACGCGAGCTGTGGCGGCTTCACGCGGAAACCATTCGCCAGGAACTCGCGGCCCGCGCCACGATAGAGCGCAATCCAGCGCTTCATGAAGCGCATGTACTTCGAGTCTCCACGTACCAGAACCTCGGTGCCATCCCTCTCGAGCCTGAGATCGTCGATGTGGAAGCGTGCACCCGGCGGCGCCCAGATGATGAGGCGAAGGTGGTTGCCTACGACGACCTTCGCTTCAATCTTCGTCCAATTGGTTGCGGCGGGGAACGGAATCGACTTCGCTTCACCGAAGTCGACGAAGCCAAGCTTCAGTTCGCCGACGGGAGCCGTGGCATCGTCGTTCCGCACCCAGGCGGAGACCGTGTAGTCCCCCGGCTGGAGTTCCTCGACCGTCTGCGAAACCTGCATCGGCGCACCCTTGTCGAGCCCCCCCCTTCAACGGAGGATCGAACTTGAGCGACACCGCCCCCGCATGCTTCGCATCGAAATCGAGCGTGACCGCATAACCAAGCCACCCCATGTTGTTGGCGCCGCTGAAATTCCAGAGCGGCCGCGCCGGATCAACGCCGCGCAACAGTCGATTCGGGATCAGACGGTCCCAACCGGCCGGCCCCCGCACCGAATCGACGAGGTCCTCGAAGCCGCCATTGACGAGCGCGGGACGCTCCGTCTCGAGTTCGGCGAAGTCGGGACGGACGAACGGCATCTGTCCGTTGACCGCGCTGTACATGAGCGTGTTCATCTCGTCGCGGAACGGATTCGACTGGAACGCCGGCACGTAGCCGTGGAACAGATACCCATAGATGTCGGCGAGACGATCCCCGTAGGTCTCGATATCCCTGTAGTCCTGAATGGCGACCCTGTCGTTCATCAGCTCACAGGGTTCCTCGACGCCGATGAGGCAATCGGGTCGCACTCCACGAAGCGTCTTCCGCAGACTCTCGAGCTGCTCGGAAAAGGCCGCCCACTGCCACGCCCCCGGACCGACGGGATGTCCGTGTCCCGTCGACCAGCAGTCGTTGATCCGTCCGCCCACGACCTGATCGACCTGCACGAGATCGCAGCCTCGCTCGGCCAGTCCCTTCGCGACGCCGTTCAACCAGTCGCGGGACCACGGGTCGCCACCGCAGATCGTCGTGAGCGCGCCGTTGCGCAGCCAGAATGCGTCCCGATGGAAGAGCTTTCCGTCCGGATTGACGCAGATGTGCGCCGCGTTGGGATCGATCCAGCCCCTGCGTAGATCGATCTCATAGGTATCATCCCCCTTGTCGCCGATGTATTTCGACCAGTTGTAGCCGCTGGGCCACGCGAAGGGATGGAAGCCATTCGCCCGTAGATGGGCCATCTCCGAACGGAACGTCGCGTTGTCCGGATGGCAGGGGAAATAGTCGGGTCCCCACCAGGTACCATGCTTCTCCCAGCCCCAGAGCGCGGCGACAACGGGCATGTCGCCGATTTCACGCTTCCACATCTCGACGAAACGCTTCATCGACTCCGGCCGTTCGAGCCACTGGCGCGAGAAGCGCACGAACGCGGGTGCGTTCTTCATCCAGGCCGGGATGTCGGCGCGGTCGAGATAGGGCGTCCGGCTCCAGTCCTGACGCCGGTCCCAGTCGCGATAGATGTCGGCGAAGTCGTACCAGGTGAGTTTTTCACCTCCGCGCTTCACGTCGCGCAGGACGACGGGATATTCGAGTTTCCACGGCCGGTTCGTCCAGATCAGCGCGTTGTTGTAGAAGCGGAGCCCTTCGGCCGTGCGCTCGAAACCGTACGACTTGCGGTTGCCCCTTGTATCCTCCATGCCGAAGTAGACGCCTGAATCGCCGTCCCAGGACGCGGCGAACTGCGCGGCGCTCTGTCCAGGATGCTGCCCGCCCACCATCCACGTGCCGGGCTTCATCTTGGCGGGGTTCACATAATAGCCCCCCTTCGCGGTTCCGGTGATCAGGCAGTCGTCGTCCGGATCCCCTCCGCGCACCAGCGGCAGGTCGACGAGCGGGAAGCGGACCACGTTGAGATGCCAGCCTTTCGCGGGTGTCGCGGCAATCCGTCCGCGCGTCTCGCCGGACAGGGCCCTCTCAAGCGTCACCGTCACGGCCTTCACCGGTTCATCGCCATCCACGAATGCGTATTCGATCCGCTGCGACCCGTTCCCGTCGACGGGATGCGACCGGACGGAATCGGCGTCTTCTGGACGAAGCGCCGTTCCGCTGTCGGTCGGATTCTTCTTCGCAAGAATCTCCCAGCGCACGTCTCCAAGAGAAGGTTTCGTTCGTTCCTGCAGGCCGGTTTCCGACTGCACCGCCAAGGCCGCGCACACGGCGAGACCAAGCATTCCCAGACGAATCGCCATTTTTATTCCTTCCGATTTGAACCAGACACGGAATCTTCTTCCTGATTCTCCGCCTCCGCGCCCTTTCGTCGGTCGCGGAAGAACCACCCCAGAACCTCGAGTCCAATCAGACACAACACGGTTGCCGCCACACCAATGGCATAGAGACCCGAAGCGACGGCCATGCCAATGCCAGCCGACACCCAGATTCCAGCCGCCGTTGTGAGACCATGGACGGAACGGCGCTGCACCATGATCGCCCCCGCGCCGATGAATCCAATGCCGCTGACGATCTGAGCCGCGACCCGGGAAGGATCGCCCTGACCTTCGAAGCCGTATCGCGAAACGATCAGCATCAGCGCCGCACCTATCGCAACCAGCAGATGCGTTCGCATGCCGGCGACCTTGGCCCGGTATTCGCGTTCCGCCCCGATCACCCCGCCAAGGACTCCCGCGAGCAGAAGCCGAAGAATCAGAACATATGTTTCAGGCATTTGCATTCTCCTTTACTCAAACCGACATGAGAAACAACACGCATATCATATCATAATCCCTCACGCCTCTGTCATGTTCCCCACTTTGTGCCCCACCTTCGTGGTGTAAAATGGGCGGTCACGGCGTAAAGCCACCGACTAGAAAAAAAGAAAAACGCGGTATTTAATTCACAAAATACCGCATTTAATTGGTCGGGGCGAGAGGATTTGAACCTCCGACATTCTGCTCCCAAAGCAGACGCACTACCAGGCTGTGCAACGCCCCGAACGAACGAAACGGCAGGAACCGCTCGTCAAAATCAAACTGTCTTACGACTTACGAGAAGCCTCGTATTCCGCAATCTGCTTGGCAATCAAACCCGAAACATCGTTACGCGCGGCATTGGCACCAACGCGGACGGCATGGTAGATCGCCTTGTGGGTGGAGGATCCGTGCGTGATGATCACGGCCCCCGGGACGCCCAGCAGAGGAGCGCCTCCATAAATGTCTGGGTCCAACTGCTGTTTGAGCGACTTGAACGCGCCCTTCAGCAGAATCGCCCCCATGATGCGAGATGGTCCCTTGAAGCACTCCTTCTTCAGGAAGTAGCTGATGGCATGAACCAACGACTCGGCCGTCTTCAGCACCGCATTGCCCACGAAGCCATCACAGACAATCACGTCCGTCTGCCCCGTGAAGATGTCGTGTCCTTCGACGTTGCCGCGGAAGTCAATGCCCTTGACGTCCTTCAGCAGCGGGAACGTGGCCTTGGTCATCTCGTTGCCCTTGCAGTCCTCCGTTCCAATGGAGAGAAGACCGACAAGAGGCTTCGTGCGCTTCAACACTGCCTTCGAATAGGCACTGCCCATGATCGCGAACTGGACGAGCCATTCCGCATGGCAGTCCATATTCGCACCCGCATCCAGAAGAAGCGCGGGACGAATCGGACGCCGCGTAGGCAGAACCGTGGCAATCGCAGGGCGATGCACGCCCTTGATGCGCCCGAGATTGAAGATTGCGCTCGCCGACACCGCGCCAGAGTTCCCGGCGGACACAAACGCATCCGCCTTGCCCTCCTTCACGAGGCGCATGGCGACGTTAATGGAACAATCTTTCTTCGCGCGCACCGAACGGGCCGGCTCGTCGTCCATCTCCAGGACTTCGGTCGCCTCCACGACATCCAGCTGGCCCGCCTTGCGAGCCTTCTCAACGTCCTTGGGATACTTGGCCAACTCGGCCTCGATCGCGTCCTTCTGGCCGACAAGGACAACCTTGACGTCCTCCAGACCGACGGCAGCCTCAACACCGCCCCGGACAATCTCGCCCGGGGCGTTGTCGCCGCCCATCGCATCGAGTGCAACGCGCGTCATACGGCCTTTTACTTGGCGGTGACGGAGAGCACCTTGCGGCCATTGTACATGCCGCAGTTCGGGCACACGTGGTGCGCCTGCTTCATACCACCGCAGTTCGGGCAGGTCTGGACGGCCGCGAGAATGGCCTTCTCGAGCTGACCGACGCGCTGACGCTTGCGCATTTTGGACTTCTTGTTCTTAGGTGATGCCATGATGCTCTCTCTTTCTACTTACTTGAACCAAACTACTTTCCCAGTTCGAGGGCGTCAAGCGCCCCCCAGCGACTATCGCGTTCCGTGTGATCGCACACGCAGGCCCCCTCGTTGAGGTTCTTCCCGCACGTCGGACACACCCCGCGGCAGTCCTGCCGACAAACCGGGTATGACGGCAAAGCGAGTATTATACTCTGTCTGAGCTCATCCGTCAAATCGACAAATTCGGTTTTTTCATCGATTTCGACGCTTGTGGTGAAATCGTCCACCTTCAGCGTGAAGTCGAAATCCCCTCCGCAGCGCGAACACACCGCGTCGAAATCCTGCGCCAGCGTGCCCCGCACCAGGAGCTCCGTTCCAAACTGCTGAACGAAAAGCTCATAGCGGATGCCTCCAAAGGGGCGCAACAGCTCACCATCCAGCTCCAGCACGGAATCATCCACGGAGCCGGAATAGTCCTCGCCGTCACGGTCAAGCCGGGCGACATCGATCAAGAGCTTCGTCTCGCCGTCCATGATCAGTCCCCCTTCCTCAGATTCAGAAGCCGCCGCTGCACGGCGGGCGTGACGAACGTCGACGTGTCACCACCGTAGCGGGCGATCTCCCGCACCGTCGAGGCCGTCACATAGGCGAGGTTCTCGCTCGGCATCATGAAGAGAGTCTCGATCTCAGGAGCCAGTCGGCGATTCGTGAGCGCCATCTGGAACTCGTATTCGAAATCCGAATAGACGCGGACGCCGCGGATGACGGTGCGCACACCGTTCCGGCGGCAGAAGTCCACCAACAGCGTATCAAGCAGCGCAACGGTCACGTTCTTCAGACCCGCCCCCTCCACGTCCTCGCGGATCATGGCAAGCCGATGCTCCGCGTCGAACAGCGCCCCATTCTTGGTGCTGGTCGCCGCCACCGCCACGATCAATCGGTCATAAAGGCCGGCCGCACGCTTGATCAAATCGAAATGACCAAGCGTCATGGGATCGAACGTCCCGGGATAGACTGCCGATTTCTCTGCCATGCGAGATATTATACCATAAAATGGACGAACCTTCACCCAACGTCACTCGAGGACAAGTTCCGCCGCCTCTCCTGGCGCCGCATAGTGCCGTTCTTCCCGATAATGCGCGGATCTGCGACAGGCGGAAAACGAAAGCCTCGCGCCCTTCTCCGGACGAATCCCCACTGCAGCAAACGGGATGCGGCACTCAACGACCCGCGCACGGGCCATTCCGCCTTTTCGATTCGCCGCATTGAAGACATCGCTGAGAGGCGTCCTGACGCCCTTCGCGTCCACGGCGTAGATCCTCCCCGAGAAATAGGCCTCGAAGACACGCCCGGCGATTGTAAAGCGGATTCCGTCGTCCACTCCCCAGGTCTCGCCCTCCGTCAGCGGCGTCGCCCAGTAATCCAGCGTCTTGAAGCCCACGCAGAGCCCCACATCGTCATATGCCAGCTGCACATAGGTCGGAGCCGCGCCGATGTAGCGTCCATCGGCATCTCGATCCATCCTGCGGGACTCGCCGTACTCCTCCGCGCCAAGCACACCGTCCGCCTTCCAGGCCACACTTCGCTTCATGCAGTACGGGGTCCGCGGTTTCTCGCGCGCCGCCGCCGGAAGGTCGCACCCCCAGACGAATCCGCCGCCAACCGTTCGACAGGCGCGGTTTCCGCTCCAGTTCGTCACGGAGCTCCGGCAGGTGTCCGTCGGCTTGATTTCCCCTCCCGAGACGAGCGTGTTGCCCGTGAACGAACATCCCACGCAGTTCTGGAACGAAATCGCCAAATCACCCTCCGTGATGAACGTGTTCCCCCGCACGTGGATGTCGCGGGCGATGTGCTGGTGGCAGGGCCGCGGGACTCCGATCGTGACGTTCCCCTCAATGATCACGTCGGTGCTCGTCTCGTCGCAGTAGAAACCCGAGGCCCCATAGCCGGCGCCGTTCGGAACGACATCCCGCACGACATTCCCGCGGATCACGCTGTCGCGCACATTGCCGTAGACCGCCGCGCCGTCGTGCAGCACCTGCATGACATGGGAGACGTGGTTCTCCTCGATGAGGTTGCCGCTCCCGCGAAGGATCAGTCCACAGTAGGGCGCGTAGGCGACTTCGTTCCGCACGAAGCGCAGGCGCTCCTGTCCCAGCGTGGCCAGACAGGCAGACGGGAAAGCCAGCCCGGCCCGGAGTAGTCGATTGGAGACGATCTCGGAATCCGCCACGTAGACGCACAGGGCGCTGGACCCACAATCCACCACGTCGCTCTCCGAAAGGCGCAGACCCTCGGACTGTCTCGCCTTCACGCCCGTGCCCCCGACATGTCGGATCGTCAACCGCTCAAACGAGCAGTTCTCCGCACGGCGGATCTCCAGAGCCCCCGGGACATCCGCGCCGCCAAAGCCGGCATTCATGCAGGGCGTCGTCGTGGCCGTGAACGTCAACCCTCTCAGCTTGAGGTTCCGAACGGGCGTTCGTCCATTCCCCGTAATCCGCATCAATGTTTCAACTTTCGGCGCGACAATCCGCACCCGGGCCACATCCTCACCTGGTTTTGGCCAGTAGACGACCTTCCCCTCCACACGGTCCAGGTACCACTGCCCCGGTTCGGTCATCCCCTCCCGAATGCCGAAGATCTGGTACTTGCGTCGGCCGAACGCCCCGGCCGGAGACACCATCTTCCCAGAGAAGCGCAGGATGCCCCTCTCCACGTCATTCGAGGCGACGTGGACAAAGGACTCACTCCACATGTGATAGAGGCGGACATCCGCATTGCGGGGTTCGAATCCTGCCGGCAGATCTCCCTTGCGGTAGGGCATCGTCGTCAATTCCTCCTCCGTCGGCTTCCGCCCCCACCAGCCATCAATCGCCGCCCGAAGCTTTTCCGTCCACCCCCCGAGGTTCTCGAGCTGATTGGTCATGGCAGGATAGCAGGCCCGTGGCGCCATGACGCCATTCACCAGCAACGTGCGGAAGTCCCACGCGTTCTCCTTCACACCTGGCAGGTCGGCGGCGAAGAATCGATCCCCGTCCTGTTTCCACCCCGTCACGGGGACGCCTCCCCAGAGCACCGCTTTGCCGTCATGCTCCGCGCGGATGGTCAGGTTGGAGTCCGCAGGTCCAAGCTCAACGACACGTTCCAGAAAGTAGTCGCCATCGGCGAGCACGATTTCCCTGGTCGACGCCGCGGATGCCCGCACGTGGGCGAGGGCCGCGTCCAACGACGTTCCTTCGGGCGACACATACACGGAGCACGGGACACCCCCGGCCACAGCCACCAGGGGAAAGGCCAGCAGGGAGAACTTCGACAGAAATCTCATCAACCTCTCCCGACAATCTTAGATCGCATCCATCAATCCGCGGAAATAACCGAGAGAGCGTGGAATCCACGAAGGATCGGCATTGGGATTGATGCCTCCGGGCTTGGCGAAGGCGTTGGAGAGCTCAAGTCCACAAACGCCTCTGTAGTCCATCTCCTTGAGTGCACGGAAGATCCGCACATAGTCGATCTTCCCCATGTCGGCGGCGGCCCCCGAGGACCCATTGTCGAGAATGGAGGTATTTCGAAGATGGATGTCAAAGACTCGGGGCGCGTAGGACTTCAGCACGGCAACAGGGTCGAGACCATCCGCCTGGGTATAGGCGATGTCCACGCAGAACCCCATCCGCGGAGAAAGGTCCTTGATCATCTCAAAGGTATCCGGTACCGTCGCGAAGAGCGTGGGCACCCCCGTCTCCGGGTTCCTGCCGTGATTGTGGATGGCGAAATCGAGCTTGTATTCATCGGCCTTCGTCGAGCAGAGCTCGCAGAGCGTCCGATCGCCGGCGAGCCCTTTCCAACCGCCCTTCTCCGGATATTTGAGCGTACACGGCACACCGACGACCGTCGGTACGCCGAGCGTGGCGCAGTAGTCGAACGCACGTTTCACCTCGTCTGGAGTCTTCATCGTGATCGGACCCGCTCCATAGAGTCGAACGCCGGAGTCTGCGGCCTTCGCGACGAGAGTCTTCAGTTCGGTCTCCTTCGCCTTGAGGGGGAAATGGAAATCCTTTGCGCAGAGCCAGCCCACGTCGAACTTCCGCAGTTCCGCAAGCGTCTCGTCCAGAGTGCGCTTCACATAGGTATATCCTGCGACCCCCAGACGGAACGGGCAACTCCGCCGTTCAGCGGCACAGCAGGTCTCCGCACCCGAAAGGCGTCCTGCAGAAATGGCCAGTGCAGTCCCAACGCCCGTCATGAAGAATTCTCGTCTATTCATTGTCCAAACCTCGCTGTCTCTCCAAGCAATGATTGCCTATGATAGCACAGGCGGCTTGAATCCGCATCAAATAATCGCGATTGAGGTCCGTCCGAACGAATGGTAGAATAGCCGGAAAGGAACGGAACAGTAAAATGAAGCGACTTCAAATCCTTGTCTGGCTCTGTGCGGTGGCAGTCATTGCCCATGCGGATTCCACGGAATGGGACATCTCGGTGGCGGAGTTTCCGAGGATGGCAGGCGAGATGGACGACACGGCACGCCTGCAGCGCGCCGTCGACGCAACGGGTGCCGAGAAAGTTCTCTATCTGCCGCGTGGCGTCTATGAGATCTCGAAGACCATCATGGTCACGAACTGCACCTCGCTGCTGCTGCACAAGTCGGCCACCGTGCGCGCCATCGCCAAGATGGACCATCTGCTTCACATCAACATGCGCGCCGGCTCCATGTGGCGCTGGGGAAGTCTCAAACCCGGCGAAACATACGACCAGGGGCTCTTTCTGCGCGGAGGGCATCTGGACGGGAACGGCCTCTCCTCCTGTCTCTACCTGCAGATGTACTTCCACTTCACGCTGCGCGATGTCGTCTTTGCGAACGGTTTCCCCTATGGTCTTCATGTCGGAAACAAGGGCGCCGAGATCATCGCCAACAACCTCTACTTCCGCACGGTGAAGCGTGGTCTCGCCGGCAACGTCGCCCTCTTCTCGGAAGGCAACGACAGCCAATACTCGGACCTCGTCTGCGTCGACTACACGACGGGACTTCGCACCTTGGGCGGCGCGAACACCTTCACGCGCTTCCACGTGTGGGGAGGGCCCATTCCCCCGCCCGCGAAAGGGCGCCTGCCCGAGATGCTCGAGAACTCCGTGTGCTTCGACCTGGGCGGACACATGAACACCCTCCGCGATTGCTACGCGGATACGGGCGCCATCGGCTTTCTTGTCGGAGGATGGGGACAGCAGATCGTCGGTTGCTGGTATCTCAACAACACCGCATTCGGGCTGAAGGACATCACCATCGTCAAGCAGCGTCCCGACAGCTCTGATCTGCTGATTTCGGACGGCGTCTTCCGCGCGAGCGGTCCCGAGACGCAACTCTACGACGGCCCTGGTCGCGTGCAGTGGCGCAGCATGGTTTACCGTGGCTTCGCGCCCGACACAGAACTCCCGGCGGAGGCCATCTGCGAGCCCGACCAGCCCAAGGCAACTTCCTCCGACGACTGGGAACTGATCACGGACCCGAAGAACGCCGTCTTCACCTCGCCGCCCGGAGAATTCGCGAAGCCCCAGACCGCGCGAGCCCTATCAATCTCCGCACCACGGAAAATGTTCAGCAAACATTTCCCGAAGGCGGGTCCCGGCAAGGCCTTCGTCATGCGTGTGCGGGCGACGGACGATGTGACCAAATGCCTTGAATTCTCCTTCTACCAGACTGACGGGAAGGTGTGGGGCAAGAGCCAGGTGCCTCTCACACGTGAATGGCAGGAAATCCGCATTCCGTACGAGGAGCTCCACTACTTCAGCCACTACCCCAAGATGCCGCCGCTCGCTCCTGGGGAGATGCCTGACGCGCGGAAGATCCATACATTCCGCTTCATGTACGGAAATTGGATCAGCAGAGGCACCGCCGATCAGGCCCATGGCTTCGAGATCGGCTCCCTCCGCATTCTCGGGCGCTAGGCAAGCAGGGCAAAGCCGCCCACGCTCATATCCGCGCCATAGCCAAACCCGACGACCTTCACCCAGAGATCCGTCCCCGTGTGCAGAGCGGCAGGAATCTCGTAGCGGTGCACACGATCGACGACGTCAAGACGGGGAACCTCGACCCAGTCTTTGCCGTCCGCGGAGAGGAGGATGTGCTCGCGCTCCTTCGTCTTGCGGTGACCAGGGAAGTTGCCTAGGATGCCAACATGCGTGGAGGCCGACGCGGATGCGGTGCGCGGCAGTCGATGGACCAGTTCGCCCACATAGAAGAACCAGGTACCCGTGTCGGGAGACTTCGTCGCGCTGACGCGGTATTGGGTCCGCTCTTCGACGCTGCCGACAAACGTGGTCCAGAGCACGTCGTTTCGTCCCTCGAAGGCGAGCTTGATCGGTCCCATGCTCTTGAGCTTCCAGGGAAGCTTGTCCGGGTCAGGGACCTTCCCCGTCGCGCGCCAGACACGCGCGACGATGTGCCCCTCGCGGACGCCGTAGATCCAGTGTCCGTCATGGTTGAGGGCGTGAACCGCGACCCCGTACGCCGTCTTCGGCAGTTCGAAGCGCTTGAGGGCGTTGTAGTGCTCGTGCCCCCCCAGCAACCAGGTCTCGCCCGTACGACTGGCGAACACCTCGCGGGAGACGCGGGCGATGTCGCGTTCGCGTTCGACCATGCCGATGGACGGCTGGTGAACCAGTACCACAAGGGTCTGCTCGGGCGGAGTTTCGGAGACCACTTTCTGAATCCAGGCCTCCTGATCCGCGTCAATGGAGCCGTCGTGACCGCCGTTCCACTTCACGAAGCGGATGCCGAGCGCCTCAAAGGTCTCATAGGCCGGGACCTCCGGGAAACTCTTCCGGAACCAGGCGGCGTCCTTCTCGCCCACGAAGGTGTCATGGTTGCCGATCACCATCTTGAGCGGGACCCTGAGCGGACGGATCAGTTCGCGGAGGACCGGCGGCTGGGAATCCGCCTTCGCCCACTCGCGGTCATTGCGCGGCGTGTGCCCGAAGCTGCTGTTGGCGCAGAGGTTGTCGCCGAGGAGGACGGCGAAGGCGGGAGCCGGATCCATCGCGTTCCAGAAGCGGACATTCTCCGCAAAGGCGTCGCTGCGCTCCGGCGCGTGGACATCGCCACTCACCACGAAGACTCCACATCCCGGCGCGGCGGGATCAAACCCCAGTGTGCGGAATGCCCCCTTCCAGTCGCCATCCTCCGCCGCCCGGGTCGGCAATACGCCTGCAAGCCACGCCGCCGCGGCAGCACAGGTGGTCGTCAACGCGTCACGCCGTGTCATCTTCATTTGAGTTTCCTTCCTTTGCCTTGCCATCATCCTACAGAAAGGGCCGTCCAGAGGGGACGGTCCTTTCCGTTCACCTTGCGGCAGGAAATCTTCAGACCTTGACTTCCCAGCCGTTGCGGCAGTAGTCGCGCTTGAGCGAGATGCCCTTGCCCGTGCCGTTCGCGAAATCGAGCTTGGCAGGATCCCAGTCGAAGCCCGTATCATAGACATAGCTCATATTGCAGAGCTGGCAGAGCACCGCGCTACGACCGCCCGTCTCGGCGGGAGACTGCGTCGGCTTGCGGTCGTAGTAGCGTTCCACGAAGTCATGAACCTGGCTCTTGTCGATGCTCTTGTAGAGCTGAACAGGGGCCGTGTCGAGCTTGAAGACCTCGACAAGCTTGGCCACCACCTGATCCAGACGGTTGTCCTTCTTCGACGTCGCCGCATCGCCGTAGTCCTTGCCCACGGAGGCCGCCACGACTTTGTCCTTCATGAACGCCATGCTTTCCAGCTGCTTGCGGATTTCAAGATCGGGCTTGATGAGGCCCGTTCCCTTCCAAACCGCCAGTTTTCCGCGATTGACGGCCACGATGCCATCGGTTCCGTAGAAGACCGTTCCCCAGCCACCGCGTCCCGTGAGAACGCCAAAGGGACCATGATACAACTCAATGTCCTTACCCGTCTTCGCGCTCTTGAACAGCATCTTCATGCCGAACTGACGACGCCCGCCATGGAAGAGGTCGGTCGAGTACGGTTCATCCGAGCGGATGATCCGATACGGGCCCGACTTGTCCATGTCCAGCCCCCACTGGGCGATATCGAGATGGTGCGCGCCCCAGTCGCCATTGTAGCCCGTGCCGATATCATCGTCAAAGCGCCAGAACATCGGGAACTTCGCATGAACGCCGCGCGGCGCCAGCTCATCGGAATACGGACGCCATTTGACGGGCCCCAGCCACATGTCCCAGTCGATGTCCGGATTCGGCGCACTTTCCCGAGCGGCATTTTCCGGCACGTCAAAGAACCGTACGGGATGCGAAGGACCTCCCAGTTTTTCTCCGCCCCGCCCATAGTTGGCATCCACATAGCAGATGTCGCCAATGAAGCCGTTGCGGACGATCATGCACGCCGTGCGGAATTCCGGCCAGCACCGCTGCATCGAGCCCGTCTGGAACACGCGGCCATACTTTTCCTGCGCGGCAATGACCTTGCGCGACTCGTCAACATTGAACGTCAGCGGTTTTTCGCAATAGACGTCCTTGCCCGCCTTCATCGCTTCAACGGCGATGTAGGCATGCCAGTGGTCCGGCGTCGCAATGCACACCATGTCGATCTTCGGATTCTTGAGAACGGCTCGGAAGTCGGCATAAACCGCGCATTTCCCGACGATTCCGTTCTTCGCGTTGAAATCGTCCACGCGCTTGGCGCCATCCGCCGCACGGACCTTGTCGCAGTCGCAGACGGCCGTGACCCGGCACTTGTCCTTGTAGCTCTGGAACTGGGCCAATAGGCCACGTGCCTGACGGCCGAATCCGATAATGGCGACCGTCGGCAGTTCACCTGGCTCCAACTTGCGCGGTGCGACTTTGACGGACGTACATCCCGCAAATGAAGCGGCGGCGGCACTTCCAAAAAGGAAAGACCTTCTGTTGATATTCATATGTCAATCTCCATTTCCATAAAAGACACAAGGGTCCCCGGACAAGCCGCGAACCCCTGTGCTGCTGAGTCAAGCGATCAACCTCAGACAACGACTTCCCAGCCGTTGCGGCAGTAGTCGCGCTTGAGCGAAATGCCCTTGCCCGTGCCGTTCGCGAACTCGTTCTTGACGGGATCCCAGTCGAAGCCCGTGTCGTGGACGTAGCTCATGTTGCACAGACCGCAGAGGATCGACGCACGCGCGCCGACGTACGACGGCGAGATCGTGTCCTTGCGCGTGTAGCAGCTCTCGATGAAGTCCTCGGTGTGGAAGTGGTCCTGCGAGGCCTTGAAGACCTGGACCTTCGCGTTCGCGAGATCATACTTCGTGTCGAGGGTCTTGAGCACGCTGCCGAGCTTGTTGTCCTTGCGGATCGTCGTGTCCGTGCCGTAGTCCTTGCCGACGGAGGAGGCCACGATCTTGTCCTTCATGAAGGAGGCGTCGTCGAGGGCCTTGCGGATTTCCTTCGTCGGCTTGACGAGGCCCGTGCCCTCCCACACCGCGATCTTGCCGCGGTTGACGGCGACGATGCCGTTGTCGCAGTAGAACACCGTGCCCCACGTTCCGAACGGACCATGATAGAGCTCGATGTCGCCGTAGTCCTTCTTGAAGAGCATCTTCATGCCGAACTGGCGACGGCAGCCGTGGAACAGGTCGGTCGAATACGGCTCGTCGGAGCGGATGATCTTGTACGGACCGGAGTTGTCCATGTCCATGCCCCACTGCGCGATGTCGAGGTGGTGGGCGCCCCAGTCACCGTTGTAGCCGGTGCCGAAGTCGTCGTCGAAGCGCCAGAACATCGGATAGAACTTGTTCACGCCGCGCGGCGCGAGCTGGTCCGAATACGGACGCCACTTGGCCGGGCCGAGCCACATGTCCCAGTCGACGTTCGGGTTCGGCGCGCCTTCCGTGGCGGCGTTCGCGGGGACGTCGAAGAAGCGGATCGGGTGGGACGGACCACCGAGCTTGGAGTTGGCGCGACCGTAGTTGGCGTCCACATAGCGGATCTTGCCGAGCTTCTCGTTGCGGACGATCATCACGGCCGTCCAGAACAGGTACCAGCTGCGCTGCCAGGCGTTCGTCTGGAAGATGCGACCATACTTCTTCTGCGCGCACATGACCTTCTTGGCCTCGTCGATCGAGAACGTGAGCGGCTTTTCGCAGAAGACATCCTTGCCGTTCTTCATCGCCTCGACGGCGATGTAGGCGTGCCAGTGGTCCGGCGTCGCGATGCCGACGATGTCGATCGTCGGATCCTTGATGATTTCGCGGAAGTCCGCCACAATGCGGCAGTTGGTGTTCTTCTGCCCTTCATCGATGCGCTTCTTCGCATCGGCGGCGCGCTCCTTGTCCACATCGCAGACGGCGACGACGTTGATCTTGTCGCTCTTGACGAAGGGCATCATGTCGCTGCGGCCCTGGATGCCGACGCCGATCATGGCGAAGTTGAGCTTCTCGCCGGGCTTGAGCTCACGGCGGCCGATCTTCGCGGTGGAACATCCGGCCAGTGCCGTCGCGGCGGCGGAGCCGAAGAGGAAGTGTCTTCTGTTCAGGTTCATTGGATTTCCTTGTTTTTCGTTTTCAAATCAACCGACAATGCATTCGGCTCTGCGCTCAGGAGAGCTTGTCCATCGTCATGACGGGCAGATCCTTCGTGGGTTCGACCATCGGCTTAAGCACGGAGGAATCGAATGCGAAGCCGTCCTTGCCGAGATTCCACACGACCGGGGCCGTGTTGAGGATCGTGGCCTTGAAGCCCTGCAGCGTTGCGCCCATGTTGCCGGTGTGCGACGAATTGCAGCCCTCGTTCTCGATGACGAACGGATACTTGAATCCCTTCTTCATGAGCGTCTGCAGGAACTTCGTCCAGTCGCAGGAGTCGCTGCCGCCGAAGCCCGGCAGACGCGGCTCGTAGTTCATGCGGGCCCACTCGTTCGCGGCGATCGGCACGCCGGCCTTCGCGGCAAGCGACTTGTCGACGACCTGCTCGGGGAAGAGGCGGCCCCAGTGGATGGCGTCCGCCGTGGTCGGGTAGTTGCGCGTGCCCTTGATGTGGACGCGACGGAGCTTGCTGAAGTCCATCGCCTCGATGACGTCGCTCGGGTCGATGTGCTGCCAGATGTCATGAGAGGGATCGTACGTCTCCTGCAGCGCACTGGAGTCGTCGAGGATCGCGTACATCAGCTTGCGGGCCGCGAGGCAGCCAGGCAGGTTGTTGTAGGCGTCCGGTGCCGTCGCGGGCTGCCACCCTTCCATCGGGCAGTTCTCCACGCACACGGTCACGCCGAGGCTCTTCGCGTAGTTGAGGATTGGCTGGAAGACCTTCTTGAACTTGACGAGGTTCTTCTCGAAGCCACCATCCTGACGACCGAGCACGTGATCATAACCCACGAAGGTGCCGCAGACGACGTCATTCGCGTCACCGCCCAGGAGGGCCGCGATGCGGACGAGCTTGAGGATGTGGTTCTGGTTGACGACCTGGTTCTTCGGATCGCCGCCGATGAGGTTGTCGTAGGCGCCCACGGAGACGCGGAGCCCCTCTTCGTTGCAGCGACGCACGACCATCTTCGCATAGTCGAGGTCGAACTTCTCGTAGTCGAGGTGCGTCGCCGTGTGGTCCGTGCGGTCGGAGTCGCGGCGGAACACGCAGAGCTCGAGGCCTTGGGCGCCCACGCTCTTCGCGCGCCTGAGAACGTCCTCGAAGGACTCGCCCGCGAAGGCGGACGTCATCAGCCAAATCGGATTGTTCATCGGTTTCGGAGCCCCAGGACCAAAACCGGGAAGCTCAGCGCCCTCGGCCTTCCGTCCCATCGCCGCAACGGCCGCTGCGGCCGCGCCGAACTTGAAGAAATCGCGTCTGTTCATGTTTCGTCTCCTATTAGACCAGCTGACTCAGGAAGCGCAGGTCGTTCTCGTACAGCCAGCGGATGTCGGGAATGCCGTACTTGATCATCGCAATGCGCTCGACGCCGAAGCCGAACGCATAGCCGCTCACCGTCTCCGGATCCCACCCGACGTGCTTGAACACGCGCGGGTCGACCATGCCGGCGCCGGCGACCTCAATCCATCCGGACTGCTTGCACACATTGCAGCCCTTGCCCTTGCAGACGTGGCACGAGAAGTCGACCTCCACGCTGGGCTCGGTGAACGGGAAGAAGTGGGGACGGAAGCGCACCGTGACGCTGTCGCCCATCATCTCCTTCGCAAAGTAGGCGAGCACGCTCTTGAGATCCGCGAGGGACACGGGCTTCGTGTCGACGTAGAGGCCTTCGATCTGATGGAAGTTCGCGGAGTGCGTCGCATCCGTCGTGTCGCGGCGGTAGGTGCGGCCCGGGCAGATCACGCGCACGGGCGGTTTGTTCGCGAGCATGGTGCGAATCTGCACCGGCGACGTCTGCGTACGGAGCAGCAGATCCTCGGCCGTGCGGGCGTCGCCCTCGCCGCGAATCTCCGCGCTGTCGATCCAGAACGTGTCCGTGCGGTCGTTTGTCGGATGGTGGTCCGGTGTGTTGAGCGCCGTGAAGTTGTTGAAACGCGTCTCGATGTCCGGGCCGTCCGCCACCGTGAAACCAAGCTTCCCGAAGATGCGCGCGGTGTCGGCGATGACGCGGCTAAGCGGATGCTCGACACCCGGCGCGGGCCAGCGGCCCGGCAGCGTCACATCAACGTCCTCAGCCTTGGCGCTGCCCGCGGAGGCTCCGGCGCCCTTCGCGGCAAGCGCGGCCTCGACCTCGGCACGCCAGGCCTGCACGGCCTTACCAAAGGCCGGACGCTCTTCCTTCGGAACATCCTTCATTGCCTTGATGAGCGCGGGGATGGAACCATTCCGGCCCACATACTTGATGCGCAGCTGTTCGACGGCGGCGGCGTCCGCGGCGGCGGCGATTTCAGCCAGCGACGCGGCCTTTCCCTGTTCAAGTTCTTCGAGTGTCATTCGTGTCTTCTTTCAGAAATTTCCAATATTATATACATTGACGTTCCAGATGGCAAGTGCCGCACACGGTCTCACTTCGCACCGATGGCGCGCACCATATAGGGCCAGTAGGCCTTCGTATACACCATGCAGGAGTAGGCGTTGAGGGCGATGAGCGCGCCCTCGACCACATAGGCCGTCCACAACAGGGGAGTATGGCACCCGTCGGGCAGAAACCTCCTAAACGCGAGGTAGACGTAGATGTAGCCGGCAGCAGGGAAGGAGAGCGCCGTACGGAGCTTCCCCAGCCACATCGCACCGACATCGGCCTGGTAGGCCGCCGCGACCGCGCGCAGGAACGTCACCCATTGGTCGCGGAGGATATACAGCACCGTGAAAATGAGCATGACGACGGCATGCGTCGGCGAATCCCCCTGCGCGCCGATGATCCAGAGCAGCGTGGGGAAACTGACGATGAAGTAGACCTTGTCCATCAACGGATCGGCAAGCTTGCCGAACGTTGACACGACATGCCACCTACGCGCGAGCTTTCCATCGTAGAGATCGGAGATGCCCGCGAGGAACATCAAGACGACCGCGGCCAGGGACAGCACGAGATAGAGGCCCGAGGACGCCACATGAATCTGCGCGACAACCGCGCAGATCATAAACCCCACGATGAACGGAACCCGGGAGAAGGTGAGCGCGTTGACGAAATAGGAATGGAAGCGGGAACTCATTTGGACGGCGCGCCGTCCTCTCCCCCATCCTCTTTCGCGAACTCAACCTCGTCCTTTAGGCTGGAGGAGATGCCCTCCATCATATTCCCAAGATGCGCGGACGCCTTCTGGCCGAGATCTGCCTGCTTGCGGAAAATTCCCTCGAACTCGGCGAGCTGGCGTTTCGCGAACTCCATCCCCGCCATCAGCGTGTCACGGCGAATGGTCATCGTGCGCAGTTCCTGCTCCAGCTCCTCGATGCGGAACTCCAGACGCTGAAGATTGCGGCGGGCCGCGAACAGCTGCTTGAGGATCTCGCCGGGCTCAATGTCCAGATCGTCGATCTTCATTCCGTCGGGAATCGGCACAAGCACGCTTTCACCGCAGTTCACACAGGAGATCTGCAAACCCGCGCCACGATAGTCGATCGCAAGGTTGTGTCCGCAATGCGGGCAGTCGAACACGATGTCAGTGTCGCGAATCTCGGTCTCCATCTCGTCATTTTCCCCCGAGGACGCGGAAGAAGAGTCCAAGACCCCTCCTGGCTTCCTCTCGTCGTTTGTTGTGGTTTCTTTCTCGGACATGGCAGACCTCCTGTTCTTTCTGTCAATAGTATAAAGCAAAGGAGACCGGAGCGCAAGCTCCGGCCTCCCGCTTTTTCACGAGTGGGACCTAATCAGGCCTTCGTGACCTTGCCGTTCTTCAGGCAGCGCGTGCAGACCGTCTTGCGGCAGGTGTTCCCCTTGCCGTCGGTCACGCGAACCGTCTGGAGGTTCGGCAGGAAGCGGCGCTTGGAGATGCCGGTCGTGTGCAGACCGATGCCGCCCTTGTACTTCGGAGAACCCTTGCGGATGATGGACTTGCCGGCCGCCGGGTGCTTGCCGCAGATTTCACAGACTCTGGACATGATGAATATCCTTTCTTTACGTCGTTACTTCGTCTCGGCTTCGCCGGGCTGCCACTCAACATTGCCGAAAGCATCGTCGAACGCGGCGCCGAGGGATCCAAGCGCGGGACCATCCACAGGCGTGGAGCTGGTGGAACCGACGGACGTGGTACCCGCGGCCTCGGCCTCGAGCTCCTTGACCTGGTCCTCGGTCATGTTGACGGCCTTGATCGACAGGCCGATGCGGCGCTCGCCACGGTCGACCTTGACCACGCGGGCCTCGACTTCCTGACCGATCTGGAGGGCGTCCTTGACCTTCTCGATGCGCTGGTCGCTGATCTGGGAGATGTGGACGAGACCATCCACGCCCTCCTCGAGCTCGACGAACGCGCCGAACGAGGCGACCTTGGAGACCTTGCCCTTGACGATCGCGCCAACCGCGTACTTCGACGCGATGTCGGCCCACGGATCGGTCTGAGCCTGCTTGAGGCCGAGGGAGATGCGCTGTTCCTTCGGGTTGACGTCGAGAACGATCGCCTCAACCTCCTGACCCTTCTGGAGGCACTCCGACGGATGGCTCGGACGACGCGTCCAGGAGATGTCCGTCACGTGGATCATACCGTCGATGCCCTCTTCGAGCTCGACGAACGCACCGTACGCCGTGAAGTTGCGGACCTTGCCCTTGACGCGGCTGCCCACCGGGTAGCGATCCATGACGCTGTCCCACGGATTCTCCTGGGTCTGGCGGATGCCAAGCGCGATCTTCTGGTTCTCGGCGTCGACCGAGAGGACCTGGACCATGATCTCGTCACCGATGTTGAGCATGTCGCTCGCACGGGCAACGCGCTTCGTCCAGCTGAATTCGCTGATATGGACGAGACCCTCGATGCCGGGAGCGATCTCGACGAACGCGCCGTACGCGGCGAGGTTGACGACCTTGCCCTGCACGCGGCTGTCCACCGGGAACTGCTCGGAGATCGTCGTCCACGGATTCTCCGTCGTCTGCTTGAGACCGAGCGAGATGCGCTCCTTGTCCTGGTCCACGTCGAGGACCATGACGTCGAGCTCCTGGCCAACCTTGAGCATTTCGCTCGGGTGCTTGATACGGCCCCAGCTCATGTCCGTGATGTGGAGGAGACCATCGATACCGTCGAGGTCGATGAACGCGCCGAAGTCCGTGATGTTCTTCACGCGGCCCTTGCGAACCTCGCCCTTCTGGAGGGAGGCGAGCAGAGCGGCCTTCTTCTCGGCCATCGTGCCCTCAATGAGCTCGCGACGGGAGATGATGATGTTCTTGCGCTCGTTGGAGATCTTGATGACCTTGAAATCGAACGTCTGGCCGATGTAGGGCGTGAGGTCACGCACCGGGGTGACATCAACCTGGCTACCGGGCAGGAACGCCTCGACGCCGTCGATGTCCACGAGGAGGCCGCCACGCACCACGCTGCGGATCGTCCCGTTGACGACGCAACCTTCGGTGTACTGCGCAAGGACCTTCTCCCAGCGGATCTGATCGTCGGCGGCCTTCTTGGAAAGGCCAACCATGCCGGTCTTGTCATTCTCGAGCTCGCGGAGCATCACCTGGAACTTGAGGCCGGGCTTCACTTCGGCCGGATCGGCGAACTCGTCGAGGGCGACCACACCCTCGCTCTTGTAACCAATGTCGACGAACACGTCGTCGCCCTTGACCGCGGAGACGGTTCCCTCAATGATGGAACCAGACTTGAACTGCGCGTCCTGCACAGACGCCTGCTGCTCGAGGAACTGGGCGAACGTCGCCGACTTCTCAGCGGGCATCGTGGGTTTACGAATAGCCATGTAACTGAACTTTTGTTAGGTTTGTTGTTGTTCGCGGTTTTCTGCCGCGCCTGCCCCGTTTTTGGGCGCAAGGGTTGGAAGTATATCACATTTTTGGCGGTTTTGGCAATACGCCCTTCTCAAGCAAATCACTTACGATCATTCGGGCGTCCGTCTCGAAATTCCCTTTGACGAACCACTTGAGCCAGTTCTTCTCATGGACGAAGAGATCCGTGAGCTTCACGCCCTTCTTCTGACCGAAGTTGACGCAGAGCGAACCATTGATCCAACGGAGCAATCCCTTGCGGTCTGCGTTGAGCGGATCACGCGGCACGAGGAACTCATCCATCTCCGCCGTGGTCTTCGGCAGGTCGGGGTACTTCACCAGCTGAGCCTTGAGGACGTCGAGCGTCGCGCGGGTATCCGCCTCCGCCCCGTGCGCCCCCGCATGGTCGCGGTCGCAGTAGAACCGCACCGCCGCCGTCAGATCGCGCGGCTCCTTCTTGTGGTAGATGCGCTGCACGTCGATGTGGCGACGGTCGCCGGAACCGAAGTTCCGCCCTACACGCGCGAATTCCTCCTCCAGGCACGGGATGTCGAAGCGGTCCGCGTTGAAGCCGGAGAGGTCGCATCCCCGGAAGAACTCCTCGATCTCCGCCGCGGCCTCCGCGAACGTGGGGCAGTCCTTCACGATGTCGTCCGTGATGCCGTGGATCTCCGTCGTCTCCGCAGGAATCGGCACGCCCGGATTCAGCAGCCAGCACTTCTCCGTCTCCGTGCCGTCCGGATTCACGCGGATCGCCGCAAGCTCGATGATGCGGTCCTGCCGCGCGTTCACACCCGTTGACTCGATGTCGAAGACGACGAGCGGACGGTCCAGCTTCAGTTCAAGGTTCATGGGTCGGGTTCCAAGTTCCAGGTTCAAGGTTCAAGGTTCAAAGTCGGGAGTTCCGGGTTTCAGGTCAACGGAGGATCCAGTCGAGCGCCGGAATCGTGACGCCGTCCACCGTGGCCGGCTTTTCGTTGTAGTTGACGTAGATCTTCGCGCCATTCGAGTAGGACGTACGGTAGACGCCAGGCGCAAGCTCGTCGTGTCCGTCCATGTACTCGTACTGCAGCTTCCAGACCTTCTGGTGGGCGTCCACACCCCGCTTGATGTGCGCCACGGACTTCGCCAGCACCTCGTCGGTGCCACACTCGAGATCGACATCCCCCATCCAATTCTTTCCCTTGCCCGGCGTGAGGAAGTTCGCGTAGAAGTAGAAGCTCGGGCGCCCGCCGAACTCGATCGTCTTGAGTTCGCTCGGTCGACCCTTGATCTGCGCGTTGACCGTCGTCGTGTAGGGATTGGAGAAGATGATGCCGTTGTACACGAGCTGGAACATCGGCACCAGGCGGTCAACGAGGCCCGCATACGTCGCCGCCTCGAACGGACGCGCGAACGAGACGTAGAGCACGTAGTCGAGCTGCCCCGCGTTCTGGTCATATGACCCCTCGCTCGAAATACCGCCGAAGGTGTCGCGGCCGAGCTGCAGGATGTGCCCAACGTACTTCGTGCCCTCGCGCTCGTTCAGCGGATGGCGCGGGTCGTCGCACCGCTCCGCGCCCACGCAGCTGTAGACGTCGAGATAGTGGAGTCCCTTGAAGCCCATCGCCCGCACCATCGGCATCTGCTGCAGCGCGAACTTCTCATAGGCGCGCTTGGGGCAGATCGTGTACATGCGCCCGCCGCCCCACGTCGTCTTGCCGCGGCGCAGCGTGCCGTCGGGATTCTTCTCGCGGATGTACTCCGCGTCCCAGCTGTCCGCGATGAGGTAGGCGTCGCGGTGGTTGCAGTGCGCGACGACCTGGTAGCCGAGGCCCTGCGCGTACGCGATCGCCTCCTTCAGCTTCGCCTCGCCGCCGAGCGAGGGCTCCACGGGGAAGATCTGCGGCCAGCGGCCATCGTGTCCGCCCACGTTCCAGCCCACGAGACAGAATTCGGCGCCGACGATGCCCTGCCGCTTGAACTCGTCCGCGATCTGCTTGAAGCGGTCGAACGTGATGACCGGCCTTACCGGGGGCTCGTTCTTAATGGTCTGCTCGGGCTCCGGGCTCGGCACCGGCTTCCACGCGTTCCGCACGCGGATCTCCGGCCACTGCGCCGCATAGTCGAGGATGGGCTGCGCCTTCGCGCGCTCCTTCAGCGGAGTCACAGCCTTGCGCCCCAGCTGGTACTCGCGGTACGCCCGCGCCATGCCCGCATAGTTCGCGTTCGCGCCCTCAAGCAGCCGGAACTCGACCTCGAGATCCTCGTACACGTCCTCCATGTGGAAGTCATACGCCATCGACAGCTCGTAGACACCCTTCTTCAGCTCCACGGTGAACGAATAGTTGTAGGGCATCCCCTTCACGATCGCGACGAACGCCGCATCGGGCAGCACCGCGCCGAAGAACGGCATGTGCGGGCGGCCGCTTCGCCGGACACCATCCTTTTCACGCGCCTTGAACGTCCCGAGCTCCCCGTCCGAGTTGACCCAGTAGCCGTCCGTCCCCGCGGGAATTCGCGCGTGCTCGCTCGTGATCCTCACGCGCTTCAGGTTCTTCGGCAGATCCGCCCGGGGAATCCGCAGCGTACCGCACGCCCCCGCGAAATCCACCGACACGGCCCGCGCCTCACGCGTGCCGTCCGTCTTCTCGACCGTGATCTCCAGCTCCTCGCCGAATGCAATTCCCGCCGCGCAGAGCGCAACAACGACCGTAACCAATTCCAATATCTTCTTCATGATGGCGGAGAGTATACCAAATTTCCCGCAGCATCACCCGCCCAGCATGCGCAGTAGAATCATGTAGAGGCCCGTACCGACCGCCATCGACAGCATCATCTGGTGTCGCCAGGCCTGCAGCGCCATCGTCGCCGCCATGCAGACGAGCATCGGCACGAGATTCGTCCCCGTCGAAACGGCGTCCTTCAGACAGTAGACCACGAGCAACCCGAACACCGCCGGCCCCAGCCATTTACCGAGATAGATGATGAATGGCGGCGTCGGACGGTCTGGACGGAAGACCAGGAACGGCAGGAAGCGCGTGAACATCACCCCCACCACCGTGAGTCCAATCATGAGCACCTGCTGCGTCGTCGTCATGCCAGCCTCCCCCGCAGGACCGCCAGCACAACCAGAATACCCCCCATCGCCGGCAGCATGAAGTTCTGCGGTCCCAGCGCCAGCAGCGCGACCAATGACACGCCGACACCAATCAGGGACCCCGCATGCCGCTCCTCCAGCCGCCAGTTCTCCGCGAAGATCGCCGAGAACATCGCCGCCATGATGAACTCGATCCCCCGCATGTCCACGTCCTTCAGCAGTCGGGCAAGCGCCACCCCCATCGTCGCCCCCGTCAGCCAATAGCTCCAGACCATCACGCTGGCGACCATCTGGAAGCGATGCGGATCGACACCCTTGGGCGGACGACTCGCGAAGGTCACCGCGAAGGTTTCGTCCGACAGCATGAAGATCATGAAGAACTTCCGCCAGCCGGCCCCCTTGAACCGGTCCAACATCGAGATTCCGTAGAATAGATGTCGCGCGCCCACGAGGACGGCCATCAGAACCGCGTCAACCGGACGAAACGCCCCGAGCAGCATCGAGGCCAGGATGAATTCGGCTGATCCCGAATAGACGCAGGCGGCCGTGATCAGCGGCGCCCACCAAGAGAGCCCCAATTCCGTCGCATAAATGCCATAACCGAGTCCGATGAGCCAATAAGCGGTCATAATCGGAACGGTCAATCGAAAAGCCTGTCTGAGAATCAACATCTAGTATGGCGAACGCCTTTCACCACCGACATATCCGTCTTCGGTCCGTATTATACCACATCGAAGACACCGCAAAAGGGGCCAGAGCGGCACTTTTTCGATCAAAAAGCAAATTTATCTATATATAGACATTTCAATACTCATTGTCTACAACATATTGTGTTTTTCCTGTTGTACACGCCAACCGATTATGATACACTTCCGCCCTGTTCCCCAAATTGTAGGTCCAGTGCGGAATCCGAGGAGGTGGAGGTTCCGGTAACCAAAAAATTTGCGTGAACAATGTCGATTTTCAACTTTAAACCATTAACTTCTTAATACGAATCGAGTGTCATGAACATCATCAAGCGTGACGGGTCCCAAGCCATCTTCGAAGCCGCCAAAGTAGCCGCCGCCATCCGCAAGGCCAATGAGACCGTGGACGACGCCGACAAGCTCACCGAGGCGCGCATCGACCGCATTGCGGAGCAGATCGAGCAGTTCGCGAACGCGCATGAGCGCGCACTCGACGTCGAGGAGATCCAGGACCTCGTCGAGACCAAGATCCAGGAGGCGGGTGCGCACATGGTCGCGAAACGGTACATCAAGTACCGTTTCATCCAGGAGCTGAAGCGCCAGAACAACACCACCGACGGCGAGATCCTCTCCCTCATCAACTGCACCAACGAAGAGGCCAAGCAGGAGAACGCGAACAAGAACCCCGTGGTGAACTCCACGCAGCGCGACTACATGGCCGGCGCCGTCTCGAAGGACGTCTCGAAGCGACTCCTCCTGCCGGACGACGTCGTCAAGGCCCACGAGGCCGGCATGATCCATTTCCACGACATGGACTACTATGCGCAGCGCATGCACAACTGCGACCTCGTGAACCTGGAGGACATGCTGCAGAACGGTACCGTCATCTCCGGTACGCAGATCGAGCGCCCGCATTCGTTCTCCACCGCCTGCAACATCGCCACCCAGATCATCGCCCAGGTGGCCTCCAACCAGTACGGCGGCCAATCCATCTCCCTCACCCACCTCGCCCCGTTCGTGCAGGTGAGCCGCGAGAAGATCGCCAAGGAGGTCGCCGAGGAGTTCAATCTCGCCGGCGTCTCCCCGACGCCCGAAAAGATGTCCGCCATCGTCGAGCGCCGCGTGCGCGACGAAATCGTCCGCGGCGTGCAGACCATCCAGTACCAGGTGGTCACGCTGATGACCACGAACGGACAGGCCCCCTTCATCACGGTCTTCCTCTATCTCAACGAGGCGCGGAACGAGCAGGAGAAGAAGGATCTCGCGGTCATCATCGAGGAAGTGCTCAAGCAGCGCATCCAGGGCGTCAAGAACGAGGTCGGCGTCTATGTGACCCCCGCCTTCCCGAAGCTCATCTACGTGCTCGAGGAGGACAACATCAAGGAGGACTCGCCCTACTGGTACCTCACGAAGCTGGCCGCGGAGTGCACCGCCAAGCGCATGGTTCCGGACTACATCTCCGAGAAGATCATGCTCAAGAACAAGGTCGACAAGGCGGGCGTGGGCCACTGCTACACCTGCATGGGTTGCCGCAGCTTCCTCACGCCCTTCATCAACGAGAAGGGCGAGCCGCAGTACTACGGCCGCTTCAACCAGGGCGTGGTGACGGTGAACCTCGTGGACATCGGCCTCTCCGCCGTGAAGGAGGCCGGCGAGGGCGCCGGCGACGAACGCCGTCTGGACGCCTTCTGGCGCATCTTCGCGGAGCGCATGGAACTGTGCCACCGCGCCCTCCAGTGCCGCCACGAGCGCCTCACGGGCACGCTCTCCGACGCGGCGCCGATCCTCTGGCAGCACGGCGCGCTGCTCCGCCTCAAGAAGGGCGAAAGGATCGACAAGTACCTCCACGGCGGCTATTCCACCCTTTCGCTCGGCTATGCCGGACTCTGGGAGTGCGTCTACGCCCTCATCGGCAAGAAGCTCACCGAATTCGACGGCGAGGCGCTCGGCCTCGACATCATGAAGACCCTGAACGAGTACACGGCCAAGTGGAAGGCAAACGAGAACATCGACTACTCGCTCTACGGCACGCCGCTCGAATCCACGACGTATCGCTTTGCGAAATGCCTCCAGCAGCGCTTCGGCATCGTCCCCGGCGTGACGGACCGCAACTACATCACGAACTCCTACCACGTGCATGTGACCGAGCCGATCGACGCCTTCGCGAAGCTCGCGCTCGAGGCGAAGTTCCAGACGCTCTCGCCCGGTGGCGCCATCTCCTACGTGGAGGTGCCGAACATGCAGGACAACATCCCGGCCGTCCTCTCGATCATGAAGTTCATCTACGACAACATCATGTATGCCGAGCTGAACACGAAGAGCGACTACTGCCAGGTCTGCGGCTGGGACGGCGAGATCCAGATCGTGAAGGACGACGAGGGCAAGCTCGTCTGGAAGTGCCCCAAGTGCGGCAACACCGACCAGAACAAGATGAACGTCGCCCGCCGCACGTGCGGCTACATCGGCTCCCAGTACTGGAACCAGGGCCGCACGCAGGAGATCAAGGAGCGCGTGCTCCACGTCTCCGAGCATCTGCACGAAGGCTGCGGCTGCGGCCGCGAATGCTGCTGAGCGGGATGAACTACTCCGGCATCATCGGAAGCGACATTGCGAATGGCGAAGGCGTTCGCGTGTCGCTTTTCGTTTCGGGCTGCACCCACCACTGCAAGGGCTGCTTCAACGAGAGCACCTGGGACTTCAACGCGGGCGAGCCGTTCACCGCGAACACCGAAGACTTCCTGCTCGCCGAACTCGACCACTCCTGGATTGCCGGGCTCTCACTGCTCGGCGGTGAGCCGATGGAACCCGCCAACCAGCGCGCGCTCGTCCCCTTCCTCCGCCGCTTCCGCGCGAAATTCGGCGACACGAAGACAATCTGGTGCTACACCGGCTGCATCCTCGAAAGGGACCTCCAACCCTCACCCTCACCCTCACAACCCTCACAACCCTCACAACCCTCTCTCCCCTCTCAACCTTCTCACCCTTACCCCCCAGACCCCCCCGCAGAACACCTCGCCCCCCCCCCACACACGACACG